>NZ_JBIAMW010000008.1:0-439707 GCF_042874315.1 Nocardia sp. NPDC004068
GCCTCGACTCCTCCGACACGATGATCCCTTCCGCTGAGACAAACCGCCCCAGCTTCTCCGATCACCATCCGACCCACAAGATCTCAGACAGTCCCGATCCGCACCCTCTGTAGAGCCGTGCAAGGGGTGCGGATTCGAATAAAGGGTGCGGCTGGGTTCGTGGTCCTGGGGATCGCTCGGGGTGGTTCAGCTGGGAAGGGGTGGGGAGGCTGGATGATGGGGGTGTGCGTTCGAGGAAGTTCAGGGCCTCTGCCGGGGTGGTGCGGGGCGGGGTGGTGCTCGTGGCCCTTGTGGTCGGGGTGGCGGGGTGTGGGATCGGGGAGAAGTTGCCGCCGATTCCCGAGGGGATTCCGCCGGGGCCGGGGACGGCGGTGCCGGTCATCGATCTCGACGCGCCCGGGCGGGCGGCCGAGCAGTTGCGGGATTGGGCGGGGGAGCAGGCGGGGGCGCTGCGGATTCCGGTGATCGCGTTGGAGGCGTACGGGTACGCCGCGGCGATCATGGCTCGCGCCCAACCGAATTGCGGGATCGCCTGGACCACGATCGCGGGCATCGCCGGGGTGGAGAGCAAACACGGCAGCCACGGCGGCTCCAGCCTCGACGCCGACGGCGAGGTGCGGCCACCGATCCGCGGCGTGCCCCTCGACGGATCCCCGGGCGTCGCAAGGATTCTCGACGAGACCGAGACCGCCCGCACCGGCGCCCCGGTCTACGTCCGCGCCGAAGGCCCCTTCCAATTCCTCCCCGAGACCTGGCAGCGCTTCGGCGTCGACGCCAACGGCGACGGCGTGGCCGACCCGGACAACATCGACGACGCCGCCCTCACCGCCGCCCGCTACCTGTGTGTCAGCGGCGGCGACCTGACCACGCCCGAGGGCTGGCAGCGAGCTCTGTTCACCTACAACCAGTCCCGCGACTACATGCTGAAGGTCCGCGATCACGCGGCCGCGTACAGCGTCGGCCGTCGCGCCTGAGAATTATTTTCGGCGCGTCACCGGCGCGTCTCCATGCAAGGGGTGCGGCTGGGATCTGGTCGAGGTACCCGCCCGCGCCCTGCGTTAGGCTCGCGGGTGCACGGGCTCGCCGTGCGACCTGCTCATGGACGGCGGTGAGCGGGACGGAGTCCACAGCCGAAGGAGTGTCGTTTTCGTGGCCATCATCGAACAGGTCGGAGCTCGCGAGATCCTGGATTCGCGCGGTAACCCCACCGTCGAGGTCGAGATCGCTCTCGACGACGGCACGCTGACCCGCGCGGCCGTGCCCTCCGGCGCGTCCACCGGCGAGCACGAGGCCGTGGAGTTGCGCGACGGCGGTGACCGCTACGGCGGCAAGGGCGTGCAGAAGGCCGTCGAGGGCGTCCTCGACGAGATCGCCCCGGCCATCATCGGTCTGGACGCGGTCGAGCAGCGCACCGTCGATCAGGTCCTGCTGGACCTCGACGGCACCCCCGACAAGTCCCGCCTCGGCGCGAACGCCCTGCTCGGCGCGTCGCTCGCGGTGGCCCGCGCCGCCGCCGAGTCCTCGGGTCTGGAACTGTTCCGCTACCTGGGCGGCCCCAACGCCCATGTGCTGCCGGTCCCGATGATGAACATCCTCAACGGCGGCGCCCACGCCGACACCAGCGTCGACGTCCAGGAATTCATGATCGCCCCGATCGGCGCGCCCACCTTCAAGGAGGCGCTGCGCTGGGGCGCGGAGGTCTACCACGCGCTCAAGGCCGAACTGAAGACCAAGGGCCTGGCCACCGGCCTCGGCGACGAGGGCGGTTTCGCCCCCGACCTCGCGGGCGGCACCCGCGAGGCGCTCGACCTGATCGCCGCCGCCATCGGCAAGGCGGGCTACAAACTCGGCACCGATGTCGCCCTGGCGCTCGACGTCGCCGCCACCGAGTTCTACACGGCCGGTTCGGGTTACAAGTTCGAGGGCGCGGACAAGACCGCCGCGCAGATGGCCGACTTCTACGCCGAACTGCTCTCGGCCTACCCGCTGGTCTCCATCGAGGATCCGCTGTCGGAGGACGACTGGGACGGCTGGGTCGCCCTCACCGATCAGCTCGGCGAGAAGGTCCAGCTCGTCGGCGACGACCTGTTCGTCACCAACCCCGAGCGCCTCGAGGACGGCATCGCCAAGGGCGCCGCCAACGCGCTGCTGGTCAAGGTCAACCAGATCGGCACCCTCACCGAGACCCTCGACGCGGTCGAGCTGGCCCATCGCAACGGCTACAAGACCATGATGAGCCACCGCTCCGGCGAGACCGAGGACACCACCATCGCCGACCTGGCGGTGGCGGTCGGCAGCGGCCAGATCAAGACCGGCGCCCCCGCCCGCAGCGAGCGCGTCGCCAAGTACAACCAGCTGCTGCGCATCGAGGACGCGCTGGGCGATTCGGCCCGCTACGCCGGGGACGTCGCGTTCCCGCGCTTCGTCGCCGAGGACTAGTAACGTCGTCGCGAGTCGATCAATCGGTACCGACTTTCGAGGTGTGAGATGACGGAGCGACGAGCGCGCGGAACCAGTCCGGCCGGACGTGGAGAACGCCGCTCGTCGCGGTCGTCCCGATCGCGCCCCGAACGCGCGGCCGGTGCGTCGGCCCCCGCGGCGCGCACCGCCGCGGGCAAGCGCGCGGTCCAGCGCCGCGACCGCAAGCCGGAAACCGCTGCGGCCAAGGCGAAGTCGAAGTCGCACGATCGGCACGACCGCAAGATCCTCGGCCTGTCCACCGGGCGGGCGGTGATCCTCGCGGCCGTGCTGTGCGCGCTCGCGCTCACCCTCGCGGTGCCGATGCGCACGTATTTCAGCCAGCGCGCCGAGGCCGCCCAGCTCACCCAGCAGCGCCACGAACTCGAGGACGATCTGGCGCGGCTGCGCGATCGCCGTGCCCAGCAACAGGATCCGGCCTACATCCGATCCGAGGCGCGCAACCGGTTGCGCCTGGTCATGCCGGGGGAGACGCCGTACATCGTGCAGGTGCCCGGCATCGAGCAACCCCCCGTCCCCGCCCAGATCGCGCCCCCGCGCAAACCGGACCCCTGGTACACCGAGCTGTGGCGCAGCGTGTCCACTCCCCAACCCGCACAACAGGTTTCGCCTACCCCCGAAGGAGCGCCCCGGTGACCCAGCCCGACACCCACTCGGCACGCGAGGGTGGGCAGCCGAGCGAGGCCGATCTCGAGATCGTCGCCCGTCAGCTCGGACGCCCGCCGCGTGGGGTGCTGGCCGTGGCCTACCGCACGCCCGACGGTCAGCCCGCCGTGGTGAAGACCGCACCGCGACTACCCGACGGCACCCCGTTCCCCACGCTGTACTACCTGACCGATCCCCGGCTGACCGCCGAGGCGAGCCGTCAGGAGGCCGCCGGACTCATGCGCGGCATGACCGAACGCCTCGCCGCCGATCCCGAACTGGCCGCGGCCTACCGCCGCGCGCACGAGGGCTATCTGGCCGAACGCGACGAAATCGAGTCGCTGGGCACCGATTTCAGCGGCGGCGGCATGCCCGATCGGGTGAAATGTCTGCACGTGCTGATGGCGCACGCCCTGGCCAAGGGCCCGGGGGTGAACCCGCTCGGCGACGAGGCGGTCGCCCTGGCCGCCGACACCGGACTGCGCGGCACCGCGATTCCCGCGGATTGGCCGAAATACGAACGGTACCAGCCACATTCGGCGGGAGAGGAACGCGATGAGTAACCGGGTGGCCGCGGTCGACTGCGGCACGAATTCGATTCGACTGCTGATCGCGGACGTCGACGCCGACGGCCGCCTCGCCGACGTGCACCGCGAGATGCGCATCGTGCGTCTCGGCCAGGGCGTCGACGCGACCGGCGTGCTCAATCCCGAGGCCATCGAGCGGACCCGCGTCGCCCTGCACGACTACGTCGACCTCATGCGCGACAACGAGGTCACCCGCGTGCGCATGGTCGCCACCTCCGCCACCCGCGACGCGAGCAACCGCGACGACTTCTTCACCATGGCCGCCGCCGAACTGGGCCGCGTCGTGCCCGGCGCGACGGCCGAGGTGATCACCGGCGACGAGGAGGCCCGGCTGTCGTTCGCGGGGGCGGTCGGTGAACTCGCCGACGACGAGGGACCGTTCGTCGTGGTCGATCTCGGCGGCGGCTCCACCGAGGTCGTGCTCGGCGACGCGACCGGCGTGACCGCGGCCTACTCCGCCGACATCGGCTGCGTCCGCATCACCGAGCGCTGCCTGCACGGTAATCCGCCCACCCCCGAGGAGGTCGCCTCGGCCCGGTTCTTCGCCTCGCAGCGGCTGGCGCAGGCGTTCGGCACGGTTCCGGTCGGCCGCGCGCGCACCTGGGTCGGCGTGGCCGGGACCATGACCACCATCGCCGCCGTCGCGCTCGATCTACCCGAATACGATTCGGAGAAGGTGCATCTCACCCGACTGCCGCTGGACGAGTTGCGCACGGTGTGCCATCGCCTGATCGGCATGAACCACGACGAGCGCGCCGCGCTGGGCCCGATGCATCCCGGCCGCGTCGACGTCATCGGCGGCGGGGCCGTGATCACCGAGGTGCTCGCCGACGAACTCGCCCGGCGCGCGGGCATTTCCGAGTTGATCGTCAGCGAGCACGACATCCTCGACGGGATCGCGCTCTCGACGCTGTAGACACACCTGTTCGAGGACGCGTCCGCGCTCCGGTGCGCGGTAGTGCACGGTGCCAAGGCGGCTCGCCCGCACTTGTGCACATTGTGAGCAAATTGCTCGAGCGTCCAACAATCTGACCGGAATTCGCTTCCTCGACAGACATATCCCGCTACTCTGCTGGCCGCGGCGATCCACACCCGGATCGCCCGGAGTTCAGGCGACCACAACCCCGGTTGCTGAAAGATTGCGATGGCATGGAAAGGTCGAGCGCATGACGGAAGGGGCCCACCTCGAACAGGGGCGCACCGAGCGGACGCTGTTCGGGCATCCGATCGGGCTGGTGAACCTGTTCGGCGTCGAGCTGTGGGAGCGGTTCTCCTTCTACGGCATGCTCACGATCCTGGGCTACTACCTGTACTACTCGCTGGCCGAGGGCGGGCTGGGCCTGGAACAGTCCACGGCCACGGGCATTGTCGGCGCGTACGGCGGTCTGGTGTACCTGTCGACGGTGCTGGGCGGCTGGGTCGCCGACCGCCTGCTCGGCATGGAACGCACGGTGTTCTACGGCGGCGTGGTCGTGGTGGCCGGACACATCGCGCTGGCGATCCTGCCCGGACTCACCGGTGTCGGGGTGGGCCTGGTGCTGGTGGCGCTGGGCAGCGGCGCGCTCAAGGCGAACGCCTCCTCGTTGCTGGGCACGCTCTACGAGAAGGGTGACGCGCGGGCGGACGGCGGTTTCACGCTGTTCTATCTCGGCATCAACCTCGGCGCGTTCGTCGGGCCGCTGATCACCGGTGTGCTGCAACGGGATATCGGATTCCACTGGGGTTTCGGCGCGGCCGCGGTCGGGATGACGCTGGGTCTCGCGCAGTACGTGGTGTTTCGGCGCAACCTCGGCACGCACGGGCGGGAGGTTCCGAACCCGTTGCGGCCCAACGAGATCGGCCGCTCGGTCGGGTTCGTGGTCGTGCTGCTCGTCGTGGTGGTGATCGCGATCGCGACGAGACTGCTCACCCTGGGCAACCTGTCGTGGGTGACCACCGGCGTCATCGCGGTCGCCTCGATCGCCTACTTCGCGGTCATGCTGACCCATCCGCGGGTGACCCCGCTCGAGCGCACCCGGGTCCGCGCGTTCATTCCGCTGTTCGTCGCCAACGCCGTGTTCTGGTCGCTGTTCCAGCAGATCTTCACCGTGCTCGCGGTCTACTCCGACGAACGCATGAACTGGTCGCTGCTCGGCTGGACCGCCCCCTCGAACTGGATCGGCTCCGAGGAACCCGTCTGGATCATCGCGCTGTCACCCCTGTTCGCGATGATGTGGACCCGCCTCGGCACCCGCGCCCCCAGCACCCCGCACAAGTTCGCCTACGGCGTCATGGGCATGGGCGCGTCATTCCTGCTGTTCGTCCCGCTCGCGGGTTTCGACGGCAAAACCGTACCCGCCCTGCTGGTCTTCCTGATCCTCGGCGGCTTCGCCGTCTCCGAACTCCTGCTGTCCCCCATCGGCCTGGCCGTCACCACCCAACTCGCCCCCCGAGCCTTCCGAGCCCAGATGATGGCCCTCTACTTCTTCTCGGTAGGCCTCGGCACCGCCCTCTCCGGCGTCCTGGCCCGCTTCTACACCCCCGACGCCGAGATCCCCTACTTCGCCCTGACCGGCCTGGTAGCCATAGCCATCGGCCTCCTGACCCACACCCAGGCCCCTAAGATCACCGCCCTCATGAGAGGAGTCCACTGATCAAGTCCTCAAACAATTCCGAGACGCCCGTACAAATCCGTTAGGCTGACCCGGCACGCCCCCGTAGCCCAATTGGCAGAGGCAGCGGACTTAAAATCCGTACAGTGTGGGTTCGATCCCCACCGGGGGCACGTACTGCATCTACACATCCCGTTCCTGCCGTGGTGATGGCCACCTGGTCTTCGTCGTGCATCCGGACGAGCAAAGACATCGACGACACCTCGCGCAGGCCCAGGCCGACACAACCGGCCACCCCTGCGACAGCGAGAACCAGCAAGGTGTCCGGCAATCGAGCTGCGGCCTACAGCAATTCGGGTGCGAGATAGGTAGCCGCCAGGGTGACGAAAGTCTCGGCCTCCTCCTTCGATACGGCGTATTGGTAGGTGACGCGGCGGGCCACGAAGACTCGTTGCGGGCCGCGGTCGCTGTTGGGATGGGCGGCGATTTCGGTTCGCAGGTCGGCGACGACGGCTTTGGCGAGGTCCACGCTTTCTCGCCGGTATTTCCACGCCATGACGCGGAGTTGGCCGTCGTAGGAGTCGAGCCCGTCGAGGAACTGTTTCTCCTGGGCGGTGTACTGCTGGATGCGCGGAATTCGGTCGCCGTAGACATTGAGGGTCAGGCCCGCGGAGAAGCCGAGGGAAGCGCCGAAGAGGCAGGCCGCCGAGGCGATGAGGAAGAGGCGACGGGTAGCTGGTGAGGCTTTGATCACCTATCGAATTGTATTGCGTGACAGCGGGTGTCGAAGTCGAGTGTGTTACACGCAGATCCAGTACGCGCCGCGCCCGGGGGCACATCCTTCTTCAGCCTGTGTCACAGCTCACCCCCTCGACCTGTCACACCTCCGCCCCGACCGGAGTCTCCATGCTCATGGAAACGACTGAGCAACCACAGACTTCGGCCGTGATCGTGTGCGCGTCGGTGTCCCATGGCAATACCGCGCGGATCGCCGAGGCGATCGGGCAGGAACTCGACGCCGTGATCGTGGCTCCCGAGGAGGTCGATCCGAAGGATTTGGCGGCGGCGACGTTGGTCGGTTTCGGCTCGGGGATTTTCGATCTGGACTTTCATCCCACGCTCCGGCGGTTGGTGGCCGCGCTACCACAGCGGGAGGACGGTAAGGCATTCGTCTTCGCCACCAGTGGATTTCCCGAGCCGCCCTATCGTCGATACCTCCGGCGCATGTCAACCTCGCTGGAGGAGAAGGGATTCGAGGTCATCGGTACGTTCGACTGCCGCGGTTTCGATACCTGGCTTCCGTTCCGGCTGGTCGGGGGTCGGTATCGGGGTCGGCCGGGGCCGTCGGATCTCGAGGCGGCACACGCCTTCGCGAAGGGGCTGCGCGATCGGGTTTGACGGACAGTATTCCGGCCCTCTGCTCACCTTACGGGCGCGGCGAACGTTTCCGTCGCGGGTAGCCAGTTGTCCGGCTTGACGTTGCGCGGTTTTCGGGAGAGGTCCGTGGACCAGTCGAAGACCGGCTCCGGGGGACCCCACTGCCTCGGATTGGCGAATGAGACGAGCTCGGTTCCGAAATCCACGTTCTCGAAGGAGGTGGGTCCCGAGAAGGAGGTGTGGCCGAACCAGGCGTCGGCGGCGAACCTCGCACCCCCGAACCTGGTGGGGCCGGTGAATCGGGCGTCGCTGAACCAGGCGGTGCTGGAGAACGTCGTCCCGCCGAACCTGGTGGTATCAGCGAATCTCGTATCGCCGTACCAGGCGTCGCCGTAGTACGTCACGCCGCTGAATTCGGCCGGGCCGGAGAATGTCGTCCCGCCGAATCCGGCTGTGCCGGAGAATCTCGCGTCGCTGAATCCGGCCGTATCGCCGAATGTAGCCTCGGTGAACCACGCGGCGCTGCTGAACTTCGTGTGGCTGAACCTCGCGGTGTCCGAGAATGTGGCGCCGTCGAACCTGGCGGCGTCGAGGAACGTCGCGCGGTCGAAATCGGCGTCGCTGGAGAATGTCACACCGTCGAACCAGGCTGTGCCGGAGAACGTCGCACCGCTGAACCCGGCCGTGCCGGTGAATCTGGCGTTGCTGAACCGGGCCGTACCGGAGAAGATCGACGTACCGAAGTAGGCGTCTTCGAGGTAAGCGGCGCGGAAGTCGAAATCACAAGCCGACCAACTGAATTCAGCGGTCGGTCGCACTCGAGCGGCAATGACACGAACGATGGCCGTCCGTACCTCGCGGTCGTTCTGGCGGAATTCGAAATAGTCCTCGTGCTCACCTACGCCGCCGCGACCGCGCCTTCTTCGGACACTTTTGCTCTGGTGGTTGCCACCGAGGTCGGGTGCGTAGGGCAGGCGGAGATACCCGCACAATACGTCGATGCACTGCTGACGGCGCAGCCTACGGGATTCGTCGGCCACACCGGCCATCGCATATACGCCGGCGATGCGTACGGCCACATCGGTAGCGCCGAGTTGCGCCGCCGCGGCGCCGAACCGTTCGACGAACCGGCCTTGTTCCAGATCGCGTTGGCGGCGATACGCGACGACCAGCGCGACGACGCCGCCGACACCGGCGACAATGGTTAGCGACAACTTCGTGATGTCGATCGGCGCGGCGGGAGCAGTGCTGGTAGCGATGAATCGACGCAGCACCCACTCCATACCGACTGCCAGAAGGACGCCGACCACCAGTGCCGTGGCAATCGACCAGAACAGGCCGATATCCGCGAGCCCGCGCGCGTTTCCCTTGGCGATCGCCGTCGTCCGTCGTGCCGCCCGTATCGCCGAATGCTGGACCCAGCGCATGCTCCCCGTCACGCCTCGATTCTCGCGAAAAGACCGACAGCTCACCGGCATACATAGTAAACCTCACGACTACTGCGATCTCGCCACGACCGTTGAACCCGAAGGGGTTGCGGAATCGGTTTCGACGGTCGTCGGTACCGACCCGGCCAAATAGGCTATTCCGGACCCAAACCATTTGCCCCTCACCGCCACCCGTCCCCAGTCACTCCCCGCAACGAATAGCCATGGACCATTCACCCAACTGGAAGGACCAAGATGCAACGGCTCGGAAATGTGGTGCCCCGCATGATGGCGGTCGGATCGCTCACCGCGCTCGTGCTCGGCGGGGGTATGGCCGGGGTCGGCGTCGCGAACGCGCGGCCGGATGCGGAGTTGTCGATCGGGAAGGTCGAGGTCAGCGAGGATTCGGCGAAGGTCGAGGTGAAGTACAGCTGCTCGAAGGACGACAAGGTCGTCTATCTCGCCGCCGGTGTGCTGCAGGCGAATCCGAGTCCGGACGAGGCCGCGGGGGAGAAGGTGCAGGAGGCCGAATGCGACGGAAAGGCCAAGATGGTCACCGTCGAGGTCGCGGCGGGACAGGGCAAATTCGACAAATCCAAGCCCGCTCTCGTGGCCGCCGGTCTGCTCGATGAGAAGGGTGAGTCGGTGAAGGCGGCCACGACGCATTACAAGCCCGAGTAATCGCGTCCTGCTGTCCGCGACGATGGACAGGCCCGGGACGCGGCACGAAAGCTCCCGCGCCCCGGGCCTTTTCCCGTCTCAGGCTTCCAGCAATACCGGCAATCGCCCGTGACCGTTGGAGATGAAACTGGGCACGGTCCCCAAATCGTCGGTCGCCAAACGCATTCCGGGGAATCGCGCGAAGATCGCCGACAGCGCGATATCGGCCTCCAACCGGGCCAGCGCGGCCCCGAGGCACAAATGCTTTCCCCACCCGAAGGCCAAGTGGTCCTTCTCCTTTCGGGTGATGTCGAACTCCTCGGCCGTCGGCCCGTACACCTTCGGATCCCGGTTGGCCGCCGCGTAGGAGGCGAGAATGGCCTCGCCCGCGGCGATCCGGACGGTCCCGGCCGCGGTCTCGAGATCGATGTCCTCGACCGCGTAGCGCAGCGGCAGATGCGCGACGGGCGCCTCGAACCGCAGCGCCTCCTCCACCAGCTCCCGCCACTCGATCGCGCCCGACTCCAGCGCGGCGCGCTGCTCGGGATGGGTCAGCAGCAGGTAGATCGCCTGGTCGAGCAGGTTGACCGTGGTCTCGTGCCCGGCGCTGATGACCAGCAGCAGGGTGTCGACCAACTCCTGCTCGCTGAGCCGCGAACCGTCCTCCTCGTCGCGGTGACCGATCAGGACGCTGGTCATGTCGTCGCCGGGATGCTCCCGCCGATACGCGACCAGTTCACGCAGAATCCGTTGCATCTCCAGGTAATTCGCCCCGGCCTGCTCCGGCGTCAGCGACGTGTCGAAGATGCCGTCCACACAGGTCCGCAGCCCCGGCCCCAAATTCTCGGGCACGCCCATGAGTTCGGAGATGACCCGGATGGGCAGCGGATAGCAGTACCCCTCTCGCAGGTCGACCGGCTCCCCGGCCGGTGTCTCGGCCAGCCGGTCGAGCAGATCGGCGGCGATGGCCTCGACCCGCGGCCGCATCGCCTCGGTCCGGCGCGGCGAGAACGCGGGCCGCACCAGTTTCCGTAGCCGAGTGTGGTCGTCCCCGTACGCGGTGAACATATTGTTGACCGCCACCCAGGTGTACAGCGGCCAGCTCTGCCCGACCTCCTCCTTGATGAAGGCGGGCCAGTGCTGCCGGGCGTCCTTGGAGACCCGCGGGTCGAGGAGCAGACCGCGCAGAATCTGTTGATCGGTGATCGACCAGGCCGGCACGCCCTCGGGTAACAGCACCGGGACGACGGGCCCGCGCTCGCGCAGGGCCGCGGACTCGCCCTGGATGTCGGCGCCCGCGACGTCCAGTGTCAACGCGTCGGTGTGCTCCATGTGTATCTCCTCATCTAGACATGCAACGGTGGAGATTTCGGGAAGGTGACCGGCAGCTCGGTCAGGGCCCGGTGGAACGGCCCTGGGCGCCAGACCAATTCGTCGGTCCGGACCGCCAACTGCATGTCGGGAAGAGCGTCGAGGAGCTGATCGACGGCGTCCTGGGCGATCTGGAGTCCCTCCTTGCGGGCGGGGCAGTGATGCTCGCCCGCCGAGAACGCCAGATGCGAGCGATTGCCGCGCACACTCAGCGCGCGGGCCTCCGGATCGCGGTTGCACGCCGCCATACTGATCACCACCGGTTCGTGTGCGGGTAGCCAGGTGTCGTCGATGACGACGGGCTGCCGCGGATAGGTGACGCAGTAGTTCGCCAGTGGTGGATTGGTGAACAGCACCTCGTCCAGCGCGTCCAGCGTGGACAGGCTGCCATCGAGGAGGTTGCCCGCGAACCGCTCGTCGGTGAGCATGAGCAACAGCGTGTTGCTGATCAGATGCACCTGCGGTTCGCTGCCGCCGCCGTGCAGGGTGACCAGTTGATGCGCGATCTCCTCGTCGGTGAGGTTGTTGCGGTGATCGATGAGCCGCGAGGTGATGTCCTGGCCCGGCGACTCCCGTTTGCGCGCGATGTGTTCGAACAGCGCGCCCATCAGCAGCCGGTTGCCCTCGTCGGCGTCACCGGCCGCGTCGAAGATGGCCGCCATCCCCTCGCCGACCTTCTGCAGGGTGTCGGTCTCGAAGCCCAGCAGATGGCCCAGCACCTGGTACACCAGCGGATAGATGTACTGGCCCAGCAGGTCGACGCGCACCATCGCCTCGCCCTCGACGCCGGTGCAGAAGCCGTTGATCAGATCGATGGCGATGCGTTCGATGGCGCGGTGCATCGCGTGCTTGTCCGCGCCGTCGATCGCGTCGCGGTTCGCCTCACCGTAACGGGCATGTGCCAGACCGGAATTGCGCAGCGCGTTGGGCCGCCACTCCAGCATCGGCAGCAACGGGTGACCGGCGGGCAGGCTGCGCTGCCAGATGCGCGGGTCGGCCGGAAAACGGTCGGGATCGTGCAGGATCCGCACCGCGGTGCGATAGCTCAGCACCAGCGTCGCGGGCACCCCCGGGGCGAGTTCGACGGGCGCGAGGGAACCGTACTTGTCCCGTAGCATCTCGCACGCGCCGTGCGGATCGTCGGCGAATGCCTGGTCGTACATCGGAAAACCCGGTTCGCCGCGATCGAACGGCGATTGCCGGATCACCGTGGTGTCGTCGTTCACCGCGGCGGCGGTCGGCCAATGCGACTCGGTCACAGTTGATCTCCAAACTGTCGACGGATCGCTGCGATGAAACCCGTTGAGCAGCAGCCATTCCGTCGTCGTACTACATCGAATACGTTGCGACTCAGGATGTTTCGGGCAATGCTGCCACACGGTACCGCCCCGCGCGAGCGCGCGCGGCTCCGGTCCACGCAAATCCCCCATTCGGTCCCAACGCTCCGAAAGGAACTTAACCGACACCACCAGCCGATGTACGGCGAACGGCGGCAAATCTACCCCGAACCAGTAGGGGGTGTACCGATCTACCCGATATGTCCGATCTCCGACCACAGATCGCAGTGATGCTGACCCTCGAAACCGTCGCCGACGAGGACGCGGTCACCGCTCAGTTCGAGGGTGCGGTCGGGTTCGGCGGGCCACGGGGTGAAGGCGGGCGTCTCGGGATCGCCGGTGTAGGCGAATCGGGCCCAGCTCTGCTGGATACGGCGGGAGAGCTGATCGGCTACGGGTGGAAGCGGGTAGGGCAGGCCGACGCCGCCGGAGAAGACGTACAGCACGTCGGCCGCGTGAAAGGCGCCGGGCAGCACCGGGTTCTGGCCCAAGGGCGCGTCGTCGAACTGGTACTGCCAGACCCGTCCACCGCCGTGGCGCGCGGCCCGGGACACGAACAGGGACGGGCAGGCGAAGAATCCGTCGGTGATCACCTGTCGCTTGGCCTCGGTGGCGGATGCGAAGGCCGACAGCGGGTATCGGTCGAGGACACGATCGGTATCGGCGCCGAATTCCGTGCGCAGCCAGGCCAGGTAGTCGCTGTCGGTCGGAACGGCGCCGCGGGTGTAGTCCAGCAGGGCGATGAATGTCGCGCCCTCGTTGGTATTGCTGCCGGTGATCAGGGGGATGTCGCGGGCGGCGCCGTTCGCGAGGGCCGTCTCGGGGTCGGTGGTGAGCACGACGCCGTCGAGAATCGGCGTCCAGGTGACGTTCATCGACATGAGCGAGGTGGTGGGGGAGTCCAGCAGGCGGCCTACCGGCAAGGCACGAAGGCATGCCGAACGGCTTGCGGGATCGGCACATCCGAGCGCGGCCGCGTAGTCGGCCGAGCGCTGGTAGGCGACCTCCTTGCTCGGCGGTGCGAGCGGACTACGGGCGCAGGAGCCACTTTGGACGATCGCCTTGGCGTAGAGGCCGCGGGCCAGCGGGGAGGCGAGCTGGGTGCACACGCTCATGCCGCCCGCCGACTCGCCGAACAGCGTGACATTGTCCGGGTCGCCGCCGAACGCCGCCGCGTTGTCCCGGATCCAGTGCAGCGCGGCCTGCTGATCGAGGGTGCCGTAGGTGCCGGTCGCGCCGCCGTCGGCGTCGGCGAGTTCGGGCAGCGCCAGGAAGCCGAACGGCCCGACGCGGTAGTTGGGGATGGCGACGATGACCTGCCCGTCGCGCACGAGCCGTGCGGGCGAGTCGTATTGGGAGTTCGCGCCGAGGACGAACGCGCCGCCGTAGAGCCACACCATCACCGGCAGTTTGGCGTCGGCGGGATGGTCGGGGACGTAGACGTCGATGTTCAGGCAATCCTCGCTCGACGGCCACAGCGGCGCGCCGGTCGGCAGGGTGGGGGCCTGCGGACAGGCCGGGCCGTGCTCGACGGCCGGACGGGTTCCGGTCCAGGCGGGAGCGGGTCGTGGTGGCGCGAAACGGTTTTCGCCCGCGGTCGACGCCCCGAAGGGCACGCCGAGATACTGGACGATACCGTCGGCGCGCCGCCCGCTGATCTCGCCACCGCTCACGGTCGTCACCGGCGCGTCGCCGGGGGCCGCGCCGACGGTCGCGGGCACGGCCGCCGTGAGCAGGCCGAGGATCACGACGAGGGACCACAGCCAGGCCGAAGGTCGCCGACGCGCTGCCGGAATGGAGACGCCCATGTCCCGCTCCTGCTTCTTTTGATGCAAAAGTATTAGGGCGAAAGGGTAGCGGCACACCGGCGTTCGAGCCATGGGTATCGGGTGACGAATTCGAGCGATGTCACTTTTCGGCCAGCGCGGCCAGCAGGCGTCGCAGGGCGGGCAGGGCGTCCTCGATGGCTCGCCGGTCCGCGGCGGGCAGGTCGCCGAGGACCTCGCGCAGCATGGCCGAACTGGCCCGGTCGTAGCGCGCGAGGAGATCGCGGGCACGCGGCGAGGCGACGAGCAGCGCTCCCCGACCGTCCGAGGGGAGGGGGCGCCGCTCGATCAGTCCCGCGGTGGTCATGGCCCGCACGAGATTGCTGATCGTCGACTGCGCCACCTTCAATTCGCTGGACGCGCGGCTCGGCGGCAGGCCGTCGGTGGCGACGAGCAGCCGCAGCAATTCGATCTGCGCCTCCGGCAGATCCGGCAGATCCGCGGCGGCCCGGGTCTGTCGGAGCACCGCCCGGCGCAGCGGGCCGAGCAGCGCGCTGAGCTGGGCCTCGGGCGAGGTCGCCCGGGTCGGGACCGGATCGGCTGGCGCGTTCACGCTCCCATTCTGCCCGCGTCGATGCGTGGAATCCGTCGCCGCCCGGCTTGACGGTCTCGTCGGCGGGGATGGTCGGCCGCTGGCCCGCGATATCGACAATGGTCCTCCACCGCAACGACTTTCGCCTCGTGGCCGAACGTTCGGTCAGGCATCGTCGGAACGTATTGAGCCGTAAGCGATTTCGTGGAACGCCCCCCGCAGCAACGCCGTCACCCGTTCCGGTTCGGCATCGGCCACTCCGTCCAGGCGCAGCAGGTGGCGGGCGATGACCGCGCCGATGGTGACCGCGCCGAGGAGTCCGGCGCGCAGGTCCGCGTCGTCGGGCGCGAGGTGGCCCGCGGCTTGGCGCTGCCGGGCGACCATGCCCGAGCGGACCTCGCTCAGGGCGTCGGGGTGGGTGAACATGGAGCGCAGCGCCGCGAGCGCCTCGGTGGGTTCGTCGGCGAGTTTGTGTTCGAGTGCGGTCAGCAGTTGTTCGGCCGCCTGCTCGGGGGTTCCGGTCACGTGGTCGTCGTCGCCGAACGCCGCCGCGCGGGCGAACAGGTCGTCCTTGGAGCCGAAATAGCGCATGACGAGCCCCGGGTCGGCGTCGGCCTCGGCGGCGATCGCGCGGATGGTCGCTCGGTCGTAGCCGAGTTCGGCGAACAGCTTCCGGGCCGCGGTCAGAATGCGGGCCTCGGTGCGATTACGTTGCTCGGCGCGACGGGAACTCATCCGGTCAGTCTACGCGCGTTGACTGGGTGGGCGGCGAGGTGTTAGCTTCGGTCTACGCTTGTTGACCGAGAGTGAGGGTGATCGCCGTGTGGCATACGATCCTGCTGTCCGCCCTGGCCGGGCTCATGGGGGCCAATGCCGTGCCGCATTTCGTGAAAGGCATGGTGGGCGAGCCGTTTCCGAATGTCTGGGGCAATGATCCGCTGCGCAATGCGGTCGCGGGGGTTCTCGGGCTCGCGCTCGCCGCCGGGTTCGGGGTGTGGGCCGGGCTGCCGGATCATCCGGTCGCGGGGAGCGTGAGCGGTCTGGCGGGGGCCTTGCTCATGGCCGTGTTCCACGGGCGGCGGGGGGCGTTCCGGCTGAACTCCCGGCTCGGACTGCCCACTCCGCCGGGTCCGGAACCGATCGCCTGATTGCGGACCGGGCGGTCGCCTCGCGTGCCATGATGTGGGATAGCTGATCGTTCGCCTGATCGGGTACTCGCGAAGGAGTCTCGCTCATGACACACGCATCACGACCCGGAGCACGAAACGCGGTCGCCGCCGGGGTCTCGCTCGGCGCGGCGGTCCTGCTCATCACCGTCGGGGTCCTGTCCATTCTGGAGGGCATCTCCGCGGTGGCCTCCGACCAGTTGTTCGTGGCCGGCGCCGACTATCTGTACGAACTCGACGTCACCGGCTGGGGCTGGATCCACATCGTTCTCGGCATCCTGCTCATCGTCGCCGCCATCGGCCTCGCCACCGGCACCACCTGGGGCCGCGTCGCCGCCATGACCCTGGCCGCCCTGTCCATCGTCGGCAACTTCCTCTGGCTCCCCTACTACCCCTGGTGGTCCATCCTCGTCATAGCCCTCGACATAGTCGTCATCTGGGCCATCGCCACCTGGAACCCCGACAAGACCCCCACCCCCTAACGCAACCCAGCCGCACCCTTTATTCGGATCCGCACCCCTTTCAGAGCTATGGAAGGGGTGCGGATTCGAATAAAGGGTGCGGCTGGGGTTGGTGGACCTTTCAAGGGGTGCGCCATTTGTGGGTGTCGAGGGTGCTGCTGGCTTGGGGGCCCATGAGGAGCATGCCGCCGTCGACGACGTAGGAGGCGCCGGTGATGTAGCTGGCGGCGGGGGTGGTGAGGAAGGCTACGACGGCGGCGACCTCCTTGGCGTGGCCGGGGCGGCCGAGGGGGATGCCGGGGCGGGATTCGGTGCGGGGGTCGGTGTCCTCTTGGCTGGTCATGGGGGTCGAGATCTCGCCTGGCGCAACGGAATTCACGGTGATGTCGTGTTCGGCCAGTTCGAGGGCGAGCACCTTGGTGAGGGCGCCCAGACCGGCCTTGGCGGCGCAGTAGGGGGCCGAGCCCACGCGGGGCGCGTGCTCGTGGACGCTGGTGATATTGACGATCCGGCCGCCCCGCCCGGCGTCGATCATGCGCCGGGCCGCGCGCTGCGAACAGAGGAACGCGCCGTCCAGATCGACCGACAGCACCTGCCGCCAGGTGTCGAAATCCATATCCATCGCCTTCTGCGCCGAGCCGGTGCCCGCGCAGTTGACCAGGACATCGATGCCACCGAGCTCGTCGGCCAGCTCGTCGACGACGGCCGCGGCGGTGGGCGGATCGGTGAGATCGAGGTGCCGGATCGCCGCGCGGACGCCCTGTTCGCGCACCTGATCCGCGGTGCGCTGGGCGCCGGTCTCGTCCTGGTGGAAGGTGATTCCGACGTCGACGCCGCCGCCCGCGAGGGCCACCGCGATCGCCGCGCCGATGCCGGAATCGGATCCGGTCACCACGGCCCGCATCGGCGCGCCGGTCCGGTCTTGCGGGAGAGGAGCGGAAGCAACCATGCTCGACGGCTACCCGGCCAAGGTGGCCGCACACATCACTTGGCGTCCCAATAGCATTCGACCACCGCCGTGGTGAACGGGAACCGCACCGGCGTCGGCCCGAACGTGAGCCGCCCCGCCGCCTCCGCCGCGGTCGTGACGGCCGCCGCGACGGTCTCGGCCTCCTCGGCCGGGCAGTGCACGATCACCTCGTCGTGCTGGAAGAACACCAGTTCGGCCCGCGACCCGGCCCTAAAGATCAACTGCCGCAATGTCGCCAGCAACGACAGCGCCCAATCGGCCGCACTGCCCTGGACCACGAAGTTGCGGGTGAACCGCCCTCGCGCCCGCGCCGCGGCGGCGGCGAGCTCCCCGTCCACCGGCGGACAGGTGCGCCCCAGCCAGGTGCGGACGAGACGGCCCTCCTCGCCCGCGCGGGCCGCGTCGTCGACGTAGGCCACCGCGGCCGGATAGCGGCGGCGCAGTTCGGCGAGGTGTTTCAGCGCGTCGCCGGAGGTCTGTCCGTACATCGCGCCCAGCATCGCGATCTTGGCCTGATCGCGGTCGCCGTCGAAGTCGCGCGCCGCCAGGTCCGCGTACAGATCCTCCCCGCGCCCGGCCACCTCCATCAGACCGCGATCGCGTGAGATCGCCGCCAGCACACGGGGTTCCATCTGGTCGGCGTCGGCGACCACCAGCCGCCACCCGGGATCGGCGCGCACCGCCTGCCGGATGATCTTCGGAATTTGCAGCGCCCCACCGCCGTTGGTGGTCCAGCGGCCCGAAACCGTTCCGCCGGGCAGATATTCGGGCCGGAAGCGGCCGTCGTGCACCCACTGATCCAGCCAGGACCAGCCGTGCGCGGTGTAGAGCCGATACAACGTCTTGTAGGCCAGCAGCGGTTCCACCGCCGGATGCTCGACCCGTTGCAGCTCCCATTTGCGGGTGGAGGACAACAGGATTCCCGCCCGCCCGAACGCCTTGATGATCTCCTGGGGCAGATCGGGCCGCACCCGCGCGCCGAAGGCCCGCGACACCTCCTCGGCCAGCTCCGCCATCCGCCGCGGTTCCATACCGCCCGGAAAGCGTTCGCCCAGTAGGGAATCCAGCAGCTCGCGATGGATGTCGGCGCGCCACGGGATGCCGGTGCGCGACATCTCGGTCGCGACCAGCATTCCCGCCGATTCGGCCGCCAGCAGCAGCCGCATCCGCTCCGGATGTTCGGTCCGCGCGGTCCGCGCCAGCTGCCCGGCGTAGACCTCGAGCAGCGCGTCCAGTTCGTCGGTGCCCGTGGGCAGCGGCACCGGGCCGGATTCGAACAGCGACGGCTGGGTCTGCGCCGCGCGGGCGGGTCCGTCGGCCGGGACCGGAAGTCCGTGCAGCCGAGCCCAACTCGCCGCCAGCGACCGCGCCTGGCCCGACTGCCCCTCCTCGTGCCCGATCAGCAGCGCCTCCGCGGCCTCCACGTCGTAGCAGCGCTCGACCCGTACCCCCGCGGCCAGCAGCCGCCGATAGATCGCACTCGTCGACCGCCACACCCACCGCTCGACCTCCGGCCGCGCCCGCACCGCCTCGACGAGCGAGGGCTCGACCACCACCGGCCCCGCGGCTCGCCCGTCGGCGTCGACCGGGCACAGCCGCGCCCCGCCGTCGCCGGTCTCGGCCAGTGCACATCGCATGGGCACGAGTCTGGCATCGACCACCGACAACCAGCGCCGACCCGCCGCCGGTGCTCTTCCCGCGGCATCCCGACCCTGAGGTTTCGCAACGCGACCATCAGGTCGCCGACCCGTGGCCGGGATGGTCGGTCATCACGTCCAGCTCGGCCGAGATGTCGAGCCGGGCCCGAACATCTCACACCTGACGCAGAAAGTCCTCCGCCAGCGTGCGCGCGTCGAGCCCGGCGGGGTCACGGCCGCTCAATACCCAGAAGAAGGTGGGCCCGATCAGCAACGCCGTGGCCCGCTCGATCGGCATACGCGAATCCGGAAGGGCCCGTTCGATGACCACGCGCGCGCTGTCGCCGAGAATGTCCTTGCCCGCGAGCAATTCCGCGACCGCCGGATCGTGCTGGGCCTCCCCGAGCAGCGCGCGGTACGCAGCCCCGGCCGGTGACCGCCACAGGAAGCGGACCAGCGCCTCCAGGTAGGCGGTGAGATCGTCGAGGGGCGACCCCGCGGGTTCGATCGCCAACTCCTGCTCGGCGTCGGCCGCACCGGCCTCGAACAGGATCTCCGCCTTGGTCGACCACCAGCGGTACACCGTCTGCCGTCCGACCCCGGCCCGTTCGGCGATGCCCTTCATCGTCATTGCCGCGTAACCGATCTCGACCAGCAGGTCGTCGACCGCCTGCAACACCGCCACCCGCGCCTGTTCGCTGCGGGGGCGGCCCACTCGACCGCGCGCGTCGTCCACGTCACAACTATAGCGAGACACCGTGACTCGTTATATGCTCTCGTTTCGAGACACTATGACTCGTATTTCTGAGGAGGTCACATCGATGCGTGTATTCGAAAACCGTCTTTCGGCGAGATCGCGGCGGGAGCGTACGCCGATGCGTGAGCCGGTCGGGTCCCCGCCGCGCTCCGGATCGGTTCTCGCGTGCGTGTGTGCGTGTACGGCCCTGGTCGTGGGTTTGGTGGCGGCGATCAATCTGGCGGTGCCGATGGTCGCGGCGAGCGGGTTGCGGCCGAGCGGGGCGCAGCTGTTGTGGATCGTGGACGCCTATATCGTCGTCTTCGCGTGCCTGGTGATTCCGGGTGGCGCGGCGGGGGACCGGTTCGGGCGCAAGGGCGCGCTGCTGGCCGGTCTGCTGACTTTCGCTGCGGGAGCGGCGGTTTCGGCCCTCGCACCGAATGTCGTGCTCCTGCTGGCGGGGCGGGCGATCACCGGTGTGGGAGCGGCGCTGGTTCTGCCGAACGCCCTGGGTGTGCTCGTGCACGCGACCGCGCCCGAGGGTCGGGGCCGCGCGCTGGCGGTCTGGGCCGCGATGACCGGGATCGGCGGATTACTCGGAAACGTCGGTGGCGCAACGGTTCTCAGCGCCGGGTCGTGGCGGGGGCTGTTCGCGGCGATCGTCCCGATCGCCCTGGGTTGCGCGCTGTGGGTGGGTCTGGTCGCGCCGCGCAGTGCCCGGCATTACCGCCGACTCGATCCGGTGGGCACGGTGCTGTTCGTGGCGGCCACGGTGGCGCTGCTGGTCGGCATCATCGAGGGTCCCGAACGGGGCTGGGGCAGCGGTGTCGTGCTCGGCGCGTTCGCGTGCTGCGGTGTGCTCGGGGCGCTGTGGGTGGCGGTCGAAATCCGTTCGCCCGCACCGTTGCTCGATCCGCGGCTGTTCCGGATCCCACTGCTCGCCAGCGCGTGCCTGGGCATGCTGGTAACGTTCTTCGGCAGCTTCGGCCTGTTCTATCTCAATGCCTCGCTGTTGCAGTACGGCCGCGGCTATCCGGTCCTGCTGACCGGGCTCGGGGTGCTTCCGCTGTCGTTGCCGCTGCTGGCCGGGTCGCGCTACGTTCCGGGACTGGTGCGGCGGATCGGGGTCCCGGCGACGCTGGGCGCGGCCTTCCTGGCCACCGGCCTGGGCCTGTTCGGCCTGTCCACGGCCGCGCGCCAGCCCTACCCCGCCTACGCGGCCTGGCTGGTGGTGATCGGCATCGGCATCACGCTGGCGCTGCCCTGCCTGACCGCCGAACTCACCGCGGCCCTGCCGGTCGAGCGGGCCGGGGTGGCGGGCGGATTGCAGTCGGCCACAAGGGAATTGGGCAGCGCGTTGGGCGTCGCCGTCGTGGGCACCGTGCTGACCGCGACGTTCACCCGGCGACTGCCGATGATCTCGGGCCACACTCCGCGCACGGTGGCGCAGGCGCTCACGGTGGCCCCGGACCGCGGGGCCGCGATCGTCGACGCCTTCACCGACGGGGCGGTCTCCGCGTTGCGGGTGGCGGCGTTGGTCACGGTGACGGCGGGCGCTGTGGTCGTGGCCGTGGTGGTGCGGAAGGACCCCTCGGCTCGGGGACCGCGCTAGCCTCCGGGCGTCGGCGCCGCCGCGGGCGCTGATGCGGCGGCGCCGACTATCCGAGATCGCCCCAGGCTGAATTGGGGCGAGTACGAGCCGAAGGGACGGCCCGTGTGTTAGCACGGTAGTCCAAAAGCGGGCCGAGAATGTTGTGATACGCCCCAATTGGGGGGTGATGATTGTTACTCGGGGTAACAGGGCTGGTGAGGGCGGTGTGGCGGCGGAACCCGACCGGGAGTCGGTTGTCGCCCCGCGTCAGTCCGCGAGGCGGAGCAGGGCGTAGTGGGTGGTGCCCTCGGGGCTCGAGTAGGTGCGGAACAGGTCGGCGAGCCGATGGACCAGGAGCAGGCCGCGTCCGCCGAACTGGCCGGGCTGCGGTGGGTGGCGGCCGGCGAGGGGGTCGGTGATGTGGCCCGGGTCGCGGGTCTCGCAGACCAGGTAGTCGCCCTCGCGGCGCAGGCGGAGTTCGCAGTGGCCGTCGGTGTGTTCGAGGCTGTTGGTCGCCAGTTCGGTGACGATGAGTTCGAGATCGGGTACGCGGCGCGGCGACAGGCCCAGTCCCAGGGCGCGGTCCGCCGCCGTGTGCCGGGCGCGGGCCACGTCGGCCGGGGCGGCCACGACCAGGTCCGGCAGGTCGTCGAAGGCGAACAGTCGCTGGTTGTACCGGTCGACGACGGCGTCGGGCTCGTAGTCCGGGCTGTCGTAGCGCCGCCCGGCCGCCCAGATCTCGGGATGGGTCCGGCGGGCGTCGGCGACCGCGACGTCGTCGAGAGTCGTTGTGTCGTAAGGGCATACGATCGTCACGTCGCGTTCCACGAAGGCGAAGTTGATCAGCGCCTCGTGCTGCGCGCACGCCGGATACTCCCATTCGTCGCGCCCGGCCCAGATCGGCTCGCCCACGATCCGCACGTGCCGATCGGGGTGGGCGTCGGCGAATTCGCGCAGCACCCCGGCGATGATCCGTCCCGGATTGCGTCCGGCCTCGCGCATATCGATCAGGGTGATGTCGTCGGCGGCATTGCCCAGCGCCGAGCGCAGCAGCCGGAGTCGATCGCCCGGCACCGCCGCGGCGGCGGGCCCGTCGCCCTCGGTCAGGAACGGCACGAGCCCGTCCAGGTACTCCTCGTCCGACCCGTAGAAGAGTGCGGGATGCACGAATGTCGGGGTCATGCTACTTCCTCCACCTGCACGTCCATCTCCAACACGTCCACCAGCCGCGCCGCGCCGGGCCAGCCGGTCCGCAACACCAGGCGGGCGTCCCGCGCGGCGGCGTACTCGGCGAGTCGGAGCAGGCTGTGGTGGTCGAGGAACCGCAGGTTCGTCGCGTCGATCGTCAACCGGCCGTCCTCGGGTGCGGGCGCGGCCTGCCGCAGCACGGTGGGGAACAGCGTGCGGCTGAGCGTATCCAGTTCGCCGCCGAGCGCGGCGGAATGCGCGGCGGCGCCGAACAAGCGAAATCCGAAGGCCGCGTTGGCATTCGGATGCTGACAGGCGAGCTGGGTCAGGGTCGACTCGGGCAGCTCCGCGCTGTGGTAGGCGCACATCGCCGAGAACGGCCGGGTCGCCATGTAGCGATCCACCAGCCACTCGTACCGCGCGAACGCCGCGAGCTGGGCGGGCGTGCGCACCAACGAGGTGGCGTCCGCGGCGATCCGCAATCCGGTGTACCCGGCGGCCAGCGCGGCCTCGGTCGCCTCGGCGTAGACGCGCACCTGGGCCTCGGGATCGACCGAATGTCCGGCGGGATAGACCTCCTCGACCGAGACAACGCGGGCCCGGCCGTCGCGCAGCGCGTCGGCCCACCCGTCGAGTTCGCCGAGGTGCCCGGCCAATTCGGCCGCGTCGCCCGCGGCCACGTACCAGACCAGGGCGCCGAGCCGCAGCCCGTCGGCGAGGAATTCGCGGGCCCGGAGCCGGAACTCGTCGGGCCGTTCGAAGCTCCAGCAGACGTGATCGTGTGACCCCAACCCCCGCGCATGGTGGACCAGCCCGGACCTTCGCACGAGGCCGAGTGTAGCCCGCCCGGTTTCGGGGCCTACTTACCCAGGGCTTTTTGCAGCTGGCCCTTGGTCATCCGGGACCGGCCCTTGATGCCGCGCTGGCGCGCCTCGTTGTAGAGCTGGTCGCGCGTCGGGCCCTTGGGCCGATTGGTGCCCGAGCGCTGGCCGCCGCGGCTCTGCGGGGACTTGTCCTGCGTGGACGAGCGGCTGGCGGTGCGGGACTGACCGGACTGGGCGCGGTTCTTGTTGACCGTGCGGGCCGCGATCTCCTTCGCCCGGCCGCTGCTCGCCCCGCGGTCGCGGGCCGAATCCTTGACGTGCTCGTACTGGCGCTCCTGCTTCGCCGTCCATTCCTTCGGCATGTCACACCTCCTGTGCGCGACATACCCCTTCACCCTCGGCCGAATCCATCGGTGCGACGCTGACCGGATGCCGCCCGGTCCAATCGGTGAGCGTCCAGTCGGCGGGCAGGCCGTGCACACGACCGTCGGTGCCCTCGGCCTCGATGGTCACCGAGACCGGTCCGAGGCGCAGATCGGCCAGCACCATATTGCCCCAGCGCTCGGGAAGGCAAGGGGCCAAGGCGATTTCGCGGCCGGGGACGTTCGGTTCGAGGCCCAGGAACGACCGGACCAGCAGCAGCGGCGTGGCCGACGCCCACGCCTGCGGGGAGCAGGACGTGGGATAGGGCACGGGCGTGCGGAACTGATCACGCGGGAAACCACAGAACAACTCGGGCAGCCGGCCGTCGAAGGCGAGCGCCGCGTCGATCAATCCCTCGGCCAGCCGTTCGGCCAGTTCGATCGCGCCGGGCAGATGCCGGTAGCGCAGCAGCCCGGCGACGCCGATCGCGGTGTCGTGCGGCCAGATCGAACCGTTGTGGTAGCTCATCGGGTTGTAGGCGCCCATGTTCGCGGCGAGGGTGCGCAGGCCGAAGCCGTCGCTCATGGCGGGGGAGGACAGTTGCTCGATGAGTTGCGCGGCGCGGTCGTCGGGCACGATGCCCGTCCACAGGCAGTGCGCCACATTGCTGGTGAGCGAGTCGACGCGGCGCTTGCGGTGATCGAGAGCCAGTGCGTACCAACCGGATTCGGGGATCCAGAACGCCTCGTCGAACTGCTTGCGCAACTGCTGGGCCTGGTCGCGTAGCCGCTCGGCGGTGTCGGTGTCGCCGCGCGCCTCGGCCATCGCGGCCCGCGCCATGCGCGCGGCGTAGACGTAACCCTGCACCTCGCACAGCGCGATCGGCGCCTCGGCCAGATGACCGGACACGTCGTTGATGGCGTCGAAGCTGTCCTTCCAGCCCTGGTTGGCCAGCCCGCGATCGGTCTTGCGCTGGTATTCGACGAACCCGTCGCCGTCGCAGTCGCCGAAGTGGTCGATCCACGACAACGCGGCGTCGGCGGCGGGCAGCAGTTCCTCGACGGCGCCGTCCGCGCCCCAGCGGCGGCACTGGTCGAGCAGCATCACGAAAAGCGGTGTGGCGTCGACGGTTCCGTAGTAGACGCTGCCGCCGAGCACCCGGTCCCCGGCCGGGCCGCGGCGCATCTCGTGCATGATGCGGCCCGGTTCCTCCTCGGTGAGCGGATCGACCGTGCGGCCCTGCAATTCGGCCAGCTGCCGCAGCGTGCCGACGGCCAGATCGCTGTCCAGCAGCAGCGCCATCCACGAGGTGAGCAGGCTGTCGCGGCCGAACAGGGTCATGAACCAGGGCGCGCCCGCGGCCACGTACGCCGGGGGGCCGTCGCCGTCCTCGTCGCCGCGCGGCGTGCCCTCGATGCGCAGCGCGCCCAGATCGCTCTCGGTGTGCCGCAGCACGTGGGTGAATCCGGCGTCGGAGGCGGTCAGATTGGTCGACGAGGCGCGCCACGCCTTCATCCGCCGCGCCGGGTTGTCCTCCTCGGTGATCGACATGCGGACCGGATGATGGTTGACGACGGGCTGGGCCAGCAGCGTGGTCTTCCACTCGCCGTGCGCGGGGACCAGGGCCCGCCAGGTGATCGCGCCCGGCAGCACCTGCGGCTGTCCGGTCGCGGTGAGCAGCAGGCCGCGGCCGTTGTCGTTGTGATCGGACAGCCGCAGCTGCTCGCCGACCACCACGGCGTCGGCGCTGCCCAGATGCGTGCGCCCCTCCTTCACCGCGAACAGGTCGGCGAAGTCGGCGTCGGCGTGCACGGTGATGGTGAGCGCGGTGTCCTCGTTGCCGAGGTTGTGCACGGTGAGGATCTCGGTCAGACCCTCGCCGATGAGTCGGCGCCGCTCGATCATGACGGTGCTGTCGGCGAGTCCCGCCCGCGGCGGCTTGCGCAGCACGAACCGCACCTTGAACGCCTCGGCCGCCTGCACGGTCAACGGTTCCAGCGGATGCCCGTCCACCCGCACCTCCCATCGCGAGAGCACCCGGGTGTCCCGGTAGTACAGCCCCTGCGGTCCGCCCGGCCGAATGTCCCCCAGCTGATCGGACAGACAGAACGTGCTGGCCTCGACCAGCGTGATGGTCGGCTGCCCGCCCACCCCGATGGGCGGTCCGGCATTGAAGATCCGCGGCGCGGTCATGACGCCCACCGCCTCGTCCGGCCACCACCGTGGGACAAGGTACTGCTCATCGCATTTCCTCCTGCCGAACGCGTGCGGGAAACCGATAGCAAATTGATCTTACTTATAGTCCATGATGGGGGCGGGTCTGTCGAGGAGCCGGGCGCAGGAGTTCGTCCACCCCGCGGCGGAGCAGCCGGACGCTGGTTCGGTCGTCCAGGCGCAGGGCGATGTTCGTGGCGTTGAGCATGCTGTCGAGCTGAACGGCGGCCAGCTCGGGGTCGGTGTCGTCGAGTTCGCCTGCGGCCGTGGCCTTTTCGAGGTGGTGGCGGAGCAGGGTCAGCCATTGGTCGCGCCGGTGGACCAGGGCGTCGCGGACCGGGCCGGGGTGGGAGTCGAATTCGGCGAGGGTGGCGGTCCAGAAGCAGCCGCCGGGGAAGACCGGGCGTTCGGCGTAGCCGAGCCAGTTCTCGATGAGGGCGCGCAGGTGGGCGAGGCCGGGCGGGAGGTCGCGGGCGGGAGTGACGACCTCGTCGAGGAAGACGGCGCGGGCGGTCTCGATGGTGGCCAGTTGCAGCTGTTCCTTGGTGCGGAACAGGGTCTGGATGCCCGCCTTGCTGATGCCGAGATCGTCGGCGAGGCGGCCGAAGCTCACGCCGTCGAGTCCGTCCACCGACGCGATCTCGGCCGCGCGGCGGGTGATCGCCAGGCGGGAGCGGGCCCCGCGCAGCAGGCGGCGATCGGCGGTCCCGTCGCTCACGTGCGGGCGGGGTCCGGTTCCGGTGCGGAGGCGGCGCGGCGCGTGCCGAAGACGAACAGGGCCACCAGCAGCACGCTCAACCAGACGTAGGTGTCACCGACGAGGTGTTGCCATGGCGTCCAATCGAATTCGCGGTTGTTGTCGCCGGGTTCCCAGTTCTGCGGGCCGATGACGAAGACGGTCGCGGTCGCGGCCAGGACCGCGAACCACGGCAGCGCCGACCGCGGCGGACGCCGCGCGGCCACGCCGACACCGGCCAGCAGCGCCGGGGCGATCCACACCCAGTGATGCGACCACGAGATCGGCGAGACCAGCAGCGTGAAGATCGCGTTGAACGCCAGCATCAGCGCCGGCTCGTCGTGGGCGCGGCGCATGGCCGTCACGACCAGCGCCAGCACGATCGCCGACAACAGCAGCCACAGCGCGGTGAACGCGGGTTCGGGCACCCGGAAACGCGACAGCACGCCCTGGATCGACTGGTTGGTGTGGAAGGCCGAACCGCTCAGCCCGGAGACATTGCCCATGCCGCCGAACCAGTACCGCGCGGATTCGTGCGGCATGACCGCGAAGGCCAGCAGCGTCGCGGCGGCCCCGGTGAGCGCGGCGGTGAGCGCGGACCGGTAGTCCTTGCGGACCAGGAAGTAGATGACGAACGCGGCCGGGGTCAGTTTGATCGCGGCCGCGATGCCGATGAGCATGCCGCGCCGCCACTTCGGGCGCTGTGCCAGGCAGTCGGCGGCCACCAGGACCATGAGCAGCAGGTTGACCTGGCCGAAGTCGAGCGTGGAGTGTACGGGTTCGAGCAGCATTCCCAACGGGATCGCGCAGGCCGTCGCCCACAGCACGAGTTCGGTGTTGCCCCGCCACATCCGCCGGGCGACCAGATAGAGCGTCACCGCGAGGGCCAGCGTCGAGACCACGAAGAACGCGATATTCGCCGGATGCCAGGCCAGCATCGCGAACGGGCCCAGGGCCAGTGCGGCGAACGGGGGATAGATGAACGGCAGGCTGATGCCGATCGTCGTCTTGGGCAGCGAGCCGTACATGTCACCGCCGTGCCACCACGCCTGCACCCCGAGGCGATAGACCTGGAGATCGATGAATTCGCGGCTGATGGCGGTCAGCGGATAGCTGGGATGGGTCAACCAGTAGACCGCGACCACGACCAGCAGCGGCGGAATCAGCCACAGCGGACGGCGCAGAGAGCGGGCCGGAGACTTCGTCGGAGCGGGGGCGGACACACTAACCATCCAGGACGAGACTACCGGTCATCGGTACGCCGGGTATGCTCGGGCCGCAAGGCGGTCCGGTTTCGTGCGATTTTCCGGGGGAGGAGTTCGTCGGTGTTCAAGACCCGGCTGCTGTCCTCGGTCGCCGCGTCGGCGGCCGTCGTGAGCGTGCTCGCGGGTCCGGCGCACGCCGAGGGAGCGTTCGAAGAGTATGTGGCCCTCGGTGATTCGTGGGCCGCGGATTTCACGCTGAGCCAGGGCACCGCCGAATACGCCCCGCTCGGATGCGGTCAGAGCCGCCACAACTACCCGAAGCAGATCGCGGCGACATTGCATGTGGCGCGTTTCCAGGACGCCTCGTGCGAGGGCGCGACGACGAACGAGCTCACCTCGGCGCAGACCACGCGTGACGGCACGAACGCGCCCCAGTTCGATCGGCTCACTCCCGCAACGGATCTGGTGACCCTCGAGATCGGCGGCGACGACGCGCACCTGGCCTCGACCGTCGAGCGCTGCCTCACCGTGAATCCGCGCGCGACGCCCTGCCAGGACGCGCTCGTGGTCGACGGCGTCGATCAGATGTCGGCGAATATCGCCGCGGCCGAACCCAAGGTCGTCGACGCGATCGCCGGGATCAAGGCGCGTTCGCCGCGCGCCCGCATCCTCCTGATCGACTACTTCCGCGGCGCCCCGACCGAGGGCGGCTGCTTCCCGGTCATCCCGATCTCCGACAGCGACGCGGCCTGGCTGGGCCGCAAGCTCATCGAACTCGATCGGATGCTGGCACGGGTCGCCTCGAGTACGGGAGTCGATTTCGTCGACACCTACTCCGGCAGCTTCGGTCACGACGCCTGCCAGCCGCCCGGAGTCCGCTGGGTGGAGGGCCTGATCCCGCTGTCGATCAACCCGCCCGGCCTCGCGGTCCCCTTCCACCCCAACCAACTCGGCGCGGACCACCAGACCCGCACGGTGCTCGGGTACCTGTCGGGGGCGTAACCGCGGCACCCGGCGGTGTTCGAACCCGCACGAGGGAGGTGGTGCCCTACGGGGAGCTGGGGGAGTGAGACCGATGGCGCAGCAGTTCGGCGGTCGCCTCCCACAGGCGGCGTTCGCGTTCGCGGTCGGTGGCGATCGGATGTGGCTCGGCGACAACGGATTTCACGACGAAGGCGCCGTCGCGTAGGTGGGCCCAGCGGTCGTCGAGGGCGAGGGCGGCGAGGAGGGGACCCGAGCGTTGCGGGGTGGAGACGCCGGGGACGCGGGCCAGCGCGCGACCGATCATCTGGGCGGGCTTCGGGGTCCCGCGGCTCAGGGCGGTGCCGGGCATCCAACCCGGTTCGAAGACGGTCACATTCACGCCGTCGGGGGCGTGGCGCTGGAGTTCGTGGGCGTAGTAGAGGACGGCCAGTTTGGCGTTGGAGTAGGCGGTGCCGGAGGCGGTCGCGCTCGGGGCGGTGGTGGCCGGGCGGGCGAGGTCGACGGGGTCGGCCCAGGCGGCCGGGGGGACGTGCAGGAGTTTGCGCCAGACGTTGGCGTGGTAGGTGTTCGAGCCGAGCAGCACGATGCGGGCGGGGGCGGTGAATTCGCCGAGCAGGTCGGCGATCAGCTGGGCGTGCGCGAGATAGTTGACGGCGAAGGTCGTCTCGTAGCCGTCGGGGGTGGCCCGGCGGGTGTCGGTGGAGATGATGCCCGCGTTGGCGATCAGGGCGTGCAGCGGTCGGACGGCGCCGGTGCCGAGCAGGTCGCGGGCGGTGGCCGCGGCAGCGCGGACGTCGGCGAGATTCGCCAGATCGCAGGGGATCTCGTGGACCGTCGCGCCGCGGTCTCGGGCCTCGGCGGCCACCGCGGTCAGATCGGATCCGGCGCGGCCGACGAGCAGCAGGTCGGGGCGTCGGTCGCGGGGACGGTCGGCCATGGCGAGGACGGTGTGGCGGCCGAGGTTGCGGGTGGGGCCGGTGATGAGGACTGTTCCGGGATCGGTCATGGAATCAGCGTGCGGCCGTGCTCGATCCGTGGGGAGTCGTCCGGTTTTCGTAGGACCGGCAGGGCCAGGACAGTCGCGGTGGGGCGTGAGCACACTGGGGTCATGGAAGCGTGGGAGTTCGGCCGGACGCTGCGCCGGTTGCGCGACCGGGTGCCGCCCGAGGCCGTGGGGGTTCCCGTGGGTCCGCGCCGCCGCGCCAGCGGACTGCGCCGCGAGGAACTCGCCGGGCTCGCGGGCATCTCCGCCGACTATCTGACCCGGCTCGAGCAGGGGCGCGCGACCGCGCCGTCCGCCCAGGTGGTGGAGTCGCTGGCCCGGGCGCTGCGGGCGCCGGACGGCGACCGCGATCTGCTGTACCGGCTGGCGGGTTTGGCCGCGCCCGGCCCGGATGTGGTGCCGTCACGGATCACCCCGAGCGTGCAGCGGCTGCTGGATCGGCTGTCGCACACGCCCGTGGTCGTGTACAACGCCGGGTGGACGCTGGTGCTGGCCAACGCGCCGTACGACGCGCTCATGGGCGATACCACGAGCTGGCGGGGGCTGGAGCGGAACGCCGTGTGGCGCAATGTGACTCGGATGCCGTCCCGGGTCGTGCACACGGCTCGGGAGCAGGCCGAGCACGAGGCCCGGCTCGTCGCGGATCTGCGGTTGACGGCGGCGCGCTATCCCGCCGATCGGTCGTTGCACCGATCGATCGCCGAGATGTCCTCGGGCAGTGCGCGATTCGCCGAACTGTGGGAGGCCGAGAACCCGACGCCCCCGGGTGATCCGGCGCGGCGCAAGACCATCGACCATCCGGCGGTCGGTCAAATCACCCTCGATTGCGACACGCTGATCGTCACCCAGGACGATCTGCGCGTCACCGTCTACACCGCCGAGCCCGGCACCGAGGACGCCGAGCGGCTGGAGCTCGCCATCGTGCTGGGGACTCAGGCGCTGACGCGCTGAGTGCGCAGGCCGCGTTCGATCCACCATTCGGCGATCAGGAGGCAGGTGGTCCAGCCGAGCCAGGTGCCGATTCCGGCGACGGTCTGGGTCATCAGTTTCTCGTCGCCGTGGAAGGTCGTCTCCAGCTGGGGATCGAAGATCACCACGAGGACGGCGGCCAGGACGCGATTGAGCATGATCGACAGGGTCAGGGCGAAGCTGCGGATCATCCAGCGCCGGTGTTCGGCGAAGCGCCGACGACGAGCCATGCGCCAGCCCGTCGCGGTGACGGTCAGCCACAGGGCGGCGAGCATGACATTGCTGACGCGGGCCACGGGCCCGAACGGGCTGGTCGCGCCGATGACCAAACCCGCGAGTCCGGCGGGGAGGACGCCCGCGAACACGTACCAGCGGCCCAACCGCCGATGCAGTGCGGGATACCTGCGGCGGAACCACGGCCAGACCTGGAAACCGCAGCTGAGAATGGCGATCGATCCGCACACGACGTGCAGGACGAGCAGCGGGTAGTGCGGGGCGAAACCGGGATCCGGGAGCGCGTCCGGTCCAGGGTCAGATAGGGCGGCAGGGAGAACGCGACGAACGCGACGGTGAGGACCAGCAGCGGTCCCACCCAGGGGCGTTGCCACCAGCGTCGGGTATTCGTCTGGGGCGCAGGGGGATTCGGGATTCTTGTCGGTGTCGCCATGAGTGCCATCCAGGTTCGTGGGATCTTCTGCGTATTGCATACGCATAGGCGTATGTTATACGCAATAGTGGTGAGGAGCGAGCATGAGCGATGAACTCCCTCGGGTCGCACGGCTGCTGTGGACGGGCAAGCAGCCCTCCGGCCGAGGTCCCCGGCCCGGACTGAGCCTGGAGCGCATCGTGGACGCGGCCGTCGCGATCGCGGACGGGGAGGGGATCGGCGCGCTATCGATGCAGCGGGTGGCGAGCGAGTTGGGTGCGGCGACGATGTCGCTGTATCGGCATGTGCCGGGCAAGGACGACCTCGTCGCGTTGATGCTCGACTCGACCATGTCCGTTCCGTTGGACCTGCCGTCCGGGAATTGGCGTGCGGCACTGGACCTTTGGGCCCGGCGGACGCGGGAGCTGTATCGCGATCATCCGTGGGTGCTCGGGGTCGGCTCGAGCAATCGGTGGATGGGGCCGAACGAGGCCGCGTGGGCAGAGGCGCCGATGGCGGTGCTCCTGGCGTCCGGATCGCCGCCCGGCGTCGCGATCGAGGCCGTCATGTCGGTGAACGCGTTCGTCGGCGGCGTGGCGCGGCTGGAGATCGATCCGGCGCTCGGGCGGGACGTGGGCGGGCATGTGGGTCCGGTGCTCGATCCGGAGATGATCCGCCGGTACGGGCGGGCGGAGCGGTACCCCGCCATGCTGGCGATGCTGAGCGACGCGCCGCAGGAGCCGAACGATTCGCGGTCGACGGCGGAGGCGGTTTTCGAGTTCGGGTTGGGGACGCTGCTGGACGGTATCGCCGGGCGGTTGGACGGCTGAATCGCCGGTGTCCTGGGAGGATCGACGCATGATTCTGGTTACGGGAGCGACCGGCAACGTCGGTGCGGAAGTGGTACGGGCCTTGTCCGGGGAACCGGTGCGGGCGGTGGTACGGAACCCGGAACGCGCCGCGCTGCCCGCGGGCGTGGAAGTCGTTGCGGGAGACCTGCGTTCACCCGACTCCCTGGATTTCTCGGGCGTCCGAGCGGCCTTCCTGCTCCCCGGATACCCCGGCCTCGCCCGCGCGGCGGCCGCCGCCGGCGTGGAGCACATCGTGCTGCTCTCCGGCGTCTCCGCCGGAACCGGCGACACCTCCAACGCCGTCACCCGCTACATGATGGCCTCCGAACAGGAGGTCACCGAAACCGACACGGCCTGGACCATCCTGCGCCCCTGCGCCTTCGCGTCGAACGCCCTGCGCTGGCTACCGCAGTTGCGTGCGGGCGACGTCGTGCGAGCTCCGTTCCCGGCGGTGCGCACGGCGGTGCTGGATCCGGAGGATCTCGGCGAGGTGGCGGCGGCGGTCCTGCGAAACGGCGACCATCGAGGCGAAATCCTCTGGCCCACAGGCCCGCAGGCCCTCACCCCGGCCGAACAGGTCGCCGTTCTGGCCAAGGTCACCGACCGCCCCTTGGTCTGCGAGGGCCTCAGCGACGACGTGGCGCGCACGGAGATGCTGCGAGACACTCCGGTCGAATACGTGGACGCCTTCTTCGACTTCTACGTCAACGGCGCGATCGACGAGTCCATCGTGCGTCCGACGGTCCAGGAGGTGCTGGGCCGGGCCCCGCACACGTTCAGGGAGTGGGCCGAGGCCCACGCCTCCGCCTTCCGTTAGGGATCCCGCTTATTTCGACCAGTCGACCGACAATATCGTCGAGATGCGCGGTGCTGGTATCGATCTCGACGGTCGCGGCAGCCCGGAGCATCGGCACCACCTCCGCCGTATCCGCGATGATCCGTTCACGCTCCTCGGCGGTCTTGCCGAACGGGTTGGATTCGCGGGCGGCGATGCGTTCGAGCATCACCTCGACGGGCGCGCTGAGCAGGACCACGTAGTCGAATCGTTCGTAGAACACGTATTGGTTCCATACGGTCCCCGCGACGAACAGCGCTTCCCCCGATCGCTCGTGCGCGGCGAGGAGGGCCGCGATTCGATCCTCCAGCCACCGGCGTTCGGTACCGTCCGGCTCGTCGATCCAGCCCCCGGAATCGGTGTCGACCGCGCGAAAACCACGCTCGGACAACGACTTCAGCACGGTGGATTTCCCCGTCCCGGACATCCCTGTCAGCAGGATCATCACCACCGGACGATCGTAACGACGTCCGAGGTTCGTTCCGTCATTGCACGCTGGTCCCCGTGGGCGTCACGACGAGCACGACCCGATCCGGAGCATCGGCCGGTGCCTCGGTGATCGGCATCTCGTAGCGCCGAGCCAGGAACAGAAAGAACTCGCCTGTGGGGTCGGATTCGACCGCGGTGACCTCGCCGCGGACCTCGAGGTAGCGGTAGGGCTGGTCGGGGTCGTTGATGGAGAGGGAGACGCGGGGGTCGGCCTCGACATTGCGGAACTTGCGGCGGGTGCGGGTGGTGGTGAAGCGGAGGTGGGTGCCGTCCCAGGCGAACCACATCGGATTCGTTTGGGGGGAACCGTCTTCGCGGAGGGTGGAGAGGTGGGCGAACAGGGGGCGGGTGAGGAGGTCCTGGTGGGTGTTGGGGATTTGGGTGGGGGTGATCTCGGGCATCGCGTCATCCTGTTCGTCGTGGTTCGGACGCCGAGGGTAACGGACGTGGGAAGACGTCGGTGAACCTTAGTCACCGAACGGGCACACCGGAACGAACGCGGCGAGCTCGCGAGGATCGCGATGCTCGTCGAACTTCCGAAGGAGATCGATGTAAGTCCGTTTGTGGAGGTCCCAGTCGTACCGTTGCAGGGTCTCGCCGGTTTGCGCGGCGGTGAACACCAGATCCCCGAGAAGCCTTGTCGTCCGGCCATTTCCGTCGGTGAAGGGATGGATCCGCACCGTCTCCGCGTGCACGACAATGCCCAGCTGTCGTGGAGTCCAGTCGTCGGTGTGCTGCCAACGGTAGCGGATGTTGTCGAGTGTGTTCCTCAGTTCCGATGCGATCTGTTCAGGTGCGATGCCGATGGTCATCTCCCGGACGCGGAACCTCCCGGCCCACTGCCAAAGATCGCCGTACAAGCGGAAGTGGAGGTCACGGATGAAGAAGTCGGTGAGTAGATCATCCAACGTGATTGCATCACAAAGGATTTCGGCCAGGAGGTTCGTTGTGGTCTCTGTTTGGAGTTGTTGCTCGATATCGTAGATCTCAGCCTTGCTGATCGGTTCGCCCAACGCCTCTCGAATGGAAGGTTGCAGGGCCTCGGCCTCTTCGTGAGCGAGGGGCGTCTCCCCGTAGCCAGGCTCCATCACTTCCCGGTCCGGGACCGGTGCTCGGCGAGGAACTTCTCCACTCGCTCGGAACGCTGGTAGTTGGGGGGAACGATCCGGCGTTCGAGCTTGGCGGATGCCTTGGTCGAGCTGCGCGCCACTCGCTTGATCGTTTCCTTGGTGACAGCGGGACGCTTCATGGCTCGAACCTCTCTGCTCCGGCGGCACTTCATCCTAGCTCCGGAGCATCGAGGGCATGCCGAACCGCCGGGTCGTTGGCACGGCCCGGCGGGACGGGTTCACATCACGGGTGGCCGCCGCCTCCGATCAGCCAGGGGTTGGGGGAGCATTTCAGGTTGGGGAACTTGGTCGGGTCCAGGGCGTTGAGGGCGATGGAGAGGGCTCGGGGGGAGTACATCATGGTCAGGTGGTCGGAGAGGTCTATGCCGCAGTCGTCCTGGAGGGTGATGTTGTGGACCGTCGCGCCGGGGCCCGCGGTGAGGAAGGTGGAGTCGTAGGGGGTGGTGATCTCGTCGTAGCGGGTGCCTACGACGGTGTAGTTGATGCCGGAGACGGTGTCGCCGTTGGCATTCAGCTTGTTGATGAAATCCGAGCCGACGGTCTGCTGGATTCCGGAGACTCCGACGACGAGGGAAATGGGGCCGAGAACGTCGATGCCGAAATTGTTGATGGCTCGGCCGAGAGCGCCGATTCCGTCGAGCGTGGTGCCGTGATGGGTGGCGCCGTAGGTGATGAGGTTTTTGACCTTCGTGCCGCCGCCTTCGTATTTCGTGTAATAGTTCGTCATCGAGCCGCCCTGCGACCAGCCGATGATGTCGACCTGCGGGGCGCCCGTGGCGGACAGGACGCGGTCGACGAAGGTCGACAATTGCTTGGCCGAGGTCGGGATATCGCCGGTGCCGTACGCGCCGGGCAGCAGCGAACCGGCGCCGCCCCCGTTGATCAGGTCGGAACGGCCGTAGTTGAAGGCGAACTCACAGAAACCCGCGTCCTTGATCGGCTTGCTCATGTACGCGAACGTGTCGTAGGCGTCGGCCCACGTGCCGTGCACCAGAACGACCGGCCGCGGATGCGCCGAGCTGGGCTTACAGCTCCAATCGTTGACCCCGGGCGGGGCGACGTCGGGGTTGAGCAGCGAGTACCCGAACGCCGCCAGGAACGCCGACATCTCGGGCCCGGACCCCTTGGTGTCCGACGCCGAACTTCCCCCCGTATCGGCGACCGGCTGCTTCGACTTGTCCTTCAGCCCGCTCGCGATCTTGTCGATGAGCTGCTGTTTCTGCGCGCTGAGCGAGGACGTGCCCGCGTCCGCGGCGGGTGCGGCCGCGGCGGGCGGGGCGGCCGTGGTCGTGGTCGTCGAGCTCGGCGCGGCCGGTTCGGCGCCGGCCAGCGCGCCGGACGCGCCGACGGTGAGCGCGAATGTGCTGGCGAAGATCGCCAGACGCAGTAATTTCCGATTCTGGGTTCGCTTCATCATGCTGCCTCTTTGCAGAATTAATGATCACGGGGAAATGGTTCTCCGACGCCTGAACGTCGAAGTGGATAAACGGTAACTCCGACCATTTCCTGTATTCGCCGAGGTGCCGAACAAGCTGAAAAATCTCACAATTCGACCCGATTGCGAGAGTGATATAACACATTGTGAATCAGACGTATATTCGATCTCGGCAATCGGTATTTCCACCAGTTCACCACGCCGGGCCACGTCCGCGACGGCACCGCCCGTGACCTAGCATGGGGTGGGTTATGGCCGATACTCGCGAGCAGCGGCGGGCTCGAAACGCCGAGGCGCCCCTCACGCTCACCACCGAACCCCCACGCAGCCTCTCCTTCGCCGATCAGACGGCGTTCTGGGTGAATCTCGGGGTCAGTCTCATCGGATTCACCGGGGCGCTGTTCGTCCTGCGGCCGGGGGATTCGCCGCAGTTGCCGGTGCTCGCCGCGATCCTGGCGACCGTACTGGGGACGGTGATCGGAACAGCGATGGTCGCGGCCGCGGGCGCGGTGGGCGCGCGCACGGGGGCGCCCGCGATGGCGAACTTCCGGGGGCTGTTCGGAACTCGCCTGTCGTACGTGCCCACGGTCGCCAATATCGTGCAGTGCGTCGGCTGGGGCGTGTACGAGCTGACCGTGATCTCCGGTGGGGTGCGGGCGTTGACGCACGGCGCGCTGCCGCGGGTCGCGGTGATCGTGGCGGCCGGGATGCTGTGCACCGCGATGGCGGTGTGGCCGTTGTCGGTGCTGCACATCCTGCGCAAGTACGTGACCGTCGCGGTGGCGATCTCGATGCTGTATTTCACCGTGCAGTTGCTGCGGCATCCGCTGCCCCCGAGCCCGGACACCTCGTGGAGCGGATTCTTCCCGGCCGTGGATACCGCTCTGGCCGTTGCGGTTTCGTTCGTGCCGCTGGCCGCGGACTACACCCGGCACGCGCGCTCGGCGGCCGCGGCGTCGGGGGCGACGCTGCTCGGCTATTCGGTGGGACAGATCTGGTGTTATCTGCTGGGCATCGTCGCGTTGCTCCAGGTCGGCGGCGACCCGGAGCGGATCTTCGACACCTTCCTCGGGGTGGCGGCGGGCTGGGTGTTCTTCGCCGTGCTGGTGCTGCGGGAGTCGGATCAGTCGTTCGCGAACGTGTACTCGACGGCCATGTCGTTGCAGAATCTGCTGCCGCGCGTGGATCGGCGGATTCTCGCCGGGGCGGTCGGGGCGCTGGCGACCGTGCTGGCCCTGGGGGTGCACGACTTCACCGGATTCTCCAACTTCCTGTTGCTCATCGGGTCGGTGTTCGTGCCGTTGTGCGCGGTGCTGGTGGTGGACTACTTCCTCGGCCGTGGGCGGCGGGGGTGGGATCTGTCGGAGCACGCGCCCGCGCGTCCGCTCATGGTGCTGCCGTGGGTGCTGGGTTTCGCGGTGTATCAGCTGTTCAATCCGGGATCGGTGACGTGGTGGGCCCGGTTCTGGGTGCGGGTGCAGGACGCGGTGGGGGTGCGTCCGGGCGGCTGGTCGTCGGCGTCGTTGTTCTCGTTCCTCGTCGCCGGGGCGGTCACCGGACTCCTGGTGATGGTGGAGCGCCGGCGCGCCGGAACGACGGGACGGTAGGGCCGGGGTGGGCCGGGACGGCGAATGGGTCTGGGGCATGGGCGCCGACCCGGTGGCCGAACCCGATTACCCGCCACTGACTCTCGACGAGATCGACGGCGCCGTCGAGATCGAGTGGCGCAGTCCCCGACCCCTGTCGACCACGGCCCGGGTACGGATGGGGAACGGGTCTCGGGTGGTGGTCAAGCGCGTGCCGATGGCGCTGCGCGACGGCGCGGCGCTCGCCGAGGAGCACCGGTTCATGGATCACCTTCGGCGACAGGGCATTCCGGTGCCCGAGGTGCGGTCGTGGACCCGGGACGGCTTCTCCTACGAGATGCAGACGCGCGGGGCGGGGTCGGATCCGTACCGCGGGGTGTTCTCCTGGACGCCCTACCTGTCCGTGGCGCACGCCGCCGCCTCGGGACGGATGTTGGGCCGAATGCACCGCGCCGCAGCCGGTTACGACGCGCCCGCCCGTCCCGTCCGCCCCCTGACCCCCGCGATCTGCACCGACCCGATCGCCACGGCGAGGACCTACGCCGCCGCCCGCCCGGCGCTCGCCGCGTTCCTGGCGAGCAAATCTTGGCGAACCGAATTGGCCTGGCCGCCAATAGAACTCGGTGACCTGGAACCCCTCTGGACGCACAACGACTGGCACCCCACCAACCTGCTCTGGTCCGGCGACGAGATCACCGCGGTCTTCGATTTCGGCCTCGCCAACCGCACCACCGCCGTCTTCGACCTCGCCGTCGCCGTCGAACGCTTCGCCGTCGACTGGCTCGCGCTGCCCGCGGGCGGCCCCGCGCGCGTGCGCGCCGACCAACTCGCGGCCTTCCTCGCCGCCTACCGCGAAACGCGCCCGCTCACCCCCGGCGAACGCGACGCCCTGCCGAAACTGTTCCCGCTCTGCCACGTCGCCTACGAACTCTCCGAGATCGACTACTTCCTCTCGGTCCTCCCGCGCCCCAACCACGAGAACGCCGAAATCGCCTACCGCCGACACCTTTCCGACCGCCTGCGCTGGGCGGCCTCGCCCGACGGACGCGCGTTCACCCGGCGCATCGAACGACTGACCCGATGACGGCCGAATTCCGCTGACAGTTTTTGCCGACCTGGTGCATCTCGGCGGGCGAACCGGGCAATACTATGTCGCAGGCGGGTCGAGCGGGGGGCAGCTACAACGGAGGAGTAAGAGGTTGGCCAGCGCGTTGTTCCGCACCAAATCCGTAGAGCAGTCGATCAGCGACACCGACGACCCGGACTCGAGACTGCGGCGGGATCTCACCGCGGTCGACCTCACCGTCTTCGGCGTGGCCGTGGTCGTCGGCGCCGGTATCTTCACGCTCACCGCGCGCACCGCGGGAACCGTCGCCGGTCCCTCGGTCTCGCTCGCCTTCGTCTTCGCCGCCGTCGCCTGCGGGCTGGCCGCGTTGTGCTACGCCGAGTTCGCCTCGACCGCGCCGGTCGCGGGCAGCGCCTACACCTTCTCCTACGCGACCTTCGGTGAGCTCGCCGCCTGGATCATCGGCTGGGACCTCATCCTCGAATTCGCCCTCTCCGCCGCGGTCGTCGCCAAGGGCTGGTCGCAGTACCTCGGCGAGGTGATGGGGTCGCGCACGCCGATCGTCCACTTCGGGTCGGTCAGCTTCGACTGGGGCGCGGTGCTGTTGCTGGCCGTGCTCGGCGTGCTGCTGGCCGTCGGCACCAAGGTGTCCTCGCGGGTGTCGGCGATCGCGGTCGCCATCAAACTCGCGGTGATCGCGCTGGTGCTCGTGGTCGGGCTGACCTACTTCAAGTCCGAGAACCTCTCGCCGTTCATCCCGCCGTCCAAGCCGGGCGAGGGCGGGTCCGGCGTGCATCAGTCGTTGTTCTCGTGGCTGACCGGCGCGGGCAACAGCACCTTCGGCTGGTACGGGCTGCTGGCCGCGGCGAGCCTGGTGTTCTTCGCGTTCATCGGCTTCGACGTCGTCGCCACCACCGCCGAGGAGACCAAGAACCCGCAGCGCAACGTGCCGCGCGGCATCATCGGCTCGCTGCTCATCGTGACCGTGCTGTACGTGGCGGTCTCGCTGGTGCTCACGGGGATGGTGCCCTACACCGAATTGTCCGGTGGCGACGCCACTCTCGCGACCGCCTTCGCGATCCACGGCGTGGACTGGGCCAAGAACATCATCTCGATCGGCGCGCTGGCCGGGCTCACCACCGTCGTCATGGTGATGTACCTCGGGCAGACCCGGGTGCTGTTCGCGATGTCGCGCGACGGGCTGCTGCCGCGCGGGCTGGCGCGCACCGGCCGCAAGGACACGCCCGTGCGCATCACCGTCATCGTCGGCGTGGTGTGCGCGGTGCTGGCGGGCTTCGTCGAATTCGGCACGCTCGAGGAGATGGTCAACATCGGCACGCTGTTCGCCTTCGTGCTGGTCTCGATCGGCGTGCTGATCCTGCGGCGGACGCGGCCGGACCTGCCGCGCGGATTCCGGGTGCCGCTGGTTCCGCTGGTGCCGATCCTGGCCGTGATCGCCTGCGTGTGGCTGATGTTGAACCTGTCGGTGGAGACCTGGCTGCGGTTCCTCGTGTGGATGGTCGTGGGGCTGGCGCTGTATTTCACCTACGGCGTACGCCATTCGGTGTTGCGCAAGCGGGAGCGGGCGGCCGGTCAGTCCGGCGCGGTCGAAACCCCCTGAGGTGCGGTCTCACCCGCCGCGTGGGCGGACCGCGCCAGCGCCCGGGCACGGTCGAGCTGTTCGAGAATCGTTTCCCACTGGGCGTATTCGCCGTCGGGCCGTCCCGCGGCGCCGTCGAGATGAAGGCGCAGCAGCGCCCGGGTGACCTCCGCGGTATAGGCCGCCGCGGCCAGCGGCGGGGGCACCCGATCGACGGCGTCGTAGACCTGGGCGACGCGGTCGGTGAGCCAGTACGCCTCGAAATGCGCTTGGGCGGCGGGATTCTCGTCGCGCAGCGCGACGCCGCTCGGTCCCGCGGCGCCCGCGCGGTCGGACAGGCCGCCCAGATCCGGCGCCTCGCTGAGCGCCCGGCGGAGTTCCGCGCCGAGCGTGCGGTACAGCAGACCCGCGAGCATGGCGTGTTCGACCCCCGCGGTGTCGGTGCCCGCCAGCTCTCGGCCCCACACCTGCTCGGCAACCTCGTCGACCTCGGCGCCCAGGATCGCCAGTGCCGCCCTCAACTGCCCTATCGTCGCCATAGGTGCTCGTTTCTCTGCCGTGGTGTGACAGGTGGACAGGACGGACGACCGTCTTGTCGATCGATAGGCTACCTTCTGGCAAACGTTTTTGCCCGCCGAACGTGTGCGGTGTCGTGCCCGTCCTGCTGAACCGGTCGACTGTCCATATCCTGGCGGTATGAGCGTGCGGACCGACGAGACGGCCGGCCGCCTGCCGCGCGGCAGGCATCGGCTCAGTCGCGCGGAGGTGGAGTCGTCGCAGCATCGGCGATTGTGCGGGGCGGCACTGGACGTGGTGGGGGAGTTCGGCTACGCGGCCACCACCGTCGGCGATATCGTCGCGCGGGCCCGGGTGGCCCGGCGGACGTTCTACGCCATGTTCGCAGGTAAGGACGAATGTTTCGCCGCCGCATACGATTTCGGCGTCGAGCGGGCGCTGGATCGGGTGACGGCGGCGATCGGCCGCTGGCACGACAGCGATTTCGGCGTCCGGGTGCGGATCTCCTTCGAGACCTATCTCGACGTGCTGGCCGCCGCACCCGCCGTCACCCGGGCGTTGTACGTGGAGGCGCTGGTGGCCGGCGGGCCGTTGGTCGAGCATCGCGCGCGGGTGCATCGGCTGTTCGCCGACTACCTCACCGAGGTCGCCGGGGCGGCCGTGCGGCACGGGGAACTGGCCGCGCTGCCCGATCCCCGGATGGTCGACATGCTGCTGGGCGGTATCGATGACCGCATCCGCGCGTGCCTGAATCATGAAGGGGCGCAGGCATTGCCGAGTCTGGCTCCGTTGTTCACCGACGCGGCCCTCAGGCTGTGCGACGCGACGGTGCGGGGCCGCGACGGCTTGCTCTGACATCGATGACAAGGTTTAGCGTCGGCGGGGTCGGTGTGGTGAGGAGGTCGCATGTTGATCGGGGAGTTGGCGGATCGGGCCGGGATCAGTGCTCGGATGTTGCGGTATTACGAGCGGCAGGGGTTGGTGCGGGCGGGGCGGTCGGCCAATGGGTATCGGGTGTACGACGAGGGGGAGGTGGTGGTCGTGCGCAAGATTCGGGAACTGTTGGCGCTGGGGTTCGATCTGGCGGACGCGGGGGCGTTCGTGACCTGTCTGCGGGCGGGGAATCGGTCGGGGGACGAGTGCCCGGATTCGGTGGAGAGTCTGCGGCGTCGGCTGGCCGAGGTGGAGGGGGCGATCGCCGAGCTCACCGATGTTCGGGAACGTTTGCGCGGGCAGCTCGCGGCGGCGGATGACGCGCCGAGATGTGAACTGTCGCATTATCTTTCGGAGGAGAATCGGTGAAGTTCGCCGTCAGTTACAGCACGCCGTTCAACGGGACCGATCCGGATCGGCTCGTCGCGTTCGCGCGCCACGCCGAGGAATGCGGGTTCGAGGGGCTGTACGTGCAGGACCACATCGCGTTGTACCCGGGGGCGAACTACGGGGGCGGGGAGATGCCGCCGACGCTGGCGTACTTCGATCCGCTGGACTGCCTGAGTTTCGTCGCGGCGGCGACGGATCGGCTGTTGCTCGGGACGGGCGTGCTGCTGTTGCCGTATCGGCATCCGGTCGTGCTCGCCAAGCGGCTGGCCACCCTCGACGTGCTGTCCAAGGGGCGGATGCGGCTGCTCACGATCGGTCTCGGCGCGCTGCCCGGCGAGGCCGAGGCGGTCGGCGTCGACTTCCGCAGCCGGGGCCGCCGCGCGGACGAGGCGATCGACGTGTTGCGGCTGCTGTGGGCGGGCGGGCCGGAGGGCGTCGATCATCGCGGCGAGTTCTTCGCCTTCGACAAGCTGTGCAGTTATCCGAAACCGCTTGCGGGAGCGGACCTTCCGATCCACGTCGGCGGTTCCAGCCGGGCCGCCGCCCGCCGCGCCGGTCGCCGGGGCGAGGGCTACTTCGCGGGCGGCATGCTCGACGAGGCCGAACGCGATCGGCAACTCGACCTCGCCCGCAAGGCCGCCGCCGAGGCCGGGCGCGATCCGGCCGCGCTGGAGTACACCCGGTGGGGCTCGGCGAATCTGGCGCCCGAGCGGGTCGCCGAACTCGCCGAGCACGGCGTGACCCGCGTCGTGGTCAACCTCACCACCGAGACCGCCGCCGAACAGCACGACCAGATGTCGGACTTCGCCGCGCGTTTCGGGTTGACGGCGTCCTAGCCGATCGGGCGCGATCGCACCGCGGTTCGCGGTTCGGGGGTTTCCCGGCGAACCGGCGATGCGGTTGGATGACGGCGTGGACACTGTCGAATTCGCCCGTGTGGTCCAGGAATTCGGGCCCGGCGCCGCGCTGCTGGTCGAGCCCGGGTCCGCGGCCGCCGCCCACGTTCCGGCGCGCTGGGCGGGGATCGCGGGCAGCGAGGTCGCGTGGGACCGCTGCGCCGCCGCGTTGGCGCTGTGGCCGCGCGAGGTCGTCGATCTGCTGCCGAGGTTCGCGTCGGTGCTCGCGCGCTGCCTGGAGGATGTGCGGGTGTGCCTGCTGCGCGGGGACTGGGTGTTGCTCTACGGGATACGAAACCGGTTCCGGGAGCACGAGTTCCGGATCGGCTGGGATCCCGCCACCTTCGGCGCCGCCGTCCCGGCGCACTGGGACGCGCTGCCCGAGGCGCTGCGCGAGTTCCTCACCTCGGTGCACGCGGGCTTCACCGATCTGGACCGCGTCTCCTTCGGGCCCGTCCGGCCGCGCGACATGCTGAGCTACGCGGAGCTGGGGCTGCTGCCGGTGCGCAATTGGCAAGCGGGCGAGGATATTCCGGTGGATCGGGCCATGCTCGTCACGCGGGGGCTGGGCGGCACGTACTACTTCGCGTCGCCGGATCTGCCCGCGGGGACCATCGGCTGGGAGGCGGGCGGGAACCTGGACCGGCCCCTGCCGTTCGGCCCGACCCTCGACGACATGATGAGCCGCGGCTTCCCGCCCGCGACCGCTCCCGAACCCGTCGCCGCACCCGGTCCGCCGCCGCGGGTGGCGCGCGCGGTGGTGTGGAACGCGAAGCTCACCGAGGACACCGCGCGGGCGCGCATCCACGAACTCGTCGGCGAACTGTCGACGGCGCTCGGCGGTCAGCTGCGCGTGGAACCGCTGGACGAGACGATGCTGCCCTGCGACGACGACGCGGGCGGGGTGTCGGAGTTCGAGCGGCTCGACGCCCGGTTCCGGCTCGAACCGCCGCCCCCCGATCGCGCGCGCGGCTATCTGCCGGTGCTCGTGCGGATCTGGGAACAGCGCGGCTGGAAGGTCGACGCGTCGGTCGAGGCGGACGGCGTCGTCGCGCGCGCCCGGACGGCGGACTGGTTCGAACTCGTGCTCTCCTGTCGCGACGACGTGCTGCGGCTGACCGTCGCCTCGCCGGGAATGGCCCGTCAGCCCTCGGGATAGAACAGGAACAGGGTGCAGCCGGTGGTGGTCGCGGGGATGTGCCAGGAACCGGCCGGTGCGTGCAGGAAGGTGCCGGGGCCGTAGTCGCGGGCGCCGTCGTGGAAGGTGCCCGCGACGACGTAGACCTCCTCGGGGCCCGGTTCGTGCACGTCGCGGCGGGGCCATCCGGAGCCGGGGTCCATCTCGAGGAGGTGGGCGTGCGCGCCGTTCGGTCCGGTCCAGAGGGTGCGCAGCCGGACGCCTGGGAAGAGTTCGCGGACCGGGGCGTCGGCGGCGGTGTTCGAGGTGTAGCCGTCCTGGGCGAGGATCTCGGGGTGCATGACTCCTACCGTGCTCCGTGCGGTGGGGTCCGGACAGTGTCCGATAAGACGTCATAGGGTACTTTTTTGCCATGCATCGTGTGGTGGCCCTCGTGCGGCCGGTGCAATCGACCTTCGAACTGGGTTGTGGCGCAGAGGTGTTCGGCACACCCCGGGCCGGGGTGCCGCAGTACTACGAGTTCGAGGTGTGCGCCGAGCGGCCCGGACCGGTGCCGACGACCGCGGGATACGCGCTGAACGTCACCCGCGACCTGTCGGCGCTCGACACCGCCGACACCGTGCTCATCCCCGGCTGGCTGCCGGTGGAGACGCCGTTGCCGCCCGCCGTGCGCCGGGCGCTGCTGCGGGCGCACGCGCGCGGGGCGCGGCTGGTGACGATCTGTTCGGGGGTGTTCGCGCTGGCTCGCACGGGTCTGCTGGACGGCCGGTCGGCGACCACCCATTGGGCGCGCGCGGCGCAGCTCGAATGGGAGTTCCCCGCGATCCGGGTCGAGCCCGATGTGCTCTACGTCGATCACGGCGACGTGGCCACCAGCGCCGGGGCGGGCGCGGGCATCGACCTGTGCCTGCATCTGGTTCGCAAGGATCACGGCCCCGCGCACGCCGCGCTGCTCGCCCGGCACATGGTGCTGCCCCCGCACCGCGAGGGCGGTCAGATCCAATTCGCCCCGCCCCCACCGCCTTCCGACGCCCTGGACGGGCTGCTCGAATGGGTGGAGGCGCGCCTGGACAAGCCGCTCACGGTCGAGGACATGGCCGCGCACCTGCGCGTCTCCCCGCGCACGCTGGCCCGCCGCTTCGCCGACCAACTGGGCACCAGCCCCGGCGCCTGGCTGCTCGCCCGCCGCGTGGCCGAGGCCCGAAACCTGTTGGAGCAGACGGATCTACCCGTCGACGCCATCGCCGTCCGCGTCGGCCTCGCCTCGGCGGTCAACCTGCGCCGCCGCTTCCGCGACCGGGTGGGAACGACGCCGGGCGCGTACCGGCGCGCGTTCCGGACGCCGGGACCGTGATTCAGCCGAAGTGCAGGATCGACAAACCGCCCGCGACGAGGCAGTAGGTGGCGAACGGGAGCAGGGTGCGGGTGCGGAAGTAGCGTTCGAGGTAGCGCACCGCGAGCCAGGAGCAGACGCCGGAGACGAGCGCGCCCACCAGGATCGGGCCGCGGGCGGGGGCGATGCCGGGGTTGAACAGTTCGGGGAGTTCGACCAGGCCCGCGCCGAGAATGGTGGGCGTGGCCAGGAGGAAGGCGAATTTGGCGGCGTGCTCGTTCTCCAGGCCGCGCCACAGGCCGCCGACCATGCTGAGCCCGGCGCGGCTGAAACCGCTGAGCAGCGCGCCGGTTTGGGCGAAGCCGATGGCGATCGCCTCCCACCAGCTCAAAGCCGCCAGGGGACGGTCGGATTGGCGCGGGGTCGCCGGGTCGAGGAGCGCGACACCGCCGTGCGCCCGGCGGCGGGCGAAGCGGCGGCCGTACTCCGCGAGCGACGGTTCGTTGCGGCGGCGCAGCCCCTCGCCCACGATCAGCACCGCGCCGTTGGCGGTGAGCACGACGCTCGTCTCCAGCGGGGTGACCGACAGGGCGTGCAGTTCGTGATCCAGCAGCGGTCCGAGCACGCCGACGGGGACGGTGGCGAGGATGATCAGCCAGGCGAGCCGTTGCGGCACGGTCTCCGCGCGCCCGGTGCGCACCGACGCCACGAAACCGCCCGCGATGGCGAGCCAATCGCGCCGATAGTGTCCGAGCAGGGCCACCGCCGTCGCCACGTGCATCGCGACCACGACCGCGAGATACACTGTGCCCCTGCCGGATCGGCCCTGGCTCGCCTGCCGCCAACTGCCGCCGACCCAGTCCGCGACCAGCACCGAGTGTCCGAGACTGGAGATCGGGAAGAGTTCGGTGACACCCTGTACCGCCCCGATCACGGCGGCCTGTGAGTAGGTGATCATCGAGCACGAGTCTCGCACAGCCCCGGGGCCGGATCATGATCACCCCACAGGTGGGCACAATGCCCGAAATGCCCTATCCCTCAGCATGATTGCGGTAGGTGCGCGCCACCAACGCGGCGCGCAGATACCACAGTCCGCTCGGCTCGGTCGGGTCCAGACCGGTGAGCTGGCCGACGCGCTTGAGGCGGTAGTCGACGGTGTTGGTGTGCACCTGGAGCTGTCGCGCGGTGCGCTGGCGGGACAGGCCCGTGGCGAGGTGACTGCGCAGGGTCTCGAGCAGATCCGGGTGGTCGTCGAGCGGATCGAGCAGGGTGCCGAGCCGGTCCAGGCCCGGTCCGGGGCGGGTGAGCTGGTACTCCATCGCCAGATCGGCGAAGCGGTAGAGCGCGGGCGGGCTGCCCAGCCGCAGCACGGTGTCGAGGAGTTCGTGGGCGCGGTCCGCGCAGTCGGGGATCTCGGCGGTGGCGGCGGTGACGACCGTGGCGGTGATCGGCACCTGGGCGGCCTCGGCGAGCCGGGCGACCAGCGGGTCCAGTTCCTCGTCGGCGATCGCGTCCGCGGGCACGAGCACGGTGCCGCCGTCGACGCTGAGCAGCGACAACACCCGCCCGTCACCGGAGCGGGCCAGCTCGGCCTGCAATCGCCGAAGTTTGCGGCGCGCAACGACTTTGCCGTCCACGCCCGGCCGGTCCTCGTCGCGATGGCGGGGCAGGCTCATCGCCAGCACGGCGTACTCCGGCGCGATCTCCACGCCGCTCTCCCGGGCCATGGTCGAGGTCGGATGCCCCGACAGCAGCGCCGACACCAGGGTGTGCACGGCGGTGTGGTGCTCGCTGACCGCCGCCTGGTGTTCGCGCACGTACGCCAGCGAGACCGCCGGGGTGATCGTGTCCAGGACCTGCAGGAGCAGCTGGGCCGGATTCTCCGGCCGCTCGTGCGGTTCGGTCTGGGTGAGCAGCAGATCGAACGCCACCCGGAAGCCCTCGTGCACGGCGTGGTGCACGGTATCGATCGGGATGCCCTCGCGCGCCCAGCCCGCGGCGGCCTGCCGCAGGAATTCGACCTTGTCGTCGGGGCAGCGGCCCTCGAGGACGTCGATGGTCAGTTCCAGGCAGACGCGGGTGACGGCGGTGATGTCGCCGCGTAACGCGTCACCGGGCAGGGTCGCGCACGGTGCCACATGCCTGGCGAAATGGCCGACCAGTTGTCGCGAGAGATTCCGGACATCGTGTCGGGCGCGTCCGTTCATGGAGACTCCGCAATCGCGTCTTCGAGGAACACGAACGTTCCCAGTAGCGGCCGACTCTATCGAGCGTGCCGGTCGCTACGCAACCGTCCGGGATGTGACCGGTAGGGGTTCGGGCGGTGTGAGATCGGCCTCACGCTCGTCGAATCGCGCTCGGGCGCTGACCAGTTCGCCCTGGTGGGCGACGACCCACGAACCCATGGCATGGGTCAACCGGCCCAGGTCCTCGCCCAGTTCGGTGAGGGAGTACTCCACCCGCGGCGGCACGGTCGGGTATACCGCGCGGCGGACCAGGCCCTCGCGTTCCAGGGTGCGCAGGGTCTGGGTGAGCATCTTCTGGGTGATGCCGTCGAGGCGGCGGCGCAACGCGTTGAACCGCACGGGTTTCCCGTCGACGCGCAGCGCGCCGAGCACCAGCAGCACCCATTTGTCGGCGAGCACCGACAGCAGTTCGCGGGCGGGGCAGCGGTTCAGGTAGCTGTCGACCAGATCGTCGGAGCCGATCCAGGAGTCCACGGTATCCATCGGGTACCTCGGTATGGAAATAGTGCCTACTTTCCAGCGGATACTACAGCGCCCAGAATCGGGAGTATGCGAGCGATCAGTCAGAACAGCTTCGGCGGCCCGGATGTGTTGCGCACCATCGAGATTCCCCGCCCCGAGCCCGGACCGGGCGAGGTGCTCGTCCGGGTGGCGGCGACATCGGTGAATCCGGCGGATTGGAAGGTGCGCGCGGGGCACGTCCTGCTGGGCGACCCGCCGTTCACGCTCGGATTCGACGTCTCGGGCACGGTCGCCGCGCTCGGATCGGGCGTGACCGGCTTCGCGGTGGGGGAGGAGGTGTTCGGGATGGTGTTCGGCAGGTTCGGCGCGTACGCGGAATACGTTGTGGCGCAGGCGGAGTCGCTGGTGCGCAAGCCGGAGGCGCTGGATCACGTCCACGCCGCCGCGCTGCCCAGCGCGGCGACGACCGCGTGGCAGGCGCTCGCGGGGCTGCGGGCCGGGGAACGGGTGCTGATCCACGCGGCGGCCGGGGGCGTCGGGCATCTGGCCGTGCAGATCGCCGTCGCGCGGGCCGCGGAGGTGCTGGGGACGGCGCGCGCGGACAATCACGAGTTCCTGCTGGGGCTCGGCGCGAGCGAGCTGATCGATTACCGCGCAACGGATTTCACCACGGTCGTGCGCGATGTCGACATGGTGTTGGATCTCGTCGGCGGCTCCTACGGCGCGCGCTCGCTGCGGGTGTTGCGGCCGCAGGGACGGTATGTGGACGCGCTGGGCTCCGACGCCGAGGGCGATCCGCGGTACGTCCGGTTCTACGTCGAGCCGTCCGGGGCGGATCTGCGCGAGATCGTCGCGTTGATCGACGCGGGCCGGTTGCGGGTGGAGGTGGCGCGGGTGCTGTCGCTGGCGGAGGTGGCCGAGGCGCACCGGATCAGCGAATCCGGCCGGGTGCGCGGGAAGATCGTGCTGGTGCCGTGGGGCGCGGCATGATGGGGTGATGGACGCGCACGCCGAACTCGTCGATCTGGCCGAGAAGTACTGGGACACCGTGCTCGAGGCGGCGCCCGGCGCCGCGACCCTGCTGGGGGATCGCCGCTTCGACGACCGGATCGAGGATCTCTCCGAGGCCGCCGAACAGCGGTTGACCGGGGTGTATCAGGGCCTGCTGCAACGGGTTTCGGCCCTCGACGCGGCGGCGTTGACCGACCGGGACCGGATCACCCGGGCGTTGCTGATCCAGGAGCTGGCCTCGGCCGTCGACCAGCTGGAGTGGCGGCCGGTGGAGATGGCGTGCGATCAGATGGACGGCGTGCACGCGGCGACCTTGACCCTGGCGCCGCAGACCAATGCCCCCGCGCCGGAGAACGCGCGGGCCCTGGTGCGCCGGTTCCGGCAGTTCGACACCCTGTTCGCGCAGGCCGCGGAGCGGTTCCGGGCGGGGCTGGCGGCCGGGCGCGCGCCCGCGCGGGTCGTGGTCGAGCGGTCGCTGAACCAGCTCGACGGATACCTCGCCTCGGATCCGGCGGACGATCCGTTCGTCACCTTCCCCGGCCCGGCCGACTGGGACGGTGAATCCGCTTGGCGCGCAACGCTGTCCGAGGTGGCGAGCGAGGTGATCCGCCCGGCCCTGCGCGAGTATCGGACGGCGTTGGCCGAGGAACTGCTCCCCGCGGCACGACCCGACGACAAGGCCGGGCTGTGCTGGCTCGGATCCGACGGCGAGGACATCTACCGGCGGCTGCTGCGCAGGCACACGACCCTCGACGATCTGGGGGCCGAGGAGATCCACGCGCTGGGTCTGGCCGAGTTGGAACGGCTGCGCGAGGAGTACGCGCGGGTGGGCGGCGCGCTGTTCGGGCTGCGGGATCAGGCCGAGATCTTCGAGCGCCTGCGCGCGGACCCGGCGCTGCGCTACCGCGACGGGGCGGAGATCCTGGCCGACGCGCGCGCCGCGCTGGCCGACGCCGACGCGGCCATGCCCGACTGGTTCGGGCGGCTGCCCGAGGAGTCGTGCGCCATCGTGCCGGTGCCGGAGTTCCTCGCGGCGGATGTGGCCGGGGCGTACTACTTTCCGCCCGCCGCCGACGGCTCGCGGCCGGGGACCTACTTCGTGAATTTGTACGACCCGTCCGATCAGCCTCGCTACCAGACCCGGGCCATCGCCTACCACGAGGCCATTCCCGGTCATCACCTGCAACTCACGATCGCCAACGAGCTGACCGGGGTGCCGCGCTTCCAGCGGCAGTCCTTCGCCAACACCGCGTTCGTGGAGGGCTGGGCGCTCTACACCGAACGCCTCGCCGACGAGATGGGGCTGTATCCGGACGATCTCGCCCGGATCGGCATGTTGGCGGCCGACTCGTTCCGCTCGGCGCGGCTCGTGGTCGACACCGGTCTGCACGCGCGGGGCTGGAGCAGGCAGCGCGCGATCGACTTCATGGTCGCGCACGTCCCGGTCGGGCGCACCGAACTCGAGACCGAGGTCGATCGGTATATCGCCATACCGGGGCAAGCGGTCGGTTACAAGGTCGGACAGCTGGAGATCGCGCGGCAGCGGGCGCGGGTCGCCGAGCGGCTCGGGGAGCGCTTCGACATCAAGACCTTTCACGACACCGTGCTGGGCTCCGGGTCGGTGAGCCTGCCGGTGCTGCGGGAACTCGCCGGGACGCTCTGAGGCCCGGCCCGTCAGCGGCCGAAACGGTGTGTCCGCCTGCGGCAAACAACCGGCGTGCTGTTCAATGGACTGGTACGACGAGTTCTTCCAGCATGCTCCGCCCTCGCAGCATCCGAAAGGACAACTACCGTGAGCATGGTTCTCGCCGCAGCACACGACATGTACACGACGGTGGTCGCCCAGGTCGGCAATCCGACCCCGGAAACGCCCCCGGCCGCGGACAAGATCATGAAGATGGTCCGCTACTTCACCTGGTTCGTCCTGCTCTCCGGCGTCAGCGCCATCACCTACGGCGGCGGGCGCTTCGCCTGGGAGAAGTGGAGCGGCGGCGCCCTCGAATCCCCGAAGATGGTCGCGGGAGCCATGATCGGCGGCGCCACGGCCACCAGCGCGGGCACGATCATGAACGCCGTCATCGGCAGCTGATGCCGGGATGACGTCGCGCGTCATCCCGGCGTCGGCGGTGCTCAGGACTGGGTGAGCAGGGTGTGCATCCGGTCGATCTCCGCCTGCTGGGCGGTGACGATGGCCTGGGCCAGGGCCTTGGTCCGGGCGTCTCGACCGTCGGTGAGTTCGGTGTCGCTCATGGTGACCGCGCCCTGATGGTGCGCGATCATCATCCGCAGCCACTCCCGGTCGAAGTCCGCGCCCGAAAGCCCTTGCAGCGCGGTCATTTCGTCGTGCGTCATCATGCCGGGCATATCGTGGCCCATATCGGCGGAGGGCGCGGGCCTGCCCGCCGCGCGCAGCAGATCGGTGATCTGCTGCATCTCGGGGGCCTGGGCCTTCTCGATCTCCGCGGCCAGGGCGATCACCTGGGGGTTCGGCGAGCGGCCGGGGACCAGTTTCGCCATATCGAGGGCCTGGGCGTGATGCGGATACATCATTTGCAGGAAGGTGATGTCGGCATCGGCGAAACCCGCGTCGGCGGTGGTCGTGCCGCCGCCGTGGTTCATGCCGGACATGGTCGTGGTGGCCGGGGACGCGGTGTCGTCGCCGTTGCTGCAGCCGGCCATGAGCAGGGCCACGGCGATGCCGGTGCCCGCGAGCGTGGTTCGGGTACGGGGGCCGAACATGATTGTCCTCCTGAGGGATTCGTCTGGGTGAAGGGCGCGCGCGGGCGCCCATCAGATCCGCAGGATCGACAGCTCCGGTAGGGACGGCACGGTCCACGGGGGTGGGCGTGGCTGGCGGGACAGCCGGGCGCGCGCGGCGGCGGCCGCGGCATCGGCCCGGTCCGCGCCGACCCACGCCACCAGCGCGAGCCCCAGGACGAGGGCGAGCGCGGACAGGACGAAGACGCACGCGTGCATTCCGGCGTGCGCGGGGCTCGGGTCGGCGGTGGCCGCCTGGTCGTGTGCCCGCGCCGCGGCGGGTTGGGTCGCGGCATGCGTGGTGTGGTCGGTGGCGGGTTGGGCCGCGGCGTGCGTGGCGGGTTCGGTGGCGGGTTGGGTCGTGGCGTGCGTGGCGGGTTTGGTGGTCGGGTGGGCCGACGCGTGTCCGGCCCCGAAGACGGCCGAATGCATGATCGCGATCCCGGCGACCAACACGAACAGCCCGAGCAGCCGCGAGCGGCGGGGCGTTCGGCGGGAAGCGATCACGCCGCCAGTCTAGGTCGGCGCGCCGCGGCCGAACCAGGCCGCCGGACTCAGGGCGTCGCGATATCGATCACCAGGCGGGCCGGATTGTCCAGTGCCGCAACGGAAAACGCGGGCCGGTCCGCGTCGATGCCGATGAACGACCGGGTGGCGCCCTCGTAGACGTGCGCGCCGTAGACCCCGGTGATCCCCGGCACCGCCGGATCGGTGACCGGATCCGGACCCTCGTATTCGGCGACGCCGCTGTCCCAGGGATAGGCCGAGCCGAGGATCTGTACCTCCAGAATGGACCGCCCGGCCACCGCCACGGCCGTCCCGCTCCCGTCCTGGACGGCCCGGTCGGTGTAGCGCACCCGCCAACCCGGCCGTCCCGTGCCGCCGAGTTCGTAGACCACGCGATCGAACCCGGGGTGGTGGCCGAGGCGCACGCCCGTGACCGTCAGGCGCGCGCCCGGCGAGGGATCGCCCTGTTCCGGGTCCACGCTCGTGGGCGGCGCCGCGGCGGCCGAGGTGGTCGCGACGTGCTCGGCGGGGTGCGCGGCAGGCTGGGACGAGTCGGTCGAGCAACTCGTCAGCAGCGTCAACCCCGCGATCGCGGTGAATACCAGCCTGTTACGCATGGGGCAGATGGTATGCCGGGTAACCATTGGGGTGGTGGCGACGACACGGCAACGATCTAGCACACTAGAGGTGTGTTGGTCGACGACGTATTGAGCCGATTGCGGCGGTATCCGGATGTGGAGGCGGTGAACCTCTATGCCGTCGACGCCGCCGATCGCCTGATCCTCGACGTCGCGGCCGAATCGCTCGAGAAGGCGGGCAGCGGACACGTGGCCGTCCTCGACGACGGCTACGGCGCGCTCACCCTCGGCGCGATCGCGGCCCACGATCTGCGCGAGGTGCGGGTGCATCAAGATCTCTTGACGGGAGAACAGGCCCTCGCCCACAACGCCCGCGCGCTCGGGCTGGCCGATCGCTATGTCGCGCATCCGCTCGGGCGCGGGTTGCTCGCCGATGTCAAGGTGGTGCTGCTGCGGCTGCCCCGCGCGCTGTCGGGCCTGTCCGAGATCGCCGACGCCATCGCGCGCTACGCCGATCCGGATGTGCGGATCTTCGCGGGGGCGCGGGACAAGTACCTGACCCCGGCCATGAACGAGGTACTGGCCGAATCGTTTTCGTCGGTGCGGGCCAGCCGGGGCCGGCAGAAGTCGCGCATCCTCCTGGCGGAGGGCCCGAAACCGTTGGGGGAGCCGCCCTTTCCGGTGCGCAAGCGGATCGATGAGCTGGGGCTCGAGGTGGTGGCGCACGGCGCGGCGTTCTCCGGGCCGCGGCTCGATATCGGCACCCGCTTCCTGCTCGAGCATCTGCGCCGGATGAAGCCCGACGCGCGCGACGCCATCGATCTGGGTTGCGGCACCGGCATTCTCGCGGTGGCCCTCGCCAAGGCCCGCCCGCACCTCGCGGTGACCGGCACCGATCAGTCCGCCGCGGCGGTCGCCTCCGCCCGCGCCACCGCGGCGGCCAACGACGTCGCCGACCGCGTGCAGGTGCTGCGCGACGACGCCATGTCCGAACTCGCCGATCACAGTGCGGATCTCGTGGTCTGCAATCCGCCCTTCCACATCGGCGCGGCGGTGCACACGGGGTCGGCCATCAAGATGTTCGCCGAGACCGGGCGGGTGCTGCGGCCGGGCGGGGAGCTGTGGACGGTCTACAACTCGCACCTGAACTATCGGGGCGTGATGGAACGCATGGTGGGCCATACGGATGTGGTGGGCCGCAATCGCAAGTTCACCGTTACGCGCTCGGTACGCGGGTTGCGTACGCGGTAGAGTCCTGAATGTCCGATTTCTGTCCGGTTCGGGAACTTGCTTCCGGCACCGGGCGTTGGACAATCAGAACGGTCACGATCGACGTTGGCCGCGAACCTCGGAAAGGCGACGAGACGGTGCGCACCACTAGCAACCCGATCTTCAAGCAGTTACCGCAACAGCAGGGCGGTGGATACGCGGGATTCGGTTCGGCGGCTGCGGGCGCCGGGCAGTTCGGGCAGTACGGCCAGCAGCCGTACGGCTACGAACAGCAGCAGCAGCCGTATCAGGCGGCCCCGGCCGCGCGGCCGATGACCATCGACGACGTCGTCACCAAGACCGGCATCACGCTGGGCGTGGTGACCGTGGCGGCCGTGCTGTCCTACGGGCTCACCGCGGCGAATCACGCGCTGGCACCGCTGTTCGTCATCGTCGGCGGCCTGGTCGGCTTCGTGCTGGTGATGGTCGCGACGTTCGGGCGCAAGCAGGACAATCCGGCGATCGTGCTGAGCTACGCGGCGGCCGAGGGGCTGTTCCTGGGCGCGCTGTCGTTCATGTTCACCAATGTCGCCTTCGGCGGCGTCGGCGGTTCGGGGCTGATCGCCCAGGCGGTGCTCGGCACCTTCGGCGTGTTCTTCGGCATGCTGGTCGTCTACAAGACCGGCGCGATCCGCGTGACGCCGCGGTTCACCCGAATGATGTTCGGCGCCATGATCGGTGTGCTGGTGCTCATGCTCGGCAACCTGATCGCCGCGTTCTTCACCCCGGGCGGTTTCGGCCTGCGCGACGGCGGCCCGATCTCGATCATCTTCAGCCTCGTCGTGATCGCCATCGCGGCCTTCAGCTTCCTGCTCGACTTCGACGCCGCCGACCAGCTCATCCGGGCGCAGGCGCCGGAGAAGGCGGCCTGGGGCGTGGCGCTGGGCCTGACCGTCACCCTGGTCTGGCTGTACCTGGAGATCCTGCGACTGCTGAGCTACCTGCAGAGCGACTAGTCCTCACGACCTATCCGAAAACCACTGGCCCTCGGGAAATCCCGAGGGCCAGTGGTCTTTTCAGCGGAGGATCAGCTGAGGCGTTCGATGATCATCGCCATGCCCTGGCCGCCGCCCACGCACATGGTCTCCAGGCCGAACTGCTTGTCGTGGGTCTGGAGGTTGTTGATGAGGGTGGCGGTGATGCGGGCGCCGGTCATGCCGAACGGGTGGCCCAGGGCGATCGCGCCGCCGGAGACGTTCAGCTTGTCCAGATCCATGCCGAGCTCGCGAGCCGAGCCGAGCACCTGCACCGCGAACGCCTCGTTGATCTCGTAGAGGTCGATGTCGCCGATGCCCATGCCCGCGAGCTTCAGCGCGCGGCGGCTGGCCTCGATCGGGCCCAGGCCCATGATCTCCGGCGACAACCCGGACACGCCCGTGGACACGATGCGGGCCAGCGGGGTCAGGCCCAGATCGCGCGCCTTGGTGTCGCTCATGATGACCAGCGCCGCGGCGCCGTCGTTGAGCGGGCAGGCATTGCCCGCGGTGACCGTGCCGTCGGGGCGGAAGACCGGCTTGAGCTGCGAGATCTTCTCGTAGGTGGTGCCGGGCCGGGGGCCGTCGTCGGTGCTCACGACGCTGCCGTCGGGCAGGGTGACCGGGGTGATCTCGCGCTCGAAGAAGCCCGCCTTGATGGCCTCCTCGGCGCGGTTCTGCGAACGCACACCCCAGTGGTCCTGCTCCTCGCGGGAGATGCCGGTGAACTGGGCGACGTTCTCGGCGGTCTGGCCCATGGCGATGTAGATGTCGGGCAGCAGGTCGTTCTCGCGCGGGTCCTGCCAGCCGTCGGTGCCGCCCTGGGCGCGTTCGACCGTGCGGGACTCGGCCTCGGCGAACTTGATGTTGTGGGTGTCGGGCCAGCCGTCGGAGGTGCCCTTCGGGAACCGCGAGACCGTCTCGACGCCCGCGGAGACGAACACCTCGCCCTCGCCCGCCTTGATGGCGTGGAAGGCCATGCGCGAGGTCTGCAACGACGAGGAGCAGTAGCGGTTGACCGTGGTGCCGGGCAGGTAGTCGTAGCCGAGCTGGGTGGCGACCACCTTGGCCATGTTGAAGCCGCCCTCGCCGCCGGGCTGACCGCAGCCCAGCATCAGGTCGTCGATGTCGGAGGCCGCGAGCGCGGGCACCTTGTCGAGCGCGGCGCGCACCATCTGGGTGGCCAGATCGTCCGGGCGCATGCTCACCAGGGAGCCCTTGGCGGCCCGGCCGATGGGCGAACGGGCGTAGGACACGATGACGGCCTCGGGCATGAGGACTCCTTCTGTCGTCGGATGCTCCTCCGAATTTACGTCGCGGGCATCGGGTCCGGAACACCCGGTATGCCCCTGTCGCTCGCGCGCAGTTCGCGCAGCAGGGCCGGGAGCAGATGCTTGGCGGCCAGCTCGTAGCCCGCCGCGGAGGGATGGAAGCCGTCGGTGGAGAACAGGATCTCCGGGGTGGTGCGGAATTCGCGGCCGAGCAGATTGCCCATCGCGACCGGACTCGCGCCCGCGGCCAGCGTCGCCGCGGTCTGGGCGCGGGCCAGCCGCTGACACCAGCCGTGCACGACCGTGCGCAGCGGTTGCGGAATCGCCGACACCGTACCGAGATCCGGGCACGTGCCGACCACGACGACGCTGCCCGCCGCGCGCAACCGGCCCACGGCCTGCCGCAGCCGCTGCGCCGAGCGCAGCACCGAATGCTTCTTGGTGACGTCGTTCGCGCCGATGAGGATGACCGCGGCGTCCGGCGGCGGTCCGGCGACGAACATCGCGTCCACTTGTCCCGCAAGACCTTTCGAGGTGGCGCCCGATATCGCCTTGGTGCTCAATCGGATTCGCAGCCCGGTCGCCTCGGCCAGGCCGCGCGCGATGCGCACGCCCGGCACGTCCTCGGGGTCGACGCAGCCGACGCCCGCCGCGGTGGAGTCGCCGAAGATCATCAGATGCAGATCGAACGGCACCCCGGTGCGCCAGCGCCGCGGCGCGAGGCAGCCCGCGGTGTACACCCCGTCCGCCTCCGGCGGCTTGGCCGTATCGCGCCCGATCACGGTGCGCGCGGCCTGCGCCTGCGACATCAGCAACTTGTAGGTCGCCCAATACCCGGCGGTGGCACCCGAACCGGCCACCACGGTCGCGGCTCCCGTCACCGCGAATGTCCGCCACGTCCTCACGAAACCCTCCGCTACAGCCTCTCCCGCCTCGACATCGACCTGCATACATCGTGCCGGATCGCTCGGCTGTGAGCACGGACCCCGGGCGAACGGTTACTGACCCGGTGGCGGACCGGCGACCTCGAAGGAGCCGTGCGCGGGCGCGTGCAGGGCGTTGGTGGTGACGATGACCTCGATGTGGCCGGGCCCGGTGTCCTGGAACATCGCGTACAGGATGCTGCCGTAGATGCCGGTGACCACGTTCAGGCGGTACTCGCCCGCGGCCCCGGTGTTCATATTGCGCCAGGACACCGTGGTCTCCACATTGCACAGCGGAGCGAACGGGTACTGGCCGGGCCCGACGCCCTGGATGGGCAGCGCCTGCACATTGACGACCGCGCGGCCTGGGTAGTCGGGGCTGGTGTCGGCCCAGGTCCGAATGTTGCCCCAGCAGAACCCGCCGTAGTACATGCTCGGCGTCTGCGGGAATTCGGTGGTCTGGGCGGCGGCGGGCGCGACGAGCGCGATGGTCCCGAGGGACCCGAGCACGGCAGCGCGGACGGTCTTCGGCATCCTCACGCGGGCGATGATAGGGCGAATACGGTTCCCGGTCGCGCTTTGTGGTAAACGCCGCGCCGGAAATCGGACGCGCCGATCGATCCGCACCCGGTCCGAGCCCGCGCGCGGGTTCTGGAACGATGGGTGCCATGCGCATCGCGAACCACGTCGTCGACCTGATCGGCAACACCCCGCTCGTTCGGCTGAACGCCGTGGTGGGGCCGAACTCCGGCCTGGTGGCGGCGAAGATCGAATACCTCAACCCGGGCGGCAGCTCCAAGGATCGGATCGCGGTCAAGATGATCGACGCGGCCGAGGAGCAGGGCCTGCTGAAGCCGGGCGGCACGATCGTCGAGCCGACCTCCGGCAACACCGGGGTGGGCCTGGCGCTGGTCGCGCAGCAGCGCGGGTACAAGTGCGTATTCGTCTGCCCCGACAAGGTCGGCGAGGACAAGCGAAATGTGTTGCGCGCCTACGGCGCCGAGGTCGTGGTGTGCCCGACCGCCGTGCCGCCGGAGCATCCGGACAGCTACTACAGCGTCTCGGACCGTCTCGTCCGCGAGATCGACGGCGCCTGGAAGCCCGATCAGTACTCCAACCCGGGCGGCCCGGCGAGCCACTACGAGACCACCGGCCCGGAGATCTGGCGCGACACCGAGGGCCGGGTCACCCATTTCGTCGCCGGGGTCGGCACGGGCGGCACGATCACCGGCGCGGGCCGCTACCTCAAGGAGGTCTCCGACGGGAAGGTGAAGGTCATCGGCGCCGACCCCGAGGGTTCGGTGTACTCCGGCGGCACCGGCCGGCCGTATCTGGTCGAGGGCGTCGGCGAGGACTTCTGGCCGACCGCCTACGACCCGAGCATTCCCGACGAGATCATCGCGGTCTCCGACGCCGACTCCTTCGAGATGACCCGCCGCCTGGCCCGCGAGGAGGGCCTGCTGGTCGGCGGCTCGTGCGGGATGGCCGTGGTCGCGGCCCTGCGGGTGGCCGAGCGCGATCCGGACGCGGTGGTCGTGGTGCTGCTGCCCGACGGCGGCCGCGGCTATCTGTCGAAGATCTTCAACGACCGCTGGATGAGTTCCTACGGCTTCCTCAGCACGCGCCTGGACGGCCGCAGCGAACCGCTGGTCGGCGAGGTGCTGCGCGGCAAGTCCGGCGCGCTGCCCGATCTCGTGCACACCCATCCGTCGGAGACGCTGCGCGACGCCATCGAGATCCTGCGCGAGTACGGGGTCTCGCAGATGCCGGTGGTCGGCGCGGAACCGCCCGTGATGGCCGGTGAGGTCGCGGGCAGCGTCAGCGAGCGCGATCTGCTCTCGGCCGTGTTCGAGGGTCGCGCGCACCTGACCGATCCGGTCTCCAAGCACATGAGCGAGTCGTTCCCGCTGATCGGTTCCGGCGAGCCGGTGTCGAGCGCGACCAAGGCCCTGGAGACCACCGACGCGCTGATGGTCGTCGAGGACGGCAAGCCCATCGGCGTGATCACCCGGCACGATTTGCTGGGCTTTCTCAGCAGCTACTGACACCCGTTCGATACCGCTTCGATCGGCTCCTTTCCGTTAGGTAACTTCCGAACGGGAATAACTGGACTGTTACCGGGAGTTCACGGGCGCCGACGAGGATGGGGTCGTATGACGCGGGGACAGGCGTGTGTGCTGGTGTTGCTGGGTATCGCGGTGCTCGCCGCCGCGGAGCTGCTCGAACGCGTCGGATTCCCCGCGGCGGCGATGATCGTCTCGCTCGTGGTCGGCGCCGCGCTGGCGATGAGCGGTCGCCTGCCCGCCGCGTTGCCGCGGCCGGTGAGCGTGGGCGTGCAGGCGATGTTGGGCGTGCTCATGGGCAGCTACCTCGAGGTGGCGCTGTTGCGTTCGATCGGATGGGATCTCGTCCCGGTGCTGCTGGTCACGGTCGCCACGCTGGTGATCAGCGTGCTGGTGGCGCTCGTCTTCGCCCGGGTGGCCGGAATGAGCCTGCCGACGGCGACGCTCGGCATGATGGCCGGGGGCTCGGCGGCCGTGGTCGCGTGCGCCGACGAGTTGGGGGCCGATCCGCGGCGGGTGGCGTTCATGCAGTACCTGCGGGTGGGTTTCGTGGCGCTCAGCGCGCCGGTGGTGGCGACGCTGCTGGGGGAGGGCGACGGGTCCGCCGCCGAGGTCGCCGGACGGGTCACGAATCCGGATCTGCCCGCCTGGATGATCGTCGGACGGGGCGATCAGGTGGCCGGGCTGTCGATCGCTATCGTGTTGTGCCTGTTGGGAATTCGCGTCGGCCGATGGCTGCGGCTGCCCAACGCCGCGCTGCTCGGGCCGATGTTGCTGGCCATGCTGCTCACGGCCGCCGGGGTGAGCCACGGGTACGCGCCGACGCATCTGTTCAAGCAGTTGCTGTTCGTGTGCGTCGGCTTCGAGGTGGGCGGCAGGTTCACCCGTTCGGTCGTGGTCGAGATGGCCCGCCTGATCCCGGCCGTGACCGCAGCGGTGGTGACGCTGTCGGGGTTGGTGGGCGCGGTCGCGGTGAGCCTCGGTCTGGTCGTGGATCTGCGGCCCACCGATCTGTACCTGGCCACCACGCCGGGCGGCATCAACGCCGTACTGGCCACGGCCGAGACGATGAATGTGCACACGCCGCTGATCACCTGCGTGCAGAGCATCCGGTTGATCGTGACGGTGCTGTTGCTGCCCGTCGTTACCCGGGTGTTGCGGACATCGGTCACGCCACGGATCGACCCGGGTGGGGAGACGCGGCCGATGGTCGCGCGGGCGGCGGTATCGGCAGGTGGCGGGGGCTGACGGACGGCGTCACCGCGTCGTGACCTTCCGTTACCGGACGTTGTCCAAGAGCGGACAAACGGCCCTCGTCCAGCGCGACACGGTAACTTTCTTGGTGATCCGGGTCACTATAAGGTTTATCTAAAACCGCAGTTCAAAGGGTTATAGCGAGACCGAACTGTCCAACCTACGGTCGCGTAGCACCTACTGTTAACCTTCGGTTAGGTTTACGGCAACCTGCCGCAATCATCCTGTGACCTCGTTCGAAAACAGACCTCAGGTCTGCACAGCACGAGGAGTAGTCAACACCAACGCGGAAACACGACCGCCGCCGGACCATCCGGCCATCACCGAGATTCGGGTCGTGTCAGTTGGGGAGCCAGTCTCTCCCCGGTCCAAGCACAAAAGCATTCAGCGCGAAGGCGAGCCCGCGAGCGACGGGTCCTCGTCCTGGTATCGCGCTGCCCGCTGCAGGCCACCGGCCGATACAGAGTAGGAAACCCACCTCGAAATGACGACGAAGTCCTTCATCGCGAACAACAGAACCAAGGCGATCGCGCGCACCGCGGGCTCGGCGACCCTCGCCCTGGCCGCCGTCGCCGCCATCGCGGGCGCCGCCGGACAGCACTCCGACGCGGTCGAGCCCACCACGCTGGCGTCCACGATCGCCGCCTCCAACGCCCCGCAGGCCCCGGCCGCCCCGGCCGCGCCCGCCGCGCCCGTCGCGCAGGCCGTCGAGGCCGCCGCCATCCCGGCGCCCATGCCCGCCCCGGCCCCCGAGCCCGCGCCCGCGCCGGAACCGCAGCCCGCCCCCGCGCCCGCGCCGAGCTACCCCGACAACCTCGACGGCTGGATCCACCAGGCCCTCGACATCATGGCCGCCCACGGCATTCCGGGCAGCTACGAGGGAATCATGCGCAACATCATTCGCGAGTCCTCGGGCAACCCGCAGGCGATCAACCTGTACGACTCCAATGCGGCCATGGGCATCCCGTCCAAGGGCCTGTTGCAGGTCATCGATCCGACCTTCGCCGCCTACCACGTCGACGGCACCCCCTTCGACGTGTGGGATCCGGTCGCCAACATCGTGGCCGCGTGCAATTACGCCGCGCACCGCTACGGCTCGATGGACAACGTGAACTCCGCGTACTGAGCGCGCAACAATCCGGTAGCAATATCGATGCAAACCGGTGATTCGACTGATCACCCAGGGGTATAAACCCTTCAGTAGCAGTTCTGGCAAACCGTCGGGAACGTCAGATAGCGAAGGGATGGGTCGGTGTACACCTCCAGTTTGGCTATCGATTTTCAGCAGGGCATGTCGAACGCGTGGAGTTCCATCGCGACGTGGGTGCCCAAATTCATCGGATTCCTCGTCGTCCTCGTCATCGGCTGGATCGTCGCGAAGGTCGTGGCGAGAATCGCCGGGGCGATCCTGCGGCGGATCGGTTTCGACCGGCTCGTCGAACGCGGCGGGATCAAGGACATGCTCGCGCGGAGTCGCTACGACGCCACCGACATCCTGGTGAAGCTGGTCTACTACGCGATCCTGCTGATCGCGTTGCAGATCGGCTTCGGGGTCTTCGGCCCGAATCCGGTCAGCGACATGCTCAACGGCATCGTCTCCTGGCTGCCGCGGGCCGCGGTCGCGATCATCATCGTGGTCATCGCGGGCGCGATCGCGCGGGCGGTCTCGGATCTGGTCTCGAACATGCTCAGCGGCCTGTCCTACGGCCGGATGCTGGGTCGCATCGCCGCGGTGTTCATCTGGGGCGTCGGCATCATCGCCGCGCTGAACCAGATCGGGGTGGCCACCTCGGTGACCATGCCGATCCTCATCACCGTCCTGGCGACCATCGGCGGTGTGCTGGTGGTCGGCGTCGGCGGCGGCCTGGTCCGGCCCATGCAGCGGCGCTGGGACGGCTGGCTGGACAACCTCGAGGGCGAGATGCCGCAGCTACGCGGTCACGCCGAGGCGTATCAGCGTGGGCGCGAGGACGTTTCGCGGCAGCGCGAGATGTCCCACGAGCAGGAGAGCGAGCATCGCACGCCGCAGATGGCGGGCGGCGCGAGCTACGGCTCCGAGCAGATGGGCCGCGGGCAGATGGGCTCGATGGGGTACGGCTCCGAGCGCGGCGATCGTCCGGGCGCGGGCGGCGGTATGCCGGGCGCGCAGGGCGGACGGCCGGGCGCGCAGGGTGGTCCCGCCGGGATGCCCGGCGGACAGGGCGGTCGGCCGGGAATGCCGGGCGCGCAGGGCGGTCCGACCGGGATGCCCGGTGGACAGGGCGGTCGGCCGGGAATGCCCGGCCCGCAGGGCGGCGGTCGCCCCGGTATGCCGGGCGGTCGTCCGGAAATGCCCGGCGCGCAAGGGGATCGGCCGGGAACCCAGGGCGGCCATCACGGGCACAGCGGGCCGACCGGCGACGATCCGGGTGAGTCCCGGCGCTGATCCGTCCGACCCGACAACGCGATATCCTGAGCGGCCGCGAATCACGCGGCCGCTCAGCGCTTTTCGGGTGGCGGCGGCGCGACCGTCGCGGCCACGAATCGGGATCAGGTCCGGGCGAACGCCAGCTGACACACCCCGGCGAGCCGCAGTTGCAGCCAATCCGCGGCGCACCACTCGTGCGGATCCCGCGGCGCGGCCAGCGCCGCCCGGCCGGAATGTTCGAGCAGGCCGCGGGCGTAACCGGCGAGCAGGACGCTCCCGGGCACCGCGGCCGAATTCTCCACCCCCATTTCGAGGATGTCGCGGATCGCGGCGGCATGCTGATCCAACGCCGCCGACACCGCCGGGACCGCCCGGGCCGCCGCCAGCGCCGGAACTCCGTGCGTCTGGTGCAGGCGATTCAAGGTCTTGCGCGCCGACACTTCGAGCAACGCGGAGCCGAACAAAAACACCCGGCAATGCTAGCAATCACGCAGCATTTACCACACTGTGATATTTCGCAAATTGTCAGCGAAACGCCTTCGATCCGGTGAGTGCCTCGCCCAGCACGAGCTGATGCACCTCGGCCGTGCCCTCGTAGGTGAGCACCGACTCCAGGTTGTTGGCGTGCCGCAGCACCGGATACTCGAGCGTGATTCCGTTGGCGCCCAGGATGGTTCGGCATTCGCGGGCGATGGCGATGGCCGCCCGGGTGCTGTTGAGCTTGCCCGCGCTGACCTGTTCGGGTCGCACGCCGCCCGCGTCCTTGATTCGCCCGAGGTGCAGGGCGAGCAGCAGGCCCTTACCCAGTTCGACGGCCATATCCGCGAGCTTGGCCTGGGTGAGCTGATAGGCCGCGAGCGGTTTGTCGAACACCTCGCGGGTGCGCGCGTACTCGACGGTGGCGTTCAGGCAGTCCCGGGCCGCGCCGAGCGCGCCGAACACGATCCCGAACCGCGCCTCGGACAGACAACCCAGCGGCGCGGCCAGACCGGTGGCCTCGGGCAACCGCGCGTCGTCGGGCAGCCGCACCCCGTCCAGGCTGAGTTCCGCGGTGATCGAGGCGCGCAGCGACAGCTTGCGGTGCATCTCCCGCGCGCCGAAGCCCGGGGTGTCGGTGGGCACCAGGAACCCGCGAATGCCCTCCTCGGTGCGCGCCCACACCACGGCCACATCGGCCACCGAGCCGTTGGTGATCCACATCTTCGACCCGTCGAGCACCCAATCCGAGCCGTCGCGACGCGCCCGCGTGCGCATACCGCCGGGATTGGAACCGAAATCGGGTTCGGTGAGTCCGAAGCAGCCGAGCAGATTCCCGGCCGCCATCTCCGGCAGCCAGCGCCGCTTCTGCTCCTCCGAGCCGTACTTGTGGATGGCCGTCATCGCGAGCGAGCCCTGCACCGAGACCATGCTGCGCACACCGGAATCCACGGCCTCGAGCTCGAGGCAGGCCAGCCCGTATTCGGTGGCGGTCACCCCGGCGCAGCCGTAGCCCTCGAGATGCATGCCGAGCAGGCCCAGTTTCCCCAGTTCCGGGGCGAGTTCGCGGGCCGGGAAGGCGCCCGCCTCGAACCAGTCGGCCACATGCGGGCGCAGCCGCTGCTCGCCGAACAGCCGGACCGTGTCCCGGATCTGCCGCTCGGTGTCGGTGAGCAGGGAATCGATGGCGAAGAGCTCCTCAACGGTGACCATGCGAATCACAGTAATTGTCGAGTTCTAGGCTGGCAGTCATGACCGACGATCAGCTGGGGTTCTCCACACGGGCCGTGCACGCCGGGTTCGATCCCGATCCGCAGACCGGAGCGGTGAACGTGCCGATCTACGCGAGTTCGACCTTCGCCCAGGACGGGGTGGGCGGACTGCGCGGCGGATACGAGTACGCGCGGACCGGCAACCCGACCCGTACCGCACTGGAGGCCAATCTGGCCGCGCTCGAATCGGGCCGGTATGGACGGGCCTTCGCCTCCGGCATGGCGGCCACGGACTGTCTGCTGCGTGCCACCCTGCGGCCCGGAGATCACCTGGTCATCCCCGACGACGCGTACGGCGGCACGTTCCGCCTGATCGACAAGGTCTTCACGCAGTGGGGCATCGAGTACTCGGTCGCCCCGGTGTCGGATCCGGATCGAGTGCGCGAGGTCATGCGGCCCACCACCAAATTGGTGTGGCTGGAGACGCCGACCAACCCGCTGCTCAATGTCGGCGATATCGCCGCGCTGGCGGCCGTCGCGCACGGCGGCGGCGCGAAACTGGTGGTGGACAACACCTTCGCCTCGCCGTACCTCCAGCAGCCGCTGCTGCTGGGCGCCGACATCGTGCTGCACTCGACCACCAAGTACATCGGCGGCCACTCCGATGTGGTGGGCGGCGCGCTGATCACCGACGATCAGGAACTGGACGCGGCCTTCGCCTTCCTGCAGAACGGCGCGGGCGCGGTGCCCGGACCGACCGACGCCTTTCTCACCATGCGCGGGGTGAAAACCCTTGCGGTGCGGATGGATCGGCACTGCGACAACGCCGAGACACTCGCCGGTTACCTCGTCGATCATCCGGCCATTTCGCGGGTGATCTACCCGGGCCTGCCCGAACACCCCGGATACGCCATCGCGCAGAAGCAGATGCGCCGCTTCGGCGGCATGATCTCGGTGCGCCTGCACGGCGGCCACCAGGCGGCGCACGACTTCTGCGCGCGCACAAGGATTTTCACCCTCGCCGAATCGCTGGGCGGGGTGGAGTCGCTCATCGAGCATCCGGGCGCCATGACGCACGCGTCGACCGCGGGCTCCGAACTCGAGGTGCCCGCGGATCTGGTGCGACTGTCGGTGGGAATCGAGGACATCGGTGATCTGCTGGCCGATGTGGAGCAAGCACTGGGCTGATACGGGAGCGGGTCCGGCAACGGTGCTGCATCCCGTTGCCGGACCCGGCGAATTCCCGGCGTCAGCTGTGGTAGGGCTCCGCGCTGACCAGCGTCACCTTCATGGTGTTGCCGTTGGGCAGGGTGTACTCGCGGGTCTCGCCCACCTTGGCGTCGATCAACGCGCCGCCGAGTGGCGAAGAGGGCGAATAGGTTTCGAGGTCGGAGCGGCCCAGGCCCTCCTCGCGCGTGCCGATGAGGAAGGTCTCGGTATCGCTCTCGTCGCCGTCGTAGTAGACCTTGACCACCGAACCCGGCAGTGCGACACCGGAAACCGCGGGCGGCACGCCCACCTTCGCGTTGTTGAGCAGCTCCTGGAGCTGCCGGATGCGTGCCTCCTGCTGGCCCTGCTCCTCGCGTGCCGCGTGGTAGCCGCCGTTCTCCTTGAGGTCGCCTTCTTCGCGGCGTTCGTTGATCTCGGCCGCGATGACCGGACGGTTGGCGATGAGCGCGTCGAGTTCGCTCTTGAGCCTCGCGTGCGACTCCGGGGTCAGCCAGGTCACGTTCGTCTCAGTCATCTCGATCACTCCCTAGTAGTTGTTCCCGGCGTGCCGGGATTCCCTGAGGCCGCCGTCGTGCGCCCCCGCTGCTGGAGGCGCACGACGGCGTGGACGGCTGGAGCGATCCCTGGGGGATGTCCTCGAACCCCGACAGCGCCGGCCGTCAATGCAGCAAACACGGCTCCAGAGGCTCCGGAACCGTGCGTTGGACCATTTTAGCACGAAATACAAAAACGCAGGTCGGAGCGGTCTTTGCGACGCGTTTTGCCCTGTTGGCCCGGCATTTCGCGGCCCGGTCGCGGGGTGTTTCTCAGGGGGCTCTCAGGTACTCGGGCACTTTGCCGCTACATCCGTAGATGTTGCCGTTGGCCGGGCGCGCGGTCGCCCGCACGGGCACGGTGATCTCGACGGTGCCGCTGTCGGAGGGCGCGATCAGCACCTCGCGGCGGCCGACCTCCGCGCCGTCGGTGTCCATCGCGCGCACGAAGCAGACGACGGGCCGGTCCGGATGTTTGCGGGTGACCTTGAAATGAACGGTCAGCGTGGAGTCGTCCACGAGCTGATAGCCGAGCTGATCGGGCTCGATGTCCTGCGGCCCGAACTGCCGATACCCCAGGTAGGCCACGCCGAGACCGAGCAGGACCACCACCGCGCCGAGCGCCCCGGCGACCCAGCGGCGGTCGCGCCGCGGGCCGGTGCCGTAACGGTCGGCCACCCGGGTGGAGGCTTCGCTCATGATCTGGTCGCTCCCGGGGGGTAGGTCGGAACAATCGGAGGTCGAATGGAACTATAGGGAGTGGAGATCGAGGGCCCACACCCGCGGCGGAGAGCGATGAGGTGACGATGGTGAGCGACGAGGTGAATCAGGCGTGAGTGGACTTCGCCTCATGGCGGTGCATGCCCACCCGGACGACGAATCCAGCAAGGGCGCCGCGACGACCGCGAAATACGCCGCCGAGGGCAACGACGTCCTGGTCGTCACCCTGACCGGCGGCGAGCGCGGCTCGATCCTCAACCCCGCGATGGACGTGCCCGGCATCCTCGATCGCATCAACGAGGTGCGCAAGGAGGAAATGGCCGAGGCGGCCAAGGCGCTCGGCGTGCGGCAGACCTGGCTGGGCTTCGTGGATTCCGGTCTGCCCGAAGGGGATCCGCCGCCGCCGCTGCCCGAGGGCTGCTTCGCCCTGGTGCCGCTGGAGGAGGCGACCGAGGCTCTGGTACGGGTCGTGCGCGAGTTCCGGCCGCACGTCATGACCACCTACGACGAGAACGGCGGCTACCCGCACCCGGACCACATCATGTGCCACAAGGTGTCGATGGCCGCGTTCGAGGCGGCCGGTGACCCGGAGCGCTTCCCCGACGCCGGGGAGCCGTGGCAGCCGTTGAAGCTGTACTACGACCACGGCTTCAGCATGCAGCGGCTGGAGGTGTTCGCCGCGGAGTTCGAGCGCATCGGCGAGCCGTTCCCCATGCAGGACTGGCTCGACCGCATCCGCAAGGCCGCCGCCGAGCGCGGCGACATCATGGGCCGGGTGACCACGCAGGTCGAATGCGCCAAGTACTTCCCGCAGCGCGACGACGCCCTGCGCGCGCACGCCACGCAGATCGACCCCAACGGCGCGTTCTTCGCGATCCCGCTGGAGATGCAGCAACGCCTGTGGCCCACCGAGGAATTCGAACTCGCCCGCACCCACGTGCGCACCGAACTCCCGGAGACCGACCTGTTCGCGGGCATCCGCGAGGCCGACGAGGACCCCGCCCGATGATCTGGACCCTGCTGGCCCAGCCCACCACCAACCCCACCGGCCCCGAATTCGGCAAGGCCAGCCCCCTCGGCCTCGTCATCATCCTGGTCCTACTGGTGGGCACGGTCCTACTGATCCGCTCGATGAACAAGCACATCAAACGCCTACCCGCCGAGTTCTCCCCCGAGCACCCCGAACCCGACCAGGCGGCCGACGAGGGCACCGACCCGGGCGCGGTGGAGGGCGATGCGTCCGACCAGCAGCCGAAGCCGCCCGCGAAGGCAGACCCGGACCAGAGCTGAGCCCCCTCCCGCTACCGGTTCGCTCCAACCAGTCCCTCGCTTCTGACTCGGGCACGCTTTTCGCCCGAGTCAGAAGCGAGGGTCCCGAGTCCGATGCCGACAGATGTCACAGTCGCAATCGAAGTACCCGATCCCCGCGCTACCCCGCGCCCCCCGCCGCTCGGCTTCCTCCAGATCCGCGAACCACGGCCGCCGTGACACGCGAGAGGTGGTGCTGTTCTTCATGCCCGATGAATACCCAGTCCCACCCCACTCAACGGATCACGATTCCGCTGATTTTCGTTGCGCCCCAGGCGCATCGGCAACCTTTCGGCTCATCTACTCCCGGAGGCTCCGACAGCGCCGCCCCGAACCAGCGGGTCTCAGCACGGGTTCGGCTCCCCGTACTTCACGACCGAAAGAACCGCCTCGCCTTCCGTGAAGGGCGTCCCGGGCGCGGGGGTCTGGGCGACGACGATCCAATTGCGGTCGAGAATCTGCTTGCGCCCGGCCCCGGTGGCGTCCTTGGAACGCGAGAAGAACACCCCGGCCCGCTGAATCGTGTTCTGCGCGTCCTGCAGATTCAGGCATACGACGGGCGGCATCAGGGCCACGGAATTGGTCACCGGGGAGGCCGGAGGCGGCGGGGGAGCGAGGGACGTGGTGGTGGTGGGAATCGGCGCGACCGTCGTGGTGCTCGACAATGCTGATGTGGTGGGCTCGGCCGATCGGGAGGATGTCGTGATCGGCGCGGCAATGGGATGAGGGCCAGCCGTACATCCGGCGGTCGACAGCACGGCTGACACGCCGAAGGCAAATATGAGACCAGCGTGTCCTGTTTTCCGATTGATGGTCACGACGTGTTGATCGCCGTCGCATGGCGAATTGATACAGCCGAAATTTCGAACCAACCGGACGGCTCGTGGGAAGCGGTCGGTTTTCGCGACACTTTTCGATTGACGCTCGGGCGGCGAAGAGATAAGAATGGGTGCCGACCGAGGGGCTGATCAGGTACCAAGATCTCCGGTAGGGGAGTCATGTTCGAAGTATTGGTGGGATTCGGCGTCACAATTATCAGGGCCGTACAGGCGGTGTGGGCGAAGGCGCCCGGTCTATTCAGATTCCTGGTGAAGTCTCCCGCGACGCCCGTCGCGATTCTTTTCCTCGGCATAGTGATAGGTGTTCTGGTCACCCGGGTGAACATGGAACACAGGATCCGGCAGGGCGGTTTGGATCTGAAGTCCTACTGTGGTGAGAAAATGTCGGTAGACGGGGAATCCTGCACCGTCGAAATCAATGAGGCGATACTGACCTCGGCTTGCAACTGGCGCTACCCTGATCAGAAAGACGTGGGTGTCTACACCAGTGGAAGTCCCGACAGCGGTGACTGCCGTGCGCTCGACAGCGGTCGATCACTCGGCGGTATAGACAATCTGGGCGATTACTGCAACAACGCGTATTCTGGTTCCAGACTCCATGTATCAGCGAGTGCGTCGCGCTATTCATGCTCGATGAAGATCGACATGAACAAAGCATGCGGCGAAAAATACCACTACGCCAACCCGAAAGCGATCAAAGAAGACAGCGGCTGGGCCTGCTACTGAGGGCCACGCCCCGGTCGCCTCGCCCCCCGCAACCTGGCCCGAACCCCCCGTCTGTGACAGGCTGGGGCACATGAACCGGCTAGGTCGTGCCACGTCGCCGTACCTTCGTCAGCACGCGGACAACCCGGTGCACTGGCAGGAGTGGACCCCCGCCGCCCTCGCCGAGGCCGCCGAGCGGGACGTCCCCATCCTCCTCTCCGTCGGCTACGCCTCCTGCCACTGGTGCCACGTCATGGCCCACGAGTCCTTCGAGGATCAGGCCACCGCCGACCTGATGAACGAGCACTTCGTCTGCGTCAAGGTCGACCGGGAGGAACGCCCGGATCTCGACGCCATCTACATGTCCGCCACCGTCGCCATGACCGGGCAGGGTGGCTGGCCGATGACGTGTTTTCTCACACCCGCGGGCGAGCCGTTCTACTGCGGGACCTACTACCCGAAGGTGCCGCGTGGCGGGATGCCGTCGTTCGCGCAGGTGTTGACCGCGGTGTCCGAGACGTGGCGCAGCAGGCGGGACGAGGTGGATCAGGCGGCGGGGCAGGTGGCCGAGGCGTTGCGGACGCAGGCGGGTGGGTTGCCGGAGTCCGAGCTCGAGGTGACGCCGGAGTTGTTGCGGCACAGCGTGACCGCGGTGTTGAAGGATGTGGACGCCGAACACGCGGGATTCGGTGGGGCGCCGAAGTTTCCGCCGTCGGCGTTGCTGGCCGCGCTGCTGCGGCACTACGAGCGCACCGGCGTGGAACAGGCGTTGCAGGTGGTCGTGCGGACCGCGGAGGCGATGGCGCGGGGCGGGATCTACGACCAGTTGCGCGGCGGGTTCGCGCGCTACTCCGTCGACGCCGCCTGGGTGGTGCCGCACTTCGAGAAGATGCTCTACGACAACGCGCTGCTGCTGCGGGCCTACGCGCATCTCGCCCGGCGGGTCGCCGACCCGTTCGCGCTGCGCGTCACCGAGGAGACCGCGCAGTTCCTGCTCGACGATCTCGCCACGCCCGAGGGCGGTTTCGCGTCCGCGCTCGACGCCGACACCCGCGTCGAACCGGACGGGCCCGGCGTCGAGGGCGCGACCTACGTGTGGACCCCGGCCGAACTGACCGGCGAACTCGGCCCGATCGACGGCGCGTGGGCGGCCGAGGTGTTCGGCGTCACGACCGCCGGAACCTTCGAACACGGCACCTCGGTGCTCACCCGCTACCACGATCCGGACGACGCCGCCCGCCTGGCGAAGGTGCGAAACACCTTGCGCGAGGCCCGTTCCCGCCGCCCGCAGCCCGAGCGCGACGACAAGGTCGTCACCGCCTGGAACGGCATGGCGGTGACCGCCCTGGCCGAGGCGGGCATCGGCCACGCCCGCCCGGACTGGATCGAGGCCGCCGCCCGCTGCGCGCGATACCTGTTGCGCGAGCACGTCTCCGGCGACCGCGTGGCGCGCGCCTCCCTCGGCGGATCGGTGGGCGCCGCGCCCGGCATCCTCGAGGACTACGCGTGGCTGGCCACCGGCCTGCTCGCGCTCTACCAGGCCACCGCCGACCCGGACTGGCTCGCCCACGCCGAACGCCTGACCGACAGCGCCGCAACCCATTTCGCCGATCCGGACAACCCGGGAGCGTGGTTCGACACCGCCGACGACGCGGAGACCCTGGTGGCCCGTCCCCGCGATCCGCTCGACGGCGCCACCCCCTGCGGCGCGTCCGCCTTCGCCGAGGCCCTGCTCACCGCCTCGGTGCTCAGCGCCCCCGACCGGGCCACGCGCTACCGCGACCTGGCCGAGGCGACCCTCACCCGCGGCGCGCTCGTGCTGGCCCGCGCGCCCCGTTCGGGCGGCCACTGGCTGACCGTGGCGGAGGCGGCCGTGCGCGGTCCCATCCAGATCGCCATCGTGCTGCCCGGCGACGCGTCCGCGACCGAGGCGTCGACCGAAATGCTCGGCGCCGCACGGTGGTTCGCGCCAGGCGGCGCGGTCGTCGTTGTGGGCGAACGGGATTCGGCCCCGCTACTCGCCGACCGGCCCGCCGTGAACGGCCGGCCGTCGGCGTACCTGTGCCACGGATCGGTCTGCGATCTGCCCGTCACCAGCGTCGACGACCTGCGCTCGGGGCTCGTTGCGATTTCATAGCACTTGGGTATGAATACGTGAACCATGCGCCGGAGATGCTTGCCGCGACGTTTTCCGCACGGCAGGATTGCCTCGCCGAGACCGACTCCGATCGCATGAACAGGGGTGACCGCGTGAGCCAGCGCAGACGTGACAACCGCAGATCCGCGCCCGTCCGGCGGGCCGTCGTGACCGGCGTGGCCGCCGCGGCCGCGGTGGTATCGATCACGGCCGGTTCGGCCGCCGCCCGGCCCATCGGCCCGTTCGACGTGGGCGGCGCGATCGAGACCGAGTACGACCGCGCGGGCGGCTTCACCACCTTCGGCAATCCGGTGGGCCCCGAGACCGACGCGGCCCGGGGCGGCAAGTTCCAGGTCTTCGAGAAGAACAACTCGATCTACTGGTCCGTCGGCACCGACGCGCACTACGTCGGCGGCCTGATCCGGGACAAGTGGGCGGCGCTGGGCTGGGAGAACGGCGCGCTCGGCTTCCCGATCACCGACGAGCAGAAGGCGCGCAACGGCGACGGGCGCTACAACCTGTTCGACGGCGGTTCGATCTACTGGTCGCCGCGCACCGGCGCGCACGCGGTGTGGGGCGCGATCCGCGACATCTGGGTCAGCAATGTCGCCGAGGCGGGCCGCTACGGCTACCCCACCAGCGACGAATACGACTACCAGGGCGGTAAGGCGCAGGACTTCCAGGGCGGCCGGATCACCTGGCATCCGTAGGCGCGAGCGTCGCCGAATTCGCCTCGGCCCCATCGGTTTCCGGCACCGCGACGGGCACGTCGGTCCAACATGAGGTGGCCGCGCGCCGCCCGCGCAGCTGAATCGTCTCGTAGTGCACCCATTTCGCGCGTTCGGGCGCGGCGGCGGCGTCGATCACGGCCCGGCTCACCAGGATTCGGCGCGGGACCGATTTCGCCTCGGTGGTCAACCGGGCCGCCTCGTTCACCGCGTCGCCGATCACGGTGTACTCCAGACGGGAATCGGTGCCGACGTCCCCGGCGAACACCAGTCCGCGCGCCACCCCGATCCCGATGTCGAGTTCGCCCTGCGCGAGCACCTCGTCGCGGATGCGTCGCGCCGCCCGCAGCGCGGGAGTCGCGTTGTCGGCCAACGCGATCGGCGCGCCGAAGATGCACAGCGCCGCATCGCCCTCGAACTTGTTGACCAGCCCCTCGTTGTCCTCGGTCGCCGACACCACGGTCGCCAGCAGCCGGTTCAGCTTGGCCACGAACTCGCCCGGCGCGAGTTCGGTGGACAGCGCCACCGACCCCACCACATCGACGAACAGCGCCGTCACCACCCGCACGTCCCCGGTCAGGTCCAGTGAGCCGGACAGCGCGCGCTCGGCGACCTCGGCGCCCACGTGCCGCCCGAACACCTCCCGCATGCGTTCGCGCTCGGACAGATTGGCGGCGAGTTCGTTCACCGAATGCTCCAGGCGGCCGATCTCGCTCGCGCTGCCGACGGGCACCCGCACGTTCAGATCCCCGCGCGAGATCCGATCGAGGGCTTGGCGCAGCATGCGCAGCGGCGCGGCGACCGCGCGGGCGAGCGTCGCCATGGTCAGCGCGCCCACCGCGATGCCGACCACGGACATGTAGAGCGCGGTGCGAATCCGGTCCTCGGGCTGGGTCGTGGGATCGGCGAGCACCACGATCAGCATGAGCAGCGGCATCGCCCCGGCCACCGCCCACGACACGACGAGCCGGTTGAGCACGGTGGAACTCCAGTGCATGGTCCCGCCCAGCACCACCGCCACGATCGGGATCGCGGGTCGGATCAACCGGTCCACGACCAGCAGCGTGAACCCGGCCGATTCGAACGCGCCGAGGGTGAACATCGACCCGATCACGGCCGTGCCCTTGGGCGGCACCACGTGCGCGAACACGGCCGTCGCGATGACGACGCCGGGCAGCCAGATGGCCAGCGCCCGCGCGGTCACCGCGACCGGCACGTTCAGCAGCCGCCGCGCCTCCTCCTCGGTCGGCCGGCGGCCCTGATCGAGCCAGCCGAAGTAGCGGAACCGGTCCCGCACGGCCAGCACGATGCCGATCAGCGCGCCGAGCGCCGGATAGATCGCCGCCTGGCCGATGGCGGTGAGCCAGTCCGGCCCGAACCGGCCCAGGTACCCGCTGAGGAACAGTTCGGTGATGATGACCCCGAGCCCGCCCAGATTGCAGCAGAGCACCACCACCGACAGACCCCACGGCGCGCGCAGCAACCACAGAATCAGCCGCGCGATCATGGCGGTCAGCATAGAGCCCGCCCGTGACGGGTCACAGCAGAACGACCAGCCAGACCGCCACGTAGTGACACAGCGCCGCGACAACCGTTGCGGCATGGAAGAACTCGTGATGACCGAAGGTGTCCGGCCACGGATCGGGCCATTTCGCGGCGTAGAGGATCCCGCCCACGCTGTAGGCGATGCCGCCGACGAGCAGCAGCACCATCGGCGCGACGCCGACATTGTGGGTCATGGTCGCCGCGACCGGCACGATGGCCCACCCCAGCAGCAGATACAGCGGCACCCCGACCCAGCGCGGCGCGGTCGGCCACAGCAGTTTCAACGCGACCCCCGCCAGCGCGCCCGCCCACACGACCGTCAGCAGCACGGTTCCGGTCCGGCCGGGCAGCCCGAGCAGCGCGAAGGGGGTGTAACTGCCCGCGATGAACAGGAAGATCATCGAATGATCGGCCCGCTTCATCCGGATGCGGGTGCGGTCGGAGCGCCACGTGACCCGGTGATAGGTCGCGCTGACCCCGAAGACGCCGCACACGGTGAGCCCGTACACCAGCGTCGACCAGGCCGCGGTCGTCGAGACCGTCGCCGCGGCGCCCACCAGCGCGAACACCGCCAGCGCCGCGATGCCCACGGCATAGGTGTGGATCCAGCCCCGCATCCTCGGCTTCACCGGGATGCCCGCGATCGTCGATTCCGCCAACCCGCTTACCTCCTGAGTAACCTACGGTACCGTAGGTTAACGGTCTCGGCACTGAAACATCGGCACACCACCCGTAGGGCGTAGGGTGACCGCCGTGGAGATTGCTAGTCGGGTGCGTAGTCTGCCCTACCGCATCTACGAAACGCGGCTGTCGAAACAGCTGGCGGGCAAACAACATCCGCGGCACGTGGCGGTGGTCTGCGACGGCAACCGCCGCTGGGCTCGGGAGAACGGTTTCACCGACGTCACACACGGGCATCGGGTCGGCGCGCTCAAGATCGCCGAACTGGTCGACTGGTGTCAGGCCGAGGGCATCGAGATGGTGACGGTCTACTTGCTGTCCACCGAGAACCTCAATCGCGCGCCCGACGAACTCGACACGCTGTTCGAGGTGATCACCGACGTCGTCGAGGAGTTGTCGGCCCCGGAGAAGAACTGGAGCGTGCGCATCGTCGGCTCGCTCGACGGCCTGCCCGGCGAGGTCGCGCGGCGGTTGCAGAAGGCGGCCGACGAGACCCACGGGCGCAACGGCATTCACGTCAACGTCGCCATCGGCTACGGCGGGCGGCAGGAGATCGCCGACGCGGTGCGTTCGCTGGTCCGCCAGGAGATGGCCGCGGGGGAGACCGGCGAGGATCTCGTGCAGTCGATCACGGTCAACGCCATCGGCCAGCACCTCTACACCTCCGGCCAGCCCGATCCGGATCTGGTCATCCGCACCTCCGGCGAGCAGCGGCTGTCCGGCTTCCTGCTGTGGCAGAGCGCGTACTCCGAGATCTGGTTCACCGAGGCGTACTGGCCCGAGTTCCGCCGGGTCGACTTCCTGCGAGCGTTGCGCGATTACGCCGCGCGGCACCGCCGTTACGGCGTCTGACGACGCCGCTTCTTCGCGTACCGTCGGTATATGACCGACAGTCGTGCCGCAGCGCCGCGGCCGCCGTCCTACATCAGCTACGAGGACTTCGGTCGGCGCTTTCTGGAATACGCCGCCTCCGCGGAGCGGATCGCCGGCGCCTTCGGCGAATTGACCGGCGCCGCATTCGATTTCGGGCCGATCGGCGCCGGGCCGGGCAAACTCGCCAAGGTCACCGCGCGGGTGCGACTGGGGGAGCCGAGGCTGCGCCGGCGGCTCGGCCAGCACATCGAATTCGATCTGGCCATCCCGCTGAACCTGGACCTGACCCTCGATCTGGCCGTGGACCGGGAGCACTACGACGTCTCCGGACACATCCGCCTCCACCTCACCGTGCGCACCGCCGAACCGCTGCGGGTGGTCATCGATATCGCCGAACCGCGGCCCGGCGACGTGCGCATCGACGTCGACACCGACACCCGCCGCGCGCAGATCGTGCGCATCATCGCCGGGGTGGACCACGAGATCCGCCGCTTCATTGCCCGCTACGTCGCGAACGAGATCCGCAAGCCGCACATCGCCGCCGCGCGCGATATCGATGTGGCGTCGCGGCTGGACGCGGCCTGGAAGCTCTGAGCCGCCGGATTCACAACTTGCGCAAGCGAATTCGATTGATGCTGTGATCGGAGTCCTTGCGCAGCACCAGGGTCGCCCGGGGCCGGGTGGGCAGGATGTTCTCGACCAGATTGGGCCGGTTGGTGGAGTTCCAGATCTCCGCGGCCGCGATCGTGGCCTCTTTGTCGGTGAACTTCGAATAGTGGTGGAAGTGCGAGGCCGGATCCGCGAAGGCGGTCTGGCGCAGGGTGAGAAAGCGATCGATGTACCAGTGCTCGATGTCCTCGATGCGGGCGTCGACGTAGATGGAGAAATCGAACAGGTCCGAGACCATCAGCCGCGGGCCCGTCTGCAGCACGTTCAGGCCCTCCATGATGAGGATGTCGGGCTGGCGCACGCAATGCGTCTCGCCCGGCACGATGTCGTAGCGGATGTGCGAATACACCGGCGCGCACACCTCCGGCGCACCGGATTTCACCTCGGTGACGAAACGCAGCAGTTTGCGCCGGTCGTAACTCTCCGGAAAACCCTTGCGATGCATGATGCCGCGGCGCGTGAGTTCGGCTGTGGGATAAAGGAATCCGTCGGTGGTGACCAGATCCACCCGGGGATGATGCTCCCAGCGTGCCAGCAATGCCTGAAGCACGCGCGCGGTCGTGGATTTGCCGACCGCGACGCTGCCCGCGATGCCGATGACGAACGGCACCTGATGATCCGGATGGGTCTCCCCGAGAAATGTCGCCGTCGCCGCGAACAGCCGCTGCCGCGCCGCGACCTGCAGGTGGATCAGTCGCGCCAGCGGCAGATAGACCTCGGCGACCTCCTCGAGATCGATCTGCTCGCCCAGGCCGCGCAGCCCGATCAGTTCTTCCTCGGTGAGCACCAGCGGAGTCGATTTCCGCAGCGTGCGCCACTGCTCCCGATCGAATTCCACATAGGGACTCGGTTCGCTCATCCGCCCCACGACGCACACCCCCGGTTCGATGAGCACGGTGCCCCGGCAGACGGTCCTCGCATAGCCGAATTCTCCTCACGCCCCTTTCCATGCTGTACGCCGGGTGTGACTACTCACGAGTAACAACGGGTGAGATAAATCTCCCCGAATACCTCTTGCCTCCGCCCTCCCCGCTATCGTCGATTCATGCAAGCGCATCCGCTCGTGAGCGAATATCTGCGCCTGGGGCTGGCTTTCGACCGGCTCGAGGAAGGCTTCGTGGACGCCTACACCGGCGATCCCGCGCTGCGCTGGTCGGTCGAGAACGCGCCCCGCCCCGAACCGCGCGAATTGGCAACGCGCGCAGCCGATCTGCGCGCGCAGCTGGCCGATGCGAGCCTGCCCGCGCAACGCACCGAATTCCTCGACGCGCACCTGCGCGCCCTGGAATGCTCGGCCCGCAAGTTCGCGGGCGAGGACATCGCGTTCGTCGACGAGGTGCGCGCCTACTTCGACGTCGATATCGCCCCCGGCGATCTCGACGACTACCGCGCGGCCCATCGGCGGATCGAGGAGGTCCTGCCCGGCGCGGGCCCGCTGCGCGACCGGGTCGTCGCCTATCGCAAGGCCGACGAGATCCCGCCCGAGCGCCTGCGCGAATGCGTCGCGGCGTTCTCGGGCGCGCTGCGCGAACTGGTCCGGGCGCGCTACCCGCTGCCCGAACACGAGCGGGTGGACTACGAGGTCGTCGGCGACAAGCCGTGGTCGGGCTTCAACTACTACCTGGGCAACTTCCGCTCCCGGGTGGCGATCAACTCCGACCTGAAACAGCACATGGCCCACCTGCCCGCCCTCATCGCCCACGAGGCGTATCCGGGCCACCACACCGAACACTGCCGCAAGGAGTCCGGACTCGTCGCCGCGGGCCAGGACGAGCAGACCCTCTTCGTGGTCAACACGCCCCAGTGCCTGATGGCCGAGGGCCTCGCCGACCTCGCGCTGAAGTCCATCGTCGGCCCCGACTGGGGACTGTGGGCCCAGGAGATCTACGCCGATCTCGGCCTGCGCTTCGACGGCGAACGCGCCCAACGCTTTTCGAGCGCCTCGGCCGACCTCCTGACCGTCCGCCAGGACGCCGCCCTGCTCCTGCACGACCGGGGTCGCGACGCCGACGAGGTGGCCGAGTTCCTGCAACGCTGGGGCCTCAACACCGAGGAACGCGCCCGCCAATCCCTGCGCTTCCTCTCCTCCCCGCTGTGGCGCGCCTACATCAGCACCTACGTCGAGGGCTACCGCCTGCTCGGCTCCTGGCTCGACGCGGCCCCCGACCCCGACGACCGAGCCGACCGCTTCCGCCGCCTCCTCGACGAGCCCCTCACCCCGGGAGCCGTCCGCCGCGAACTCGCCGGGCACGAGTCCCACACCACGGGAGCCCTCCGCGGCGAGCACAACTGACGCTCGGGGTCCCGACCCCGACGACGTGCGCGGCGGCAACTAAACTGTGCGGGTGACCCAGACGACCGCCGCCTCTGTCAACTCCCAGTCGCTCGCCGAACTCGATCCCGAGCTGGCCACCGCGATGGCCGGGGAACTCGCCCGCGAACGCGACACCCTCGAGATGATCGCCTCGGAGAACTTCGTGCCGCGCGCGGTGTTGCAGGCGCAGGGCAGCGTGCTGACCAACAAGTACGCCGAGGGTTATCCGGGTCGCCGCTACTACGGCGGCTGCGAGCACGTCGACGTGGTGGAGAACCTGGCGCGCGAGCGGGTCAAGGAGCTGTTCGGGGCCGAATTCGCCAATGTGCAGCCGCATTCGGGGGCGCAGGCCAACGCCGCGGTGCTCATGGCCCTGATGAATCCGGGCGAGAAGCTGCTGGGTCTGGACCTCGCGCACGGCGGCCACCTCACCCACGGGATGCGGCTCAACTTCTCCGGCAAGCTCTACGAGGTGCACGCCTACGGGGTGAGCAAGGAGGACCACCGCGTCGATATGGAGGAGGTCCGCAAGCAGGCCCGTGCCGTGCGGCCCAAGGTCATCGTCGCCGGGTGGTCGGCCTATCCCCGGCACCTGGACTTCGCGGCCTTCCGCGAGATCGCCGACGAGGTCGGCGCCTACCTGTGGGTCGACATGGCGCACTTCGCCGGTCTGGTCGCCGCCGGGCTGCACCCCTCGCCGGTGCCGCACGCCGACGTGGTGTCCTCCACCGTGCACAAGACCCTCGGCGGTCCGCGCTCGGGCGTGATCCTGGCCAAGCAGGAGTTCGCCAAGAAGCTCAACAGCGCGGTGTTCCCCGGCCAGCAGGGCGGCCCGCTCATGCACGCGATCGCGGCCAAGGCCGTGGCGTTCAAGATCGCCGGGACCGACGAGTTCAAGCAGCGTCAGGAGCGCACCCTCGCGGGCGCGAAGATCCTCGCCGAGCGGCTCACCGCCGACGACGTGCGGAACTCCGGCGTCAGCGTCCTCACCGGCGGCACCGACGTGCACCTGGTCCTCGTGGATCTGCGCAACTCCAAACTCGACGGCCAGCAGGGCGAGGATCTGCTGCACGAGATCGGAATCACGGTGAACCGCAACGCCGTTCCGTTCGATCCCCGCCCGCCGATGGTCACCTCCGGCCTGCGCATCGGCACCGCCGCCCTGGCCACCCGCGGCTTCGGCGACCCGGAGTGGACCGAGGTCTCCGACATCATCGCCACCGCGCTCGCGGGCGGCGCCGACTTGGCCGCCCTGCGGGCCCGAGTCGCCAAGCTGGCCAACGACTTTCCGCTCTACCAGGGCCTGGAGGACTGGCGGCTGCTCGGCTAGGCGCTGCCGGCGACCAACGGCCGCAGCGTGTTTCCGGCGAGTTCCAGAATGCCGGGCTCGTGGCCGTTGGCGACCATATTGATGATCACGCCGTCGATGCCGTGGTCGAGCACGCGCCGCTGGATCTGCTCGGCCACCTCCGCGGGCCCGCCGACGAAGTGCCGGTCGGCCTGGGCGCGCTGGGCGTCGGACACATTGGCGTCGTACAGCTTTCGCGCCCGGTCGTTGTCGGTGTCGAGATAGACGAACGCGAGGAAGCTGGTCTCCAGCGTCGCCGGATCGCGATCGACCTCCGCGCAGCGCGCGTGCAGCGCCTCGACCTTGCGCGGCAACTCCGAGGCATCGCAGATGATGTTCAGGTGGTCGGCGAACCGGGCCGCCAGCCCGAACGTCTTCTTCTCCCCGCCACCGCCCAGCATGATCGGCAGATCGTCGCGAATGCGCGGTTCGTTCAACGCCTCCCGGGTGCGGTACCACTTGCCGTCGGCGCTGGGATGCTCCCCGTGCAGCATCGGCCGGATGATCTCCAGCGCCTCGGTCAGCCGCTCGAAACGTTCGGTGAACGTGCCGAATTCGAAGCCGTACCCCTCGTGCTCGAGCTCGAACCAGCCCGCGCCGATGCCGAGCACCGCGCGGCCGCCGCTGACCACGTCCAGCGTGGTGACGGTCTTGGCGAGCAGCGCCGGATTGCGATAGGTGTTGCCGGTCACCAAGGTGGACAACTGGATTCGCTCGGTGGCCGTGGCCAGCGCCCCCAGCGTGGTGTACGCCTCCAGCATCGGCTCGGTCGGCGCGCCCAGCCCCGGCAGCTGATAGAAGTGGTCCATCACGAACGCGGCGTCGAACCCCGCCGCCTCCGCCGCGCGTGCCTGCTCGATCACCGACGGGAACAGCTCCCGCGGCGATCGGGCGTGACTGAAACTCGGCATCTGATAGCCCAGGCGAATGGTCATGCCACGAACGTACTTCAGCCCCGGCGCGACCCGACAGGGAAGGATCGGCCCTGGCAGAATCCGCGCGGGGGGTGTATGGGCTAGGTGTGCTCGGCCAGGTACCCGATGTACAGCGGCCGCAGCGCCTCGCCCACCTCGCCCTCGCCCGCGTGCACGTAGTCGTCCAGCAGCGGCAGCACGTACTTGATGTCGGCCTCGCTCTCGCCGACCTGTCCGGCGGCGGCCTCGGCGGCCGGGATCTGTTTCAGCAGTTGCCACAGGAACTTCACGTCGCCGTGCTTCACGGCGTGCTCGACCGCGCGGTCGTGCAGTTCCTTCGACGAGAGCTGTTCGAGCTGATCCACATCGGCCATGGCACGACTCTAGCGGTTTTCAGCAAACCGCAAGCGCGCGCGGCATCCGGTTTTTCGCGTCCGAACAGGGCGTTAACGGGATCTTCACCGACACGCCCGCTGTCTCGGAGGCCGAGAACGCGAAATCGCAGTAACGTCGTTTGTGCGAGCCGCATAGGTGTGGCTCGTACGGGAGGTCCTGATCGTGACTGAGCAACTCAGTACGAGGGGGCCGGCACCCGGCCTCTGGGTCGTTTGACCCCAGGGCGGACCGGCCCAGCGAGAACGTTCGTGCAGGTGTAGCACGGACACAAAAGGAGCCCACCGTGACTGATGCACGCTCCGTCATCGCTCCCTCGAAAGCCCGCTCTTCCCAGAGTGGAGGCTCCGGAAAGGGAGCCCGCGCCTCGCAGACTGGATCTGCCTCCTCCTCGGATTCTCCGAATACTCCCGATTCCGGCTCGAAGACCTTCGTGATCGACACCTCCGTCCTGCTGTCGGACCCCTGGGCCGTCACGCGCTTCGGGGAACATCATGTGGTGCTGCCGCTCGTGGTGATCAGCGAACTCGAAGCCAAACGTCATCACCACGAACTCGGCTGGTTCGCGCGGGAGGCCCTGCGCATGCTGGACGATCTGCGCATCGCGCACGGCCGCCTGGATCAGCGGGTGCCGATCGGCACGGTCGGCGGCACCTTACAGGTGGAGCTCAACCACACCGATCCGAGTGTGCTGCCGGTCGGATTCCGCACCGACACCAACGATTCCCGCATTCTGGCCTGCGCGCTCAATCTCGCGGCCGAGGGCAACACGGTGGTGTTGGTGTCCAAGGACATTCCGCTGCGGGTCAAGGCCGGTGCGGTGGGTCTGCACGCCGACGAGTACCACGCGCAGGACGTGATCATCTCCGGCTGGTCCGGCATGGCCGAACTCGAGGTGAGCGCCGAGACCGTCGACAAGCTCTACTCGGAGTCGATCATCGATCTCGACGAGGCCCGGGATCTGCCCTGCCACACCGGAATTCGGCTGCTGGGCTCGGGCGCCAGCGCGCTGGCGAGGATCACCCCGGACAAGCGCGTGCAGTTGGTGCGCGGGGATCGGGAGGCGTTCGGCCTGCACGGGCGTTCGGCCGAACAGCGGATCGCGCTGGATCTGCTGCTCGACGAGAGCGTGGGCATCGTCTCGCTCGGCGGTAAGGCGGGCACGGGCAAATCGGCGCTGGCGCTGATGGCGGGTCTGGAAGCCGTGCTGGAGCGGCGATCTCACCGCAAGGTCGTGGTGTTCCGTCCGCTGTACGCGGTCGGCGGGCAGGAGCTGGGTTATCTGCCGGGCACCGAGGCGGAGAAGATGGGGCCGTGGGCGCAGGCCGTCTTCGACACCCTCGAGGGGCTGGCCAGCACCGAGGTGCTCGAGGAGGTGCTCTCGCGCGGGATGCTGGAGGTGTTGCCGCTCACCCACATTCGCGGTCGCTCGCTGCACGACTCGTTCGTGATCGTCGACGAGGCGCAGTCGCTGGAGCGCAATGTGCTGCTCACGGTGCTGAGCCGGCTGGGCAGCGGCTCGCGGGTGGTGCTCACCCACGACGTCGCCCAGCGCGACAATCTGCGGGTGGGCCGGCACGACGGCGTGGCCGCGGTGGTCGAGAAGCTCAAGGGGCACCCGTTGTTCGCGCACATCACGCTGACGCGGAGCGAGCGTTCGCCGATCGCCGCTCTGGTCACCGAGATGCTCGAGGAGTACGGGCCGAATTCCTGAGGCTGGCAAATGCCAGGCGTGTGTTTCTCCTCACAGATCGAGGGTATATTGCGCCGTGTTAGGTGTTCGGCGGGGTTTCTGACGAAGTGCTCTGATTCGCCGGACCTTAGCCGGACAACGGCCTGAGTGGCCGGTGGCGTCGCCCGCGCGGCGCCACCGGCTTCGTCTCCCTCGAGAGGATGGACATGCACCACTTCGCTCGACGTTCGGCTGTTCTCACCATGACCCTCGCCGCCGGCACACTGCTGTTCACCGCGTGCAGCAACGACGACGACAACAACTCCAATTCCAAGGCCTCCGACGCGCTTTCGAGCGCCTCGGCCGCGATGACCAGCGCGGGTTCGGCCATGACGAGCGCCGGTTCGGCGATGAGCAGCGCGGGCTCGGCCATGAGCAGCGCGTCGGCCGACGCCTCGGAGACCAAGATCTCGACCCAGAACGGCGACATCACGGTCTCCGGCAAGATTCTGGCCAAGTACACCGAGATGGGCGGCACCGACGGCCCGCTCAGCCAGCCCACCGGATCCTCGATCAGCGGTCCCGACGGCGGTTCGTGCCAGGAGTTCGTCGGCGGCGCGATCTGCTACAGCGACAACACCGGTCCGCACGTGGTGTGGGGCGAGATCCGCAAGGCGTGGGAGGGCGACGGCGGGGTGAACGGCAAACTCGGCTACCCGACGAGCGACGAGAAGGACATCGCGGGCGGCAAGCAGAGCGACTTCACCGGCGGCACGATCACCTGGGTGAACAACGAGACTCAGGTCACCGAGAAGTAGTCCGGCGCGTCGCGGCCCGGAAACCAGGCGTTTCCGGGCCGCTGCCGTGAAGTTTCAGCGTACTTACGGGTGGCTGCCACATTTTTCCCCGGCGGTCGGTACGTTGTCGGGGTGCAAAGTGTCTTGACCGACCGTGAGCTGCTGGAGAAGCTGGCAGACGAGGTGGAAGTGAATCTGCGCCGGCACGTCGAGGAGGCCGCTGGGTGGCAGCCGCACGACTACGTGCCCTGGGCGGACGGCCGCAACTTCGCCTTCCTCGGCGGAACCGATTGGGAGCCCGACCAATCCGAGCTCGGGGACGTCGCCAGGGTCGCGCTCATCGTGAGCGTCCTCATCGCCGACAACCTCCCCTCCTACCACCGTGAACTCGGCAAGTACCTGCGCACGGGCCACTGGTGGCGCTGGGTGGGCCGCTGGACCGCCGAGGAGAATCGCCACGAGATCCTCATCCGCAACTACCTCATGGTCAGCCGCGCCGTCGACCCCGTCGAACTCGAACGCCTCCGCATGGCCCACATGACCACCGGCTTCCGCCGCCCCGCCCTCCACCTCCTCGACGTCCTGGCCCTGTGCGCCTTCGAGGAATCCGCCGCCGCCGTCCGCCACCGCAACACCGCGGCCCTCAACGAAAACCCTTTGGTCACAGCCATTTCCGAACGCCTGGCCGCCGACGACGAACTCCAGTCCGTCTTCTTCGCCAACCTGGTCGCCGCCGCCCTCGACCTGGCCCCCGACCAAACCGCCCGAGCCATCGCCGACCGCATAACCGACTTCCACGTCCCCGAGGTAACCCTCGCCGACGGCCGCAACAGCACCAAGGTCCTCGCCGAAGCAGGCATCTACGACCCCACCCGCGAACCCGACCTGGTCTTCACCCCGCTGCTCGACCGCTGGAACTTCTTCACCCGCACCGATTTCGGCGAAACCGGCGAAACCGCCCGCGCGGAACTCGCCCACCTGAAGCGCTGACCCGCCGCCCGGTGCGGGGTACCGCACCGGGCCGTTCCCCTTCCGTGGTTGAGGCAACCCAGCCGCACCCTTTATTCGAATCCGCACCCCCTACAAGGCATTACAAGGGGTGCGGATCCCGATAAAGGGTGCGGCTGTGTTCGCTCGGCTTTCGGGAGGGCGGGGAGGTCAGCGGCGGATGGATTTCCACAGGCCCGCGAAGGTGCCGCGGAGGAAGTTCTCCCAGCTGAAGTGGTCGTGCCACAGGGTGATTCGGCCGTCTACGAGTTCGAAGGTGCCGCAGACCCAGAAGCCGACTTCTACCGGGCCGACGCGGAGGTAGTCGGTGCGTTCGGTCAGGACGGTCTGTCCCTCGGCGGTGGGATGTCTCTCGGACTCCACGGCGATGTGGTGCATGTCCACTCGGAATCCGAACGCCTTGCGGCTCAGCCCGCGCAGGATCGACCCCACCCGCCGCGCCCCGCGAACATCCGGCAACGAGGTGTTCTTCCACACCACATCCGGATCCAGCAGCTCCACCGCCTCGCTCACGGCCCCCATCTCCAGCGCGACGAAGAACTCCCGAACCGTCGTAACCGCCCCCTGCTGCAACCCCGGAGTCTCGGACATACCCTCGACTGTAATTCGGCCCCGACCCCACCCGCACCCCTTATCCGAATCCGCACCCCTTCCAGCCCCCTGGAACGGGTGCGGATCCGAATAAAGGGTGCGGCTGGGTTGGTGAACCTGGGGGAACTCAGGGTGAGGGGAGGGCGGCGAGGCCGTCGAGGATTCGGTCTATGCCGAAGGCCAGAGCCTGGTCGCGGGACGACGGGTCGGTGGACTCGGCGAAGGCCGTGAGGGTGTGGGGGTATCGGTCCGCGTGGGTGGCGAGGGTTTCGGCCAGGGCCGTGGCGAGGCCGGATTCGACGTCGATGGTGGGGGAGGCGATGGCCTGCTGGGCGAGGTTGCGCGCGTGGCCGACCAGCAGGACCACAGCGTCGAGCCGCTGAGGGCCGGTGAGGGACGTATCGGCGAGGGCCGCCAGGGCGGTTTCGGTCCAGTCCATCTCGTTCGGACCGAAGGGACGAGCGCCGAGGCTCACCTCCAGGCTCCAAGGATGACGGGACATCCGTTCGAAGATCGTGATCGTCCACAGCCGGAGCCGGGCCCGCCAGAGCTCCTCGCCCGAATCCGCTTGGGATGCAAGTAGTTCCGGCGGCGGCCCCATGGCCACGTCGAGCATCAGCGCGGTCAACTCCGACTTCCCCGGCACATACCGATACAACGCCATCTTCGCGCACCCCAACTTCTCGGCCAGACGCTGCATCGACAGATTCGCCAAACCCTCCGCGTCGGCGAGTTCGATGGCCGCGGCCACGATCCGATCCAGCGACAGCGACGGTTTCGGGCCGCGCCGGGGGCGCTGCTGGTTGCCCCACAGCAGTTCGAGGGTGGTTGGTGCCGACATGGTTTCCATCCTGACGAAGAAGGGCTTGACGTACAAACTGCGTCCAGCATACGCTAAAAAGCGTCCAGCAGACGCAGTTAACCCTCGGAGCCCACCATGCGCAACCAGACCGTCCTCATCTCCGGCGCGAGCATCGCCGGTCCCGCCCTCGCCTACTGGCTGAACCGCTACGGCTACACCGTCACCGTCGTCGAGAAGGCGCCCGCGCTGCGCCCCGGCGGCCAGGCCGTCGACTTCAAGGGCAAGACCCATCTCACGGTGCTCGAACGCATGGGCGTCCTCGACGAGATCCACCGCCACCAGACCGGCCGGACCGACATGATCTACGTCGACGACCGGGGCCGCGAGCGCGCCCGGCTGTCCGGTGAATTCCTCGGCGGCGATGTCGAGATCCTGCGCGGCGACCTCGCCCGCATCCTCTACGAGCGCACCGCCGACGCCTGCGAATACGTCTTCGGCGACGCCGTCACCGCGCTCACCGACACCGACTCCGGCGTCCACGTGGAGTTCCAGCACGCCCCCGCGCGCACCTTCGATCTCGTCATCGGCTGCGACGGCATCCACTCCGGCGTCCGCCGCCTGGCCTTCGGCCCCGAAGCCGACTACGTCCGGCACCTCGGCTACTACTACTGCGTCGCGGGCGCGCCGGGTTGGGGCGCGGATCCCGCTCGGCGGCAACGCAATTCGGCCAACGCCTGGCACGCCCCGGGCCGGATGGCCGTCGAGGGCGGGGCGAAGGCCGCGCAGATGTATCTGTTCGCCTCGGCCGAACTGGACTACGACCGCCGCGACACCGCCGGACAGCGTCGCCTGGTGACCGAACGTTTCGCGGCGATGGGCGGCGGCGTGCCGGACATGCTCGCCGAACTGGACACCCTCGACGACTTCTACCTCGACTCGATCAGCCAGGTCCGCCTCGACGGCCACTACACCCGGGGCCGCGTCGCGCTGGTCGGCGATTCGGCCTACGGCAACACCCTCGGCGGATTCGGCACCGGCCTCGCCGTCGTCGGCGCCTATGTGCTCGCGGGCGAACTGGTCGCCGCCGACGGCGACCACACCGTCGCGTACGCCCGCTACGACGAGATCATGCGCCGCTACGCCAAGATCGCGGGCAACGCGAACGCCGGACGCTTCATGGCCCCGAAGACCGCGCTGGGCATCCGGATGCGCAACTGGTTCCTCGGTTCCCGGGCGTTCAATCTCATGCTGAAGTTCAGCGACGACGCCGCCAACGACATCGAATTGCGCGACTACCCCGCGCTGGTGTGAAACGGGTCACCGATTGCTGCCGATTAACAAGTGTCCGGTAGCAGGAAGGAGTGCCCCATGCTCATGGATGACTTGAGCACGATGCTCACCATTGCCATGAAATGGTTCAACATATTGGTCGACGAGGGCCGGAACATTCTCGGCATGTGACGACCGCGCTGCGCGGGTAGGGGATTCCCTACCCGCGCAGTCGGCTATTTCCGCTCATCCACCTTCGCCATCGACAGCACGTCCAGCCGCCGATCCAACTCCTCCTCCGACAGCTTGTCCCCGATCAGCCCGCGATCGATGACCGTCTGCCGAATGGTCTTACGCTCCTTCAACGCCTCCTTGGCCACCGCCGCCGCCTCCTCGTAACCGATCGCGGAATTCAGCGGGGTCACGATCGAGGGGGAGGATTCGGCCAGGCGACGCAGGCGCTCCACATCGGCCGTCAATCCCTCGACGCACCGGTCGGCGAACAGCCGGGAGACATTGGCCAGCAAGCGAATCGACTCCAGCACATTGCGCGCCATCATCGGAATGTAGACGTTCAGTTCGAATGCCCCGTTACCGCCGCCCCAGGCGATAGCCGCATCGTTGCCGATAACCTGCGCGGCCACCTGCGTAACCGCCTCGGGCAGAACCGGATTCACCTTGCCGGGCATGATCGACGACCCCGGCTGCAAATCCGGGAGCTGAATCTCCGCGAGCCCGGTCAGCGGCCCGGAACCCATCCAGCGAATGTCGTTGGCGATCTTGGTCAGCGAGATCGCGACCGTGCGCAGCGCGCCGGACACCTCGACCAGCCCGTCCCGGGCGGCCTGCGCCTCGAAATGGTCACGCGCCTCGACCAATTCGTCCAAGCCGGTCGACTTGCGCAGTTCGGCAACGACTTTGGCCCCGAACCCGTCGGGCGCGTTGAGCCCGGTGCCGACCGCGGTCCCGCCGATGGGCAGCTCGCCGAGCCGCGGCAGCGTGGCGAGCAGCCGCTCGATGCCCGAACTCACCTGCCGCGTGTAGCCGCCGAACTCCTGACCCAGCGTGACCGGCACGGCGTCCATGAGATGCGTGCGACCGGACTTCACCACCTCGCGCCATTCGATCGACTTGTCCAGCAACCGAAGTCGCAGATGCTCGAGCGCCGGGACGAGGTCCTTGACGACGGCCTCGGTGGCGGCCAGATGGGTGGCGGTGGGGAAGGTGTCGTTGGACGACTGCGACATGTTCACGTCGTCGTTGGGGTGCACGGTCACGCCGTTCGCGGCGGCCAGGCTCGCGATCACCTCGTTGGCGTTCATGTTCGAGCTGGTGCCGGAGCCGGTCTGGAAGACGTCGATGGGGAACTGGTCGTCGTGACGGCCGTCGGCGATCTCGGTCGCGGCGGCGATGATCGCGTCGGCCTTGCCGCCGTCGAGCAGCCCGAGGTCCCGGTTCACGGTGGCACAGGCCGCCTTGAGCAGGCCCAATGCCCGGATCTGAGCGCGCTCCAGGCCGCGGCCGCTGATCGGGAAGTTCTCCACGGCCCGCTGCGTCTGCGCGCGCCACAGCGCGGCTGCCGGAACGCGGACCTCGCCCATCGTGTCGTGTTCGATGCGGTACTGCTGCTCCTCGGTCATGATTTCGACCCTAAGCCCGCGTGCGCCCGAATTGGTCGCTACACCCTGAGGGCTTTCGCACACGCGGGACGGGAACACGCGGACCGCGCATCGGATCAGGGCAGCGGCGGCACCGCGTGCTCGTCGCCGACGAAATCGACCGAGGAGTACTCGCGCAGCTTGGTCAGGCGATGGTAGGCGTCGATCATGCGGACCGTGCCCGACTTCGAGCGCATGACGATCGACTGCGTGTACGCGCCGCCGCCGTAATAGCGCACGCCCTTGAGCAATTCGCCGTCGGTGACGCCGGTGGCGCTGAAGAAGACGTTCTCGCCGGAGACCAGATCCTCGGTCGAGAGGATGCGGTCCAGGTCGTGGCCCGCGTCGATGGCCTTCTGCCGTTCGGCCTCGTCCTTGGGGGCGAGCTTGCCCTGCAACGAACCGCCCAGGCAGCGCATGGCCGCGGCGGCGATGATGCCCTCGGGCGTGCCGCCGATGCCGATCAGCACGTCGGTGCCGGAGTCGGGGCGCGCGCAGGCGATCGCGCCCGCGACATCGCCGTCGGAGATCAATCGGATGCGGGCGCCCGCGTCGCGGACCTCCTGGATGTGCCGCGCGTGCCGCGGCCGGTCCAGGATGCACACGGTCAGATCGGAGACCGACGAGTTCTTGGCCTTGGCGACGCGGCGCAGGTTCTCCGCGATGGGCGCGGACAGGTCGATGACATCGGCCGCCTCCGGGCCGACGGCGATCTTCTCCATGTAGAACACCGCGGACGGATCGAACATCGCGCCGCGCTCGGCCACCGCGAGCACCGAGATCGCGCCCGGCGAGCCCTTCGACATGAGGGTGGTGCCGTCGATCGGGTCGACGGCGAAGTCGACCTCCGGACCGGTGCCGTCGCCGACGAGTTCGCCGTTGTAGAGCATCGGCGCCTCGTCCTTCTCGCCCTCGCCGATCACCACGACACCGCGCATCGACACCGACGCCACGAGCTGACGCATGGCGTCCACCGCCGCGCCGTCGCCGCCCTCCTTGTCGCCCCGGCCGACCCAGCGACCCGCGGCCATCGCTCCGGCCTCGGTCACCCGGACCAGTTCCATCGCGAGGTTGCGGTCGGGGGCCTCGCGGCGGCTGGTCGCGGGCGTGGGTGCCGTCATTACGGTGCCTCCTCAGTTGTGTCCTGCTGGCTGAATTGTCGCAGAACGGTTCCGGCCCCCAATCAGGTACCGCCGTTCCATTTCCGTATGGAGGGGGTGCGCCTGGTCACAGCGCGACGCGTGGATACTGGGAGCGTGTCGTCTCCCAAGCCGCGAATCCTGCACGACTACCGGGATTTGTTCTGGTCGCTGATTCCGCTCGTGCTGATCTGCGTGGTGCTGGCGGGAGTGGCCAGTCAGTGCAGTTTCACCACGCACGGGCCGACGCAGGGGCGGATCCCGGAGTTCGATCTGCGGTCGGCCCTGCGCGACGACGCTCGCACACTGCCGTTCCCGATTCGTCAGCCGAGCCTCCCCGACACCTGGAAGCCCAATTCGGGCACGCGCGACACCGTCACCGGGACGGGCGGGGGAGCGGTCAGCACGGTCGGATTCATCACGCCGCAGGGCAGCTACATGCAGCTCACGCAGTCGAACGCGAGCGTGGACGCGCTGGCGAACCACATCGAGAACACCCGCACCCCCAGCGGCACCCAGCGGATCGACGACCATGTCTGGACGGTCTTCCACGTCCAGGGCAGCGAACCGGCCTGGATCACCGACCTCGGTCCGGTGCGGCTGCTCGTCAAGGGCGCGGGCGACCAATCCGCCTACACGACCCTCGCCACCGCGGCCGCGGCCGCACCACCCGTCCAGCCCTGACGCCGGTCCTGACGCCGGCTCCGCCTCAACGCCAGGGCCACCACATCGTCGTCGACGACCGCGACCTGCGCGGAACTGTTCGTGGTCGCCCTATGCAGACCCCGGTCCCCCGAACTTGTCGGTGGTCGTCCCTATGCTGGCGGCGACATCCGAATCCATGAAGGGGGTCCCATGGAGATCGACTGGGCCACGCAGCTTTCCGACCAGCTGGACTACCACTGGCACAGCCAGTTACGCCCGCGGCTGGACGGCCTGACCGACGACGAATACCTCTGGGAGCCGGTCCCCGACAGCTGGACCGTCCGCCCGCGCACCACCGACGACCAACCCGGCACGGGCCCGTTCACGGTCGACTTCGCCTATCCGCCACCGGATCCCGAGCCCGTCACCACCATCGCCTGGCGCCTCGCCCACATCATCGTCGGCGTCTTCGGCATGCGTGCCGCCAGCCACTTCGGCGCCCCACCCGTCTCCTACGAATCCTTCCCCTACGCGGGCACCGCCACCGCCGCCCTCGACCAACTGGACCAGTCCTACAAACTCTGGTCCACCGCCGTCCGAGCCCTCACCCCCGAGGCCCTCGCCGCCCCCTGCGGCCCCGGCGAAGGCCGCCTCGCCGACTACCCCCTCGCCGCCCTCATCCTCCACATCAACCGCGAGGCCATCCACCACGGCGCCGAAATAGCCCTCCTCCGCGACCTCTACCTCCGCCACAGACCGGACCCGCCCAAATAAGGCCAAATAGTCTGTCCGCGTATGTCATTGGATGACTCGCGCCCTGCCTCGTTCCGCCGTAGCCCGCCCTTGCTCCCTCGCGCCCACCTCGCTCCGCTGCGCCCCACCTTGTTCCGCCACCTCCCCTCTCTTGCTACGCCGCGTCCCCTCGCTTGTTCCGCCGCGCCCCATCCTTTGTCCCGCCGCGTCCTCTCGCTTGCTCCGCCACGCCCCACCTCTTGTTCCGCCGCGCTTTTCGGCGGATCCCTCTCCGAGTTCGGCTAGGGTGGGCAGGTGGATCGTGCGGACTTCGGTTGGCTCCAGGAGGCATTGGGGCAGCCGATCGGGGACGCCACGGCCGCCGATCGGGTGCTGCCGAACGGTGCGGAGACGGTGGCGCTCGCGGACGGCACGCGGGTGATGGCGCAGCGGTGCCGCAAGCGCGGCGAGGTCGAGCGGCAGGTGCGGGTGCTGGGTGCGCTGCGAGAATCGGCCGCCGCCAAGGCGATTCCGCTTCCGTCTGTCCGGAAGGCGGACGCGGACGCCGAGCCGCCGTGGATCGTGTTCGACGAACTACCCGGCGAACCCGCGGCCGCGCACATCGAACCCTCCGGTCCGCATCTCCAGGCGCTGGCCTTCGATATGGGCGAACTGCTGACCGATTTCGCCGAATTGCCCTGTCCCGACCTGGAACTCGACGATTCGTGGGCGCGCCCGCACTACCTGGCCGCCCGCGCCGACGCCTGGGCCGAATGCCTCGCCCCGGTCCTCACGCCGAAGCAGACCGCCACCATCGAGGACGTCCTGGCGGATCTGCCCGACCTGTTCGAGGGCCGCCCGGCGGTGCTCGCGCACGGCGACTACACCCCCGCCAACGTCCTCGTCGAGGGCACCAAGATCACCGGACTGCTCGAATTCGGCTCGGTCCGCCTGGCCGACCCCCTCTTCGACGTGGCCTGGTGGATCTGGACGGTCGGCCTCGGCGGCTCCGACCTGATCGACCAGACCTGGCCCGCTTTCCTGCACGGCGCGGGCATGGACCCCCTCGACCCCCTCCTCATCGAACGCGTCCGCTATCTCCAACTCGTCCGCATGCTGGAGATGCTCGCCGACGACGACCTCCCCCCGAACCCCTGGCGCATCACCCACGAGCGACTGGCCCGCACCCTGGCAGCCATCGCCGACGGCTGATCGGAAAGGCAACCGCCGCTTGCCGATCGGGCGTGCCCCGGGCGGCCGCCGCCGTATGCTGGGATTACGCCCGATGGCTGAGCACGTTCACCACGGTCCCATCCGGATCCCGCACGAAGAACCGCCGCACCCCCCACGGCTCGTCCCGCAGCTCGTACACGATGTCGCCCCCGGCCATGGCCGCGTAAACCGCGTCCACATCCGCGACCTCCACGCTGACATCCGGTTGCGGCGCCTCGGTTTCCGCGCTCACCAGCATCACCTGCGCGGTCGGCTGCTCCGGCGACGCGAGCGTGACCGCCCACCCCAGATCCATGACCTCGTGAAAGCCCAAGCGCCGGTAGAACTCCCGGCTCGCCGCGAGATCCGCGACCCGCAGATCGGGCACCACCCGCCGGATCACGACGCACCGTCCGAACGTCGCGACAGGGCATCCTCGACGCGCTTGCGGGCGCCCGCGAGGTGCTCCTCGCACCGGTTGGCCAGCGCCTCGCCCCGCTCCCACAGCGCCAGCGAGTCGTCGAGATCCATCCCGCCCTGTTCCAGCATCTTCACGACATTGACCAGCTCGTCGCGGGCGCGTTCGTACCCGAAGGTCGCGATCTCGGCGAGATCATCGGCGCTCATCGGGTGACTCCTTCCGGTCGGTGGTCAGGATCTGGCTGCCGAGCGCGGCCGCGGTGACCGCGCCGTCGGTGACGCGGATCCGCAGCTGGGTGCCGGGCGGCGAATCGGCCACCGCGCGGATCACGTGCCGTTCGTTACCCGAAACCCGTTGCACCACAGCGTATCCCCGCGCCAGCGTGGCGGCCGGACCCACCGCGGTGAGTTTCTCGCGCAGATGCCGGGTGGCGGTCGCCTGGGTGGTGATGACATGGTCGACGGCCCGCCGCGCCGCCGTCCGCAGCCGCTCGGCCTCGTCGTAGCGCTGATCGAGCAGCCGCAGCGGTTCGGCCAGCACGGGCCGCGACCGCAGCTGGGCGAGCGCGCGCCCCTCCCGATCCACCCACCCCCGCAACGCCGCCGCCGACCGTTCCCGCAACTCCGTGACCAGCGCCAACTCCGCCGCCGCGTCGGGCACGATCCGCTTCGCCGCGTCGGTCGGCGTGGCCGCGCGCAGATCCGCCACGTAGTCGGAGATCGGATTGTCCGGCTCGTGCCCGATCGCGCTGACGATCGGCGTCGTCGCCGCCACGATGGCCCGGCACAGCGTCTCGTCGGAGAACGGCAGCAGATCCTCCACGCTGCCGCCGCCGCGCGCGAGCACGATCACCTCGACCGCCGGATCGCGATCCAGCTCGGCCAGCGCCTCCAGAATCTGCGGCACCGCCGTCGGTCCCTGCACCGCGGTGTTGCGGATCTCGAATCGCACCGCGGGCCAGCGTCCCCGCGCGACGGTCAGCACATCGTGTTCGGCGGCGCTCGCCCGCCCGGTGATCAGCCCGATCGTCTTGGGCAGGAACGGAATCGGCCGCTTCAACCGCTGATCGAACAGCCCCTCCGCGGCCAGCAACGCCTTCAACCGCTCGATGCGCGCCAGCAGCTCCCCGATGCCGACGGGCCGAATCTCGGTGACGCGCAACGAGATCGTGCCGCGCCCGGTGAAATAGGACAATTTGCCGTACACGACGACGCGGCTGCCCTCCTGCAACGGCACGGCCGCCGCGCGCAACAGCTCCGACTCGCACGTCATCGACAGCGACATGTCCGCCGCGGGATCGCGCAGCACGAGGAACGCCGTGCGCGCCCCCGGCCGCAGATTGATCTGGGTGATCTGCCCCTCGACCCAGACACTGCCGAGCCGATCGATCCACTGCGCGACCTTGACGGCGATGCTGCGGACCGGCCAGGGATTCTCCGGCGAATTCCCGCGGGGATCGCTCACTTGGCCTGCACTGTGGCGATCCGATTCGTCAGCATGGTCACGAACGGGGCCCGGTCGCGGGTCTTCAGCTCGTATTCGAGCAGGGTGGCGAGGTCGTCGAGGCTGAGCACGCGCAGCCGGGCGCGCAGCTGCGCCAGGGTCATGTTCTCGTAGTCGAAGCGGACCGCGACCTCGGGAGTGTCGACGGTCTCCGGCTTGCCGTTGCTGGAAGGCGTTGCGCCGGAAGCGCTTTCGGGCTCCGGCTCGGAGTCGTCCGGCGCGGTCGTCGGCTGCGGCGCGGTGTAATCGCTCTCCGGCGCGAGCGGACGCGGCACGACGGCGTCGGTCTCCACGGGCGGCTGCGGGGCGTTGAAATTGCTCTGCGCCGAGGTCGGCTCGGGCTCGTCGTACAGATCGAAACGGCTCTTGCGGCTCGTGTCCGCGGCGAAACCGGGGGTTTGCTGGTCGATCTCGTCCTCGTCGAAGGTCGCCCATTCGGGCTGTTCCACGGGACGGTTGGCGAGGCGGTCGAAAACGAGGTCGCCCTTGAGCGCCAGGCTGGTCACGAACTGCTGCGTGTGCATGGTCGTCTGCAGCAGGCGACTGATGGCGGTGATCGGGAAATTCATTGCCACCGTGGGTAGCCGACGAGTTTCCTCGATCGCGTAAACGGCGGCACCGGCGGCGACGCGGGCGATGAACGGCGGTCGGAACATAGTCCTAGCCTGCCCGAAATGCCGTGTGATGCAAAGCGGCCCCCAGGGATCGGTGGTGCGGTGTCCGTCGAGGATATCGGTCGGCGGTCCGCGTGAGGTCAGCGGCTCGCGGTGGCCGCGGATGGTGAGCCACGTAAGCTGGGGGCATGTCGTCGGCAATCCCCTTGAACGTCGGAATCGCGCGGTCGGCCGGGTCCGCTGTGACCGGTGCCACGAAGCGGGTGCTGCTCGCCGAGCCGCGGGGGTACTGCGCCGGGGTGGATCGGGCGGTGGAGACCGTGGAGCGCACGCTCGAAAAGCACGGCGCGCCGGTCTACGTCCGCAAGGAGATCGTGCACAACCGGCACGTCGTGGAGACGCTGCGCGAGCGCGGCGTCGTCTTCGTCGACGACACCGACGAGGTGCCCGAGGGCGCGGTCGTGGTGTTCTCCGCGCACGGCGTCTCGCCCGCGGTGCACGAGGCCGCCGCCGCGCGCAACCTGCACACCATCGACGCCACCTGCCCGCTGGTCACCAAGGTGCATCAGGAGGCCAAGCGCTTCGCTCGCGACGACTTCGACATCCTGCTCATCGGCCACGAGGGCCACGAGGAGGTCGAGGGCACCGCCGGTGAGGCCCCCGACCACGTACAGCTGGTCGACGGCCCCGACTCGGTCGCGAATGTGACCGTCCGCGACGAGAACAGGGTGATCTGGCTCTCCCAGACCACCCTCTCGGTCGACGAGACCATGGAGACCGTGCAGCGCCTGCGCGAGCGCTTCCCCAAGTTGCAGGACCCGCCGAGCGACGACATCTGCTACGCCACGTCCAACCGTCAGACCGCGGTCAAGGCCATGGCCCCCGAATGCGATCTGGTCATCGTGGTCGGCTCGCGCAACTCCTCCAACTCCAAGCGCCTGGTCGAGGTCGCCCTCAACGCGGGCGCCCGCGCCGCCCACCTCGTCGACTTCGCCCGCGAGGTCGACCCGTCCTGGCTCGAGAACATCCACACCGTCGGCGTAACCTCCGGCGCCTCGGTCCCCGAAATCCTCGTCCGCGGCGTCCTGGACCTCCTCGCCGACCACGGCTTCGCCGACGTCCACCCGGTAACCACCGCCAACGAAACCCTCGTCTTCGCCCTCCCCCGCGAACTCCGCCCCACCCGCCGCTGACCAATCCCGCATGGGGACAAGCCCCGTCCAGCTACCCAAGGCCAACGACCCCAGGTACGGCAACCCAGCCGCACCCTTTATTCGAATCCGCACCCCTTTCAGGGCCCTGCAACGGGTGCGGATCCAAATAAAGGGTGCGGCTGGGGTTGGCGAACCTGGGAAGGCCGGGCATGAGGTGAACGTTTTGGAAGGCGAGCCGGTCGAGGGGCTGGACGCCGAGGGATTCATCGCCCGAGAGGGTTCGCTCGAACGCGTCCCGCCGCGATTCGAACCCATCGTCACGCACGCTCGCGCCGCGATCGCGCGGACCTTCGGACCGAAACGCCTGCACAGCGCCTACCTGTACGGCAGCGTCCCGCGCGGAACAGCGGTCGAGGGGCTGTCCGATCTCGACCTACTGCTCGCGATGCACGCCGAACCCACCGACACCGACCGCGCCGACGCCACCGCGATCTCCACCGAACTGGACGCCGCGCACCCCGAAATCGACGGCGCCGCAATACTTCTCGCCACCACGACCACCTTGCTCAGCGACCTCGAACGCCACGACCTCGGCTGGTTCGTCGCCTGCCTGTGCACCCCACTCCTCGGCGATGACCTCGCCACCCACCTGCCGCGCTACCGACCGACCACCCTGCTCGCCCGCGAGACCAACGGCGACCTGCATCTCCTCCTGCCCACCTGGGCCGAACGCCGGGCCGAATGCCGCACCGACGCCGAACGAACCCGCCTGACCAGGCAGATCTCCCGCCGCACAGTCCGTACCGGACTGACTCTCGTCATGCCCCGCTGGGGCGGCTGGACCAGCGACCTCGCCCGCTCCGCAGAAGTCTTCGCCCACTACTACCCGCACCGAGCCGCCCAGATGCGCCGCGCCGCCACCGCCGCCCGCGCCCCACACGCCGACCCGCCCGTCCTCGACCTCATCATCGACGATCTCGCCCCCTGGCTCGCCGCCGAATACGCCGCTACCATCGGAATCAAAACGCCCCGAATGTGATTCGCGCCACCCGCGAATAGCCCTGGGCCGTAACGACATCGCCGCCCCACCGATATGCCACACGTGGGGCCGGTGCCGGAGGGACGAACGGGCACCGCGACGTGCCGCCCGGCGGGCAGTGCCGGTGCGGCACGTCAGTGTTCGATGCGGCCCGAATCCCGTTCGCGGTAGCGGACATTGGGCCGCGGATGCGGGGGAACCTCACCACTGCGCTGCGGTCGACCGCGGCGCGGCTGCTCGGCCCCGGCCGCCCGCTCGGAACCACGCGAATAGCCCGAACCGGGCGGCACTCTCGACGAGCGCTCCCCGGTTTTCGCGGCCGGACGCTCGGCCGTCTTCGCACCGGGACGGCGGCCCGTGCGAGATGTCCCCTCGGGATCGCCCTTCTCCGGACGCCCCCGCCGCGCCTTCTCCCCGGCCGAGGACCGCCCCCGCCGCGCGCGCTCGGCCGAGGGCCGCGGCCCCCACGAATCGCCCTTGCGGACGCGATCCCCGCTCCGGCCCGGCCCGGCCTCCTGGCGGTGCAGATACATCCGCACGGCCCCGATTGCCAGCACCAGCAATGTCGCGATGGCCATCACCGGGAACCGATTCACCAGGGGGATGGCCAGATTCAGCAGGATGTCCTTGAGCGAGGTCGAGCTGTGGCCGATCAGTTGCTGATACGCCAGCGGCACCGCCACGAACAGCAGCAGCGGCGGGGTCACCATGGTGGTGAACAGGCCGCGATAGCGCACCACCAGCGCCGCGAGCACACATCCGATGATGTAGGCCGCCGCGAACACGTGCGTCAGATCCTTGCCGCTGCCCCCGGAGTCGATGAAGAATCCGATGAACGTGCACGCCACCGCGATCAAGACCGCCGCCCCGGCCGGGACGCCGGGCACCGACGGAATGATCGATCGGTGCGATGCCGGCACCTCGGATCGGTCGCGTTGGGTAGCTGCCACGTAAAGCACACTATCGGTAGCGACCGAAACGTGTGTCGAGGCCGGGCGGAAGGGCTGGTCAATCGCTGGTGTCGACGCATTCCACGGCCCGCGGCCACGCGTCGACACGCCGGATGTCGGGCACGTCCCGATCGCCGATCTCGAGTTCGTGCAGCCGCCGCGCGGTCACCATGACCCGCGATTCGACCGTCGCCACCGTCTGATTGAACGCCTCGACCGATTTGCCCAATTGCGCGCCGAGCCGATCCAGATGCGTACCGGTCGTGCTCAGCCTCGTGTACAGCTCGCGACCCAGTTGCTGAATGGTCGCCACATCGCGGGACAACGCCTCCTGCCGCCAGCCGTAGGCGACCGTGCGCAGCAAGGCGATCAGCGTGGTCGGGGTGGCCAGGATCACGTTCCGCCCGAAGGCGTACTCCAACAGACCCGCGTCGGTGGTGAGCGCGGCGTCCAGGAACGGATCGCCCGGGACGAACAGCACGACGAATTCCGGGGACGGGTCGAACGCCGCCCAATACGCCTTGTCCGACAGCTGATCGATATGGGCGCGCAGATGTTTGGCGTGCCGGGTGAGATGCTCGCCGCGCAGCCGGAAGTCCTCCTCGGCGGTCGCGTCCAGATACGCAGTGAGCGGCACCTTGGCGTCCACGACGATCTGCCGACCGCCCGCGAGTCGCACCACCAGATCGGGGCGCACGCCGCCGTCGCGTCCGGTGCCGGTGACCTGGGTGTCGAAATCGCAGTGCCGCGACATGCCCGCCAGTTCCACGACCCGCTCCAACTGGATCTCGCCCCAGCGTCCCCGCACCTGCGGCGCGCGCAGCGCCGACACCAGCTGACCGGTCTGCGTGGACAGCTGATGCGACAGCCGCTGTATGCCCGCGACCTGTTCGCGCAGACCGGAATACGCGTTGATGCGGCTGTGCTCGACCTGACGAATGTGCTGTTCGAGCGCGTTCACCGCCTCCCGCAGCGGCTCCACCAGCGCGCCGACGGCGTGCGAATTGCGCCGTGCCGCATCCTCGCTCGCCGCGCTCAGGGACTGGCGGAGCAATCGCTCGTTGTCGCGCAACGCCGCCAGGCTCGCCTCGGCGCGGGCCGCGCGCTGTCCCGCCCGCGCGACACAACCCAGCCAGCCCAGCCCGACTCCGGCACAGAACACCAACAGCAGCGCGAACAGCATCGGTGCGGTCATGCAGCCGATAGTGCCGTATGCCACCGACAAAGTGGCGTTTTCGCGCCACGACCGGCCCGGCGGTTTCGACTCTGTCGGTGTCATGCCCTACGGTTTCGCGGCATGCGGATGCTGCACACCTCGGACTGGCATGTGGGGCGCACCTTCCACGGCGTCGATCTGCTTGCCGACCAGGAACGTTCGCTGGCGGCCATCGCCGAGATCGTGGCCGCCGAGGGCGTCGAGGTGGTGCTGCTACCGGGCGACGTCTACGATCGGTCGATCCCGAGCGCTGACGCGATCGCGGTGTGCAACAAGGGTTTCGAGGCCGTTCGCGCCGCCGGGGCGGTCATCGTCGCCACCTCCGGCAACCACGACTCGCCGACGCGGCTCGGCGCGCTCGGGAGTTTCGCGGCGGCGGGCGGACTGCATCTGCGCACCACCGTCGCCGACGTGGACCGCCCGATCACGTTTTCGGACGAATACGGCGAAATCGCCTGTTACGGCATTCCGTACCTGGAGCCGGAGATCACCCGCGCCGAACTCGATGTGCCGCAGGCCCGCTCGCACGCCGAGATCCTCGAGGCTGCCATGGCCCGGATCCGCGCCGATCTGGCCCGGCGCGGCGACCCGCGCTCGATCGTGCTGGCCCACGCGTTCGTCGTCGGCGGCGAGGCGACCGGTTCGGAACGATCGATCTCCGTCGGCGGCGTCGAGACGGTTCCCGCGAGCGCGTTCGACGGCATCGACTACGTGGCCCTCGGGCACCTGCACTCGCCGCAGACCCTCACCGAGTCCGTCCGCTACTCCGGTTCCCCGCTGCCGTACTCGTTCGCCGAGCGTTCCCATCGAAAAGCGGTGTGGCTGCTCGACTTCGACGCCGACGGCCTGGCCGAGGTGCGCCGCCGCGACCTGCCCCAGGTCCGCGGGCTGACCCAGCTCACCGGCACCCTGGACGACCTGCTCGCCGATCCCGCCCACTCCGACTGCGAGACCCACTACATCTCGGCCACGCTGACCGACCACGCCCGCCCGATCGACGCCCTGCGCCGCCTCCGCGACCGCTTCCCGCACGCCGTACACGTCGAATGGTCCCGCCCCGAGGGCAATCCGGAGCTGCGGTACCGCGAACGCGTGCACGGTCGCCGGGACACCGAGATCGCCCACACCTTCCTCGCCGACGTCCGGGGCGACCCGACGCCCACCGAACTGCACTGGCTGGAGCGCGCACTCGCCGCCGCGACGGCCGAAACCGAGGTGGTTCGCGAGGTTTCGGAGGAACTGTCGGCATGACGGACTCCTCGCACGCCGACGATGACGGGCAGGCCCATCCACCACACCGCCCGGCCCGCGCTCGCGGCCCCCGGCTGCTCGGTGAGTTCCGCGGCCAAGTCGCCCCTCGTGGCCCCCGGCTGCTCGGTGAGTTTCGTAACCAAGCCGTCGCTCGTGGCCCCCGGCTACTCGATGAGACCCGCGCTCAAGTCGCTCCCTGTTGCCCCCGGCTGCTCGGTGAGTTCCGCGTCCAAGCCGTCGCTCGTGGCCTCCGGCTGCTCGGTGAGATTCGCGCTCAAGCCGCTCCTCGTGGCCCCCGGTTGCTCGGTGAGTTCCGCGCCCATGCTGCCCCTCGTGGCCCCCGGCTGCTCGGCGAATTCTGTGTCCACCAGGCCGTATTCGCGACAGGAGGCCGGGCGTGAGGTTGCACCGGCTGGAGGTCACCGCGTTCGGTCCCTTCGCCGAGACCGCGACGGTCGATTTCGACGAACTCGGCGCGGACGGGCTGTTCCTGCTGCACGGGCAGACCGGTGCGGGGAAGACCACCGTGCTGGACGCGATCGCCTTCGCGCTGTTCGGCCGGGTGCCGGGCGCGCGGGGGGAGAGCAAGCGGCTGCATTCCGATCACGCCGACCCGCAGACCCCGCCGCGGGTGCTGTTGGAGGCGACGCTGGGCGGTCGGCGGCTGCGGCTCATCCGCACACCGGAGTTCCAGCGACCCAAGAAGCGCGGCACGGGATTTCGCACCGAGAATGCGGCGGCCACACTCGAATGGCTGGACGGGCACGGCCAAAACCTCTCGCGCATACCGGATATCGGCGACGAGGTGAACCGGCTGCTCGGGATGAGCGCCGACCAGTTCTTCCAGGTGGTGTTGCTGCCACAGGGCGATTTCGCGCGATTCCTGCGGGCGGACAACGAGGATCGCGAGAGGCTGCTCGAAAAGCTCTTCGACACAGAGCGTTTCGGGACGGCCGAACAGTGGCTGGCCCAGCGGCGGCGCGACGGTCAGGCCGAGCTGGAGACGCGGCGGCAGCACATCGATCGGCTCACCGCCCGGATCGGCGGCGTGGCGGGTCTCGGCCCGACGGAGGCCGTCGGACCCTTGGAGGCCGTGGAGTGGTCGCAACGCCTGCTGACCACCGCCCGCACCCGCGCCACCGAAGCGGCCGCCGAACTCGCACGCTGCCAACAGGATTCGACACAGGCCCAGGCGGCGGCGGATCAACAGCGCCGCCTGCACGACCTGCATAGGCGGCTGACCAACGCCCGCGCTCAGCTCGCCGAGTACCACGCCGCGGCCGACCTGCGTAGCCAGCGGCGCGACGAACTCGACCGCTCCCGCCGCGTTGAACCGGTGGCCGCCGGGCTGGCGGAGGCGCGAGCCGCGGCGGTGATGGTTCGCCGTCGGGCCGATGAGTCGCGTTCGCTGGCGGAGCGTCTCGCCGGGCGCCTGCTCGAACCCGCCAGTCTCGAGATCAGTGGGACATATTGGGCGGCAATGGATCTCGCCGAGGGGGAATTGGCGGGTACCGAATGGGGCGAGGATCTGCGGGCCATCGAACCGTTGGCGGGGGATGTGGAGGCGGGGGCGGGGGGTGGTGCTGGTTCGCGTACGGGTGGGGGCGACTCTGAGGCTGCGCGTGGGACGTTCGGCTCGAATGTCTATGGCGAGCGGGCGAATTCGGATGATACGCAAGCGGGAGCGGGAGGGTCGTCAGGCGGTCGGGCAAGTGACACGGAAACAGGAGCGGCAGGGCCGTCGGACGGTGGGGCAAGTGACGCGGACGCCGCTGGTGCGCGGCGGACGCCGATGGGCGACGAACTCGGCCTCTTCCCCTACCCGAACTCGGACGAACCGAGCCTGTTCGACGACGAACCAGGCCTCTTCGACATCGTCACGAAGGAACCTTCGAGGCCCGCGCGCCGAAACGGGCCGCTGCGAACGGTGGCCGACCAAGCAACAGCGCCGGAGGCCGAAGACACTGAGCCGCAACCGAATTCACCCCAACCCTCCGGCATCGAGCAGGCCGTCCAACGCTGGACCACGCAAATCGGCGCCCTGGACGAGGTCCGCAGCGACGCCGATTCGGCTCGCCGCCTCCGCACCGACCTCGCCGCCCTCCGCGAGGAGCACGCCCGGCTCACCGCTCGACTGAAGACGCTCTCCACCAGGCGCGCCCAACTCCCCGAGGCCATTCGCGCGGCCGAGGTCCGCCTGCGCGAGGCCGCCGACGCCGTCGCCGAACTCCCCGGCCTCGCCGCCGACTGTGAGCGGCTGCGGGCCGCCGCGACCGCCGCCGTCGAACTGATCCGGGTGCGCGCGGATCTCGCCCGCGCCGAGGCCGAACACGATTCGGCGCGCGCCGCCCACAACGACGCCCGCGAACGCACCCTCGACGTCCGCGAACGCCGATTGGCCGGAATGGCGGCCGAATTGGCGGGCGCTCTGAACGCGGGCGATCCGTGCAGCGTGTGCGGTTCGACCGAGCACCCCGCCCCCGCGCGACCCGTCGCGGCCGCCGCCTCCAAGGCGGACGAAGAGAAGGCCGTCGCCGCCGAACGCGCCGCCGAGACCGCCCGCGAACGCGCCCTGGCGCGCGTCACCGAACTGCAACGCCGCCGCGAGGTCCTCACCGAACGCGGCGGCGACGGCGATACCGCGGAGCTGACCGCGTCCCTCGACGCCGCGACCACCCGCTACCAGGCGGCCAACACCATCGCCGCCCGCCACGACGACCTCACCGTCGAACTCGCCCGCCTGCGCACCGAGGACACGAACCTCCAGGAGGAACTCCGCGACGCCGAGGGCCGTACCGGCGCGGTGGCCGAACGCATCTCCGCCGCGGACCGTCGCCTCGCCGAGGTCACCGAACGGCTGCGTCTCGCCGCCGGAGCCGACGGCACGGTGGAACGCCGCCGCGCCCGCCTCGAGGCATTGATCGCCGACGCCACCGCCCTGCGCTCCTCCCGGACCGAAACCGCCTCGGCACGAGACCATCTCACCGCCGCCGCTCGCCGCGTCGAACTGACCGCGCGCTCGGCCGGTCTGATCACCGAGGGCGAATCGGTCGTCACCGACGGTGCGGCCGAGCCGGACTACGCGGTGCTGGCGGCCTACGCCAAGATCGTCGACGCGGCCACCCGAACCGCCCGGCAGCAGGCCGACATCGAGGCCGAACTCACGGCCGCCGAGGAGGTCCGCGCCCATGCCGAGAAGGTTCTGGCCGAGCCGGACATCCGGGCCGCCGCGACCACCGAGCCCGGCGATCTCACCGTTGCGGAAGCGGCTGTCGCACAGGCGCGTTCGTGTCACGAGGCCGCGATCGCGGCCCACGCCGAGGCGACGCGTCGTGTCTCGGATCTGGAGGATCTCAGCGGACAGCTGTGGGCGGCGGTCGACCACATCACGCCCATGCAGACCGCGCACGACGAACTGGCCGAACTCGCCGACGTCGTCGCGGGCCGTGGCGCCAACAACCGCAAGATGTCCCTGCGTTCCTACGTCCTGGCCGCCCGGCTCGAGGAGGTCGCCCTGGCCGGTTCGGTCCGCCTGCGCCGAATGTCCGGCGGCCGTTACGAATTCGTCCACTCCGACGCCGCCGGTCCCCGCGGCCGCCGCGGCGGCCTGGGCCTCGACATCCGCGACGACTACACCGGCGCCATCCGCCCCGCCAAAACCCTCTCCGGCGGCGAAACCTTCATGGCCTCACTGTCTTTGGCCCTCGGCCTCGCCGACGTCGTCTCCGCCGAATCCGGCGGCCTCGTCCTCGACACCCTCTTCATCGACGAGGGCTTCGGCAGCCTCGACGCCGACACCCTCGACGCCGTCATGTCCGTCCTCGACGAACTCCGCTCCGGCGGCCGAGTAGTAGGCGTCGTCTCCCACGTAGACGAAATGCGCCAACGAATCCCCAGCCGCCTCCACGTAATCCGCAACCCCACCGGCTCCCACCTCCAAACCATCGTCGCCTGACCCCCCCCACCCGATAGCCCCAAATAAGCCCCACCCCCACCCGCACCCCTTATTCAAATCCGCACCCCCTACATCCCCTTACAACGAGTGCGGATCCAAATAAAGAGTGCGGCTGTACTGCCGAACCTTGGTAGCGGTGGATTCGTGGTCGAGCAGCCAGCGTTTGATCGGGAGCCCCCAGCGGAAACCGCCCAGGCTGCCGTCTGTTCGGAGGACTCGGTGGCAGGGGACGAAGAGGGCGGCGGCGTTGCGGGCGCAGGCGTTGGCGGCGGCGCGGATGGCTTCGGGGCGGCCGGAGCGTTCGGCGTAGGTGGTGTAGGTGATGGGGGAGCCGGCGGGGATCTTGCGGAGGACTTCCCAGGCGTGGACGAGGAATGGGCCGGAGAATTGGCGGACGGTGATGGCGTCGATCGCGAGGATGTCGCCTGCGTGGTATCGGAGGACGGCGTCGGTGACCGGGCCCAGTGAATCTCGTTGGCGCAGTTGGGTGGGGCGCAGGGTGGGGTGGATGACGGGACGCAGGTCCTCGGGGTCGGCCGTCCAGCCCGACGCCAATACCGCACCGTCCGAATCGACGATCGCCGTGAACGGTCCCGCCGCGGTATCCACCGTCGCGACATCCGCGAAAATCATTGCTGCGCTCCCACTTTCACGACGGACCGGGCCGCCACCCCATTGACCGCGCCGCTGGTCCGCTCGGCCAGCGCGCGCTTCCACAGATGCATCGAGAGATACGACCGCCACGGCGCCCACCGCGCGGTCTCCGTCAGATCGATCCCGAGCAGCGTCGCCCCCCGCCGCACGACCAGATCCGTGTGCAACAGGATGTCCGGATCCGCCAGCAGCCGCATGGTCACGTAATCGGCCGTCCACGGCCCGACCCCGTCCAGCGCCAGCAGATCCCGCCGCACGTCCGCGGCCGTCCGGCCCGCGTGCAACGCCAGCTCGCCCGACGCCAGGGCGCGCGCCGCCGACAGGATGGAGGTGGTCCGGCGCGTCGGTCCGGTCAGCACCTCCGCCCCCCGGTCGGCGATCGCCTCGGCCGACGGGAACAGCCGCGGCACCGGCCCGCTCACCGTCTCGCCCAGCGCCTCCACCAATCGCGCCGTATGCGTGGCCGCCGCCGAGACCGAGATCTGCTGCCCGATCATCGTGCGCAGCAACAACTCCTCGGCGTCCAGACAGCCGGGCACCCGGATGCCGGGGCTCACCGGCATTCCGTGGAAGCCGTTCGCCAGCCCCTCGTCGATGCCGATGGGATCGGCGTCCAGGTCCAGCAGATGTCGCAGGCGTGCCACCGTCGGCGCGAGGTCCCGCATGTCGTGCAGCGCGAGCGCCGCCCGGACGTGCCCGGTCTGAATGCTCAGCCGAGCCGTAGCGTGCCCGTGCGGCGTCCGTAGGCTGCGGGTGTAGGTGCCGTCCTCCCACTGCTCGATGCCGGGCACCGCGTGCGAGGACAGGAACCACTCCAGCCACGGCTTGTCCAGCGGTTCGCGATAAGGCAACCGGAGAGTGAGCATGCCGTTGGTGGCGGGCAGGGTGTCACCGCGCGAACGCCGGGACTCCTCCCGCAACACCGTCGGGCTCACCGCGAACACCTCGCGCACGGTGTCGTTGAACTGCCGGATGCTGGCGAAACCGGCCGCGAAGGCGATGTCCGACATGGACATTCGCGTCGTCTGGATCAGCAGCCGCGCGGTGTGCGCGCGATGCGCCCGCGCCAGCGCCAGCGGTCCCGCGCCGAGCTCGGAGGTCAGCACCCGGGTCAGCTGACGTTGCGAGTACCCCAGCGCCCCGGCCAGCGCGGGCACGCCGCCGCGTTCGATCACACCGTCGGCGATCAGGCGCATGGCGCGCGCCGCCAAGTCCGCGCGGGTGTTCCACAGCGGGGATCCGGGGGTCGCGTCGGGCAGGCAGCGGCGGCAGGCGCGGAAGCCGCCCTGTTGGGCGGCCGCCGCGGTGGGCAGGAACGTGACATTGGAGCGCTTCGGGGTGATAGCCGGACACGATGGGCGGCAATAGATTCCGGTGGTGCGCACCGCGGTCACGAAATGCCCGTCGAAACGGGCGTCGCGGGTCGCCACGGCACGGTAACAACGCTCGAAGTCCAGACCGTTCGCACTCACGGGTTCCACCATGTCAGCCCGAGCGGATCCGCGCTAGCGGAAAACAGACAGCTACCCCCGCGATGCAACGTTTCATGGTCATTCGGTCTGGCTATGAAACGATTGCTCGTTATGTGCTGGGGCGCCCGCGAATTCCGCTCAACAGCACCGGGTGGTCGGGTTGCGGTCCGCCGCGGCGTACCGCTCCCGCCAGTACTCCCGTTCCGTCGGCACGGCCCGGTCGGGGTGATTTCGCCGCAGATGCTCCACGTAGCGGGTGTAGTCCTCCCCGCCGATCACGGCGTTCACGTACCGGATCAGTGCCCGGCCCGTACCCAGGACGGCGCTCACTCCCGCGCCGAGGCGTGTGCCGCCCCCGGAATCCGGACCTTGCCCGCCTTCGCCAGCTCGTCCCATTCCCGCTGCACCTCCTTCTCGGCCGTGCTGGTGAGAAAACCGCTGGGGCCGAAGATCTTCGACGGCACCTCGGGCGTCTCCGCGGTCGGCCCGCCGCCCTTGCGCAGCGCCCGGACGCACACCAGCAGGCCGGTGATCGCCACGATCAACACCAGCACCGCGAACACGATGGACAAGGTGCCCTGAATCGCGGTGTTGCGCACCACCTTGTCCATATCGGCCATGGTCTTGGCGGGCGCGAGCACCTTCCCGGCCGCCCGCGCGTCGGAGTAGATACTGTGCTGCTTCCAGTAGCCGAGGTTCTTGTCCGAGGAGAAGATCTTCTGCCACGACGCCGTCATGGTGACGATCAGATCCCAGATCAGCGGCAGCGCCGGAATCCACGCCCACTTCAGCAGGCCCTTCTTCACCACGATCACCAGCACGACGGTCAGCGCGACCGCGGCCAGCAGCTGGTTGGCGATGCCGAACAGCGGATACAGCGTGTAGATGCCGCCCAGCGGATCGGTCACGCCCATCAGCAGCACCGAACCCCAGCCCGCCACGACCAGCAGCGAGCACAGCCACGCGCCCGGCAGCCACGACGGATCCTTGAAGCGCCGCGCCGCGCCGCCCAGGTTGCCGAGGGTGTCGGAGAGCATGAAGCGCGCCACGCGGGTGCCCGCGTCGATCGTGGTGAGGATGAACAGCGCCTCGAACATGATCGCGAAGTGGTACCAGAACGACTTCAGTCCCGTACCGCCGATGAACTTGTGCATCACCTCGGCCATGCCGACCGCCAATGTGGGCGCGCCGCCGGTGCGCGAGACGATCGTCGACTCGCCCACATCGGCCGCGGTCTGATTCAACTCGGCGGCGGTGATCGGCGTGCCGCCCAGCCCGAGGCCGTTGGTGTAGGCCGCGGCCTTGTCGGCGGTGCCGCCGGTGAGGCCCGCGCCCGCGTTCATGGCGAAGTACAGGTGCTGGTCGAGGATGCTCGCCGCGATGATCGCCATGACCGCCACGAACGACTCCATCAACATGCCGCCGTAGCCGATCATGCGGGCCTGGGACTGCTTCTGCAGCAGTTTGGGTGTGGTGCCGGAGGAGACCAGCGAGTGGAATCCGGACAGCGCGCCGCACGCGATCGTGATGAACAGGAACGGGAACAGGCTGCCCGCGAACGAGGGACCGCTGCTGTTGCCCGCGAACTGGGACACCGCGGGCGCCTTCAGCACCGGCATGGTGAAGACCACGCCGAGCGCCAGCAGCACGATGAATCCGATCTTCATGAACGTCGACAGATAGTCGCGCGGCGCGAGCAGCAACCACACCGGCAGCACCGACGCGACGAACCCGTAGATGATCAGCATCCAGGCAATGGTCGTCCCGGACAGCGTGAAAAGGTCACGCCCCCAACCGGATTCGGACACCCACCGGCCGGAGATGATGACCAGCAGCAACAGCGCGAAACCGGCCAGCGACACCTCGCCGACCTTGCCCGGCCGCACATACCGCAGGTACAACCCCATGAGCACGGCGATCGGAATAGTCATCGAGATCGAGAACACGCCCCACGGACTGCCGCCGTGCAGCTGCCCGTCGGCGCCCTTCGTGGCGGCCAGCGCGTTGACCACGACGATGCCCAGCACCGCCAGCAGGATCACCATGATCGCCAGCACGGCGAGCAGCGCCGCGACGCCGCCGAACAGGCCGAGTTCCTCGCGGGCCATCTGCCCGAGGCTGCGCCCGCGCCGCTTGACCGAGATCCACAGCACCAGATAGTCCTGCACCGCACCCGCCAGCACGACGCCGACGACGATCCAGATCGTGCCGGGCAGATAGCCCATCTGCGCCGCGAGTACGGGACCGACGAGCGGCCCGGCGCCCGCGATGGCGGCGAAGTGGTGGCCGAACAGGACCCGACGGTCCATCGGCATGTAGTCCTTGCCGTTCTCGAGTTCCTCGGCGGGCGTGGCGACATCGTCGCGCGGCTTGGTGATCCGGTACTCGATGAGCCGGGCGTAGAACTGGTAGGCGATGACGTAGGTGCACACCGCGGCGACCACGATCCACACCGCGTTGACGCTCTCGCCGCGCGCGACGGCCAGGACGGCCCAGGCGACCGCGCCGAGGACGGCGACGACGAGGAAGACGCCCTTCTTCACCGGGGACAGGGGAGCGCGATCGACCACGCCGACGGGAGGTAGATCGGGGTCCGTTCGGAGGTATTCGGTGGTCGTCGCCATGCCAGCTACTCTCCCGTACTTCTCACTCGGGTCTTGTGGAAACGGACACAACGTAGCCGAACCGACGCACCCGCGGGCCGACTTCACCAAGTCCGAACATTCGGGACGAATGGTCGCATACCGCGCCGAGATCCCGCAGCCGGGATTCCCGGATGCTCGCGTGTTGCCATGTCCCGCAGCGTGGTACTGCGTAAGCTGCCGTGCTGGTCCGCGGCGGCGTCGCCGCGTCCGTCGAATGCCACTGTCCTGGTCGCCGTCGCGGAGGGAGGTCGTCGTGCGTCGCCGGACCGTGCTCGGATCGATGATCGCCGCGCCATTGCTGGGCTCCGGCTGCGGGGGCGCCGATGACGACGCGCTGACCTTCTTCTTCCAGGCGCGCCCCGAGGAGGCGCGGGCGCGAACGCGGATCATCGACGCCTTCCGACGGCATCGTCCCGACATCGAGGTCCGGACGATCCTCTCGGGTCCGGATCCGTTGCAGCAGATGCTGACCTACTGCGCCGGGGGCAGATGCCCCGATGTGCTGATGGCCTGGGAGCTGCTGTACGCGGGCTTGGCCGAACGGGGTGTACTGCTGGATCTGCGGGACCTCATCGCTCGCGATCCGGTCGGGGCTACATTGCGGGAGGACGGGTACCCCGAGCTCTACGACGTGTTCGGTTACGGCGGTGGGCAATTCGCCCTGCCCGAGCAGTGGTCCGGGGTGTTCCTTTACTACAACCGTGAGCTGTTCGCGCGGGCGGGTGTGGTCGCGCCGTCGAGTTGGGACGCGGCGTGGAGCTTCGACGAATTCCTCTCGGCCGCAACGGCTCTGACGCGGGGTACCGGACGGGACCGGCAGTGGGGTTTCGTCGACGGGTGGGTGCCCGCCTATTCGGCCGCCTGCTTCGGGATGAACAACGGCGTCGAGTGGTTCACCCCACCGGTCGCGCCGGTGCGCGCGAATGTCGGCGATCCGCGATTCGCGGCCGGGGTGCAGTTCTACGCCGACCTGGCGTTGCGGCACGGCGTCGCGCCGAAAGTCGCGGATCGCCAATCGGTTTCGGCCTACGACCTGTTCGCCAGCGGCCGGGCCGCCATGCTGCTCGGCGGTCACTGGCTGTATTCGGAGTTCGCCGAGCGCGCCGATCTGGACTTCGATGTGACCGTGCTGCCGGTGGGACCGCACGGCGGCCCGTCCGCGATCACCGATGTCGGCTGCACCGGACTGGCCATCGCCGCGGCCAGTCCACGGCGCGAACAGGCTTGGGAATTCGTGAAATTCGCGACCGGGCCGGTTGGGCAGGCGGTCATCGCGGAGTCCGGTTTGTTCGTGCCGGTGCTGCGTTCGGCCATGCGCTCGCCGGGTTTCCTTGCGGCGCATCGGCGTATCCGCAATCTCGCGGTGTTCACCGAAGGTCCGGAGCATTCCCGTCCGCTCGCGGTCACGCCCACGTGGGGCAAGGTGGAGGCGGTGTTGTCGCGGCAGTTCAGTCGGGTGTTGCGCGGCGCGGCTTCCGCGGAGTCGTTGGGGGACAGCGCTTCCGACGTAGACGCGTTGTTGCGGGAGCGAATATGACACCTCGTTCATCGCCGACGGCCTTCCCCCCGGTGCGGGCGCCGGTAGCTCATCGGCGCGCAACGGCGGATGGACCGAGGATGTCGGGGCGGCGGTCCGGCTTGGCGCGGCGGCGTGCCCGGGCCGGGGCGCTTTTCGTGCTGCCGAATATGACGGTCGTCGCGGTGTTCCTGCTGTTCCCGCTCGGCTTCTCGCTGTATCTCAGCTTCCAGCACTGGGATCTGTTCCGGCCCATGCGTTTCGTCGGATTGGGGAACTATCGGGAGTTGCTCGGCGACCCGCTGTTCGTCATCGCGCTGCGCAATACCGCGGTCTTCACCGCGCTGACCCTGGTGCCCACGGTCGCCATCAGCCTCGCCGTGGCGGCGGCGCTGAATCGAAAACTGCCGGGAATCGGGCTGTTTCGCACGCTCGCCTTCCTGCCGCTGGTCGCCTCGACCGTGGCCATGGCGGTGGTGTGGCGGTTCCTGCTCGCCACCGACGAGGGGCCGGTGAACACGATGCTGGGCTGGATCGGTGTGAAACCCGTTCCGTGGCTGAGCGATCCGGCCTGGGCGTTGATCTCGCTGAGCCTGGTCACGGTGTGGAAAAGCGTGCCGTTCGCGACGGTGGTGCTGCTCGCCGCCATGCAGGGCATCCCCGAAACGCTCTACGAGGCGGCGCGTCTCGATGGCGCGGGCGCGTGGCGGCGGTTCCGATCGATCACGGTGCCGCTGGTGCGCGGGGCGCTGTCGTTCGTCTTCGTCATCACGATCATCAACACCGTGCAGGCGTTCGACCAGGCGTACGCGCTGACCGACGGGAACGGCGGACCCGAAACGGGCACCTATGTCCTGGGAATCATGCTGTTCCAGAACGCCTTTCGCTTCTACGAGGTGGGTTACGCGGCCGCGCTGGCATGGGTGATCTTCGCGCTGCTGCTGGTCGCGACGCTGGTGCAGCTGTGGTTGTCGCGCCGGGAGGCCGAACAGTGGTGACCGACCGCGCGATCCTGCGCCGCACCCTGCGCGGGCTGCTCGCCTATGCCGTCCTGGTGCTGATCGCGTGGTGCGCGATCGGGCCGATCCTGTGGGCGCTGTCGACATCCCTGAAAGACGGTGGGCTGCTGAGTGATTCGAGCCCGATCCCGCCGCACTGGTCCAACTACGGCCGCGTCTTCGAGCTGCTTCCGCTCGGCCGGATGCTGCTCAATACCGCGGGCTACGCCGCGTGCGTCACCGCGGGCCAGGTACTGTTCTGCTCCCTGGCCGGATACGCCTTCGCGCGCCTGCGCTTTCCGGGCCGTGACCTGCTGTTCCTCGCCTATCTGACCACGCTGATGGTTCCGCTCACGGTCACCGTCCTGCCGCAGTTCCTGCTCATGCGCGCCCTCGGCTGGGTCGACACCCCCTGGTCGATGATCGTGCCCGGCCTGTTCGGTTCAGCCTTCGGCACCTACCTCATGCGCCAGTTCTTCCGCACGCTCCCCACCGAATTGGAGGAGGCCGCCATCCTCGACGGCTGCACCCCGTGGCAGACCTACTGGCGCGTCCTGCTGCCGCACGCCCGCCCCGCCGTCATGGTCCTGGCCGTCCTCACCTGGATCACCGTCTGGAACGACTTCCTCTGGCCCCTGGTCATGATCCAGCGCAACGACATCGCCACGGTCACGCTCGGCCTGGTTCGCCTCCAAGGCCAGTACCACACCCAATGGCCCCTCCTGATGGCCGCGGCCCTGCTCGTGCTGACCCCGCTACTGATCGTGTACGGATTCGCGCAGAAGGCGTTCGTGCGGGGGATGGCGCAGTCGGGGTTGGGGGGTCGGTGATCAACGGCTCTGGGAGCCGGGCAGATCCGGTAGGTCGGTCGGGTTGGTGCGCAAGGCCGCCTCGTAGCTGAACGCCAGCAGTTCGCGTGCCCGTAGGGTGTCGGGGTGGTCGGGGCCCAGCAGGCGTTCGCGATCGGCGGCGGTGCGGGCGTACGCCTCCACGGCCTCGCGGTAGCGGCCGGTCTCCTGGTAGACGTAGGCGAGGTTGTTGCGGGTGAGCATGGTACTGGGATGGTCCGGGCCGAGGGTGCGTTCGCGGTCGGCGAGGACGCGCTCGTACAGGTCGACGGCCTCGGCGGCGCGGCCGAGGCGCTGATAGGCGTAGGCGAGGTTGTCGCGGGCCTGCACGGTCACCGAATGATCCGCGCCCAGAACGCGTTCGCTGATGTTCAGCGCGCGCTGGTACAACTCCACCGCCTCGGTCATGCGGCCCGCGGCGGCGTGGTCGTCGGCGAGGTTGCCGAGAGCCTCGAGATAGTCGGGATGCTCGGTGCCCAGGGCGCGTTCGCGGGCGGCGAGCACCCGCTCGTCGAGTTCGGTGGCCTCGGGAATGCGGTCGGCCGAACGCAGTGCGGCGGCGAGACATTCGCAGGTGACCAGCGTGTTCGGATGCTCGATGCCGAGCACCCGCTCGCTGTCGAGCATGGTGCGCTGATACAGGTCGATGGCCTCGGACACCCGACCGGCGTCGCGGTAGGCCATGGCGAGATTGTGCCGGGCGGTCAGGGTGTCCTTGTGATCGGAGCCCAGCGCCTGGTCGGTGTCGGTGGCGGTCCGCTCGTAGAGATCGATCGCCTCCTCGATGCGGCCCGCGTGCCGGTAGGTGCGGGCCAGGCTGCCACGGAACGACAGCGTGTCGGCGTCGTGCGGACCGAAGGTGTTCTCGCTGTCGGTGAGGACGCGCTCGTACAGGTCGATCGCCTCGGCGAGCCGACCGGAATCCCGGTACGCGCGAGCGAGATTCCCGGCGGAGACGAGCGTGTCGCGATGCAGCGGGCCGAGGACGCGCTCGCGATCGGCGAGCAGCCGTTCGTAGAGGGCGATGACCTCGCCCTGCCGGTCGGTCGGCTGCGGCGGTTTCTCCTGTTTGGCAACGGGTTTCGTCTCCGCGACCGACGGGGGCGGGAGCTGGCCCGTCGGGCCGAGCGTGAGTTTCAGTGTGTGCGTGGCGCTTTCGGGCGACTCGGGACTGCCCGATCCGGCGACCCACAGCCGTGTCTCGCCCTGCTCGGAGCCGATCACCAGGTGGACGGTCAGTTCGATCGCCTGGGCGTCGAACTGGCGAGACCGGTCGGATTGGATGGGCAGCACATCCAGCTGCCGCGCCAGCGCTGTCAGGGCCCGTGCCAGCGGAACGGGTCGCCGATCCTCCACCGCGACCATCCCCTCTCCGGCGGCCGTCTCGGGCGGGCCGCCCCACCGATCCTAAAGCTCGTTGCGGGAAGTTGTCGGTGTGCCCGCATAAGCTGTGCAGGATATCGAAACACGTTGAAAGGCAACACCCATGAGCAACCCCCGGACTGTCGCCGACCCGGCCGCCGCCCTGGCCCCGGTCTGGCGGGAGGTTCTCATCGGCTCGCACCGCGCGCTCGTCGATGTGGTCTCCGGGATCGGGGGTGACCAGTGGCAACTGCCGACCCCGTGCGCCGACTGGACGGTCACCCAGGTGATTCAGCACGCGGCAGGCGACCAGCGCGCCTACGCCACCGCGCTGGGTGTCGGCACCGGGCCCGACTACGACCCCTTCGCCCCCTCCGGCAGTATCGATGGCCAGCCCGCCACCCTGGTGGCCACCGCCGTCGACGAGGCCGCCGCGGCCTGGGAGCGGGTCACCGACGACACCGCCGCCGTGCCCACCCCGCTCCCGCACGGAGAGCTCCCCGCTCCCGTAGCGGCGGTCATGTGCGGGTTGGATGCGGCCGTCCACGCGTGGGACGTCGCGGTCGCCACCGGGCAGCGTTCCCCGCTCACCGAGGAGATGGCCGAGGCGTTCCTGATCGCCGCGACGGGCCTGGTCGAACCGCTGCGTCAGTGGGGCGCCTACGCCGCCGTCGTGGCGGGCGAGGACACCGACACCGCGGTCCGCCGCCTGCTGCGCTACCTGGGTCGCGATCCTCGCCAGTGACCCCACCCGCGTAGACTCTTGCTCTCGTGAGTCTCACCCTCGGAATCGTCGGCCTCCCCAACGTCGGAAAGTCGACGCTGTTCAACGCGCTGACCAAGAACGACGTGCTGGCCGCGAACTACCCGTTCGCGACCATCGAGCCGAACGTCGGTGTGGTTCCCCTGCCCGACCCGCGCCTCGACAAGCTCGCCGAGATCTTCCACTCCGAGCGCATCGTCCCCGCCACCGTCTCGTTCGTCGACATCGCGGGCATCGTCAAGGGCGCCTCCGAGGGCGCGGGCCTCGGCAACAAGTTCCTCGCCAACATCCGCGAGGCCGACGCCATCTGCCAGGTCGTCCGCGTCTTCGCCGACGACGACGTCGTCCACGTGGACGGCCGGGTGGACCCCGCCGCCGACATCGAGGTCATCGAGACCGAACTGATCCTCGCCGACCTCCAGACCCTGGAGAAGGCCGTGCCCCGGCTGGAGAAGGAAGCCAAGGTCAAGAAGGAGCGCAAACCCGTCTTCGAGGCCGCCAAGGCCGCGCAGGACGTGCTGAACCAGGGCACAACCCTGTTCGCCGCAGGCTCGAAGGTGGACAGCGAACTGCTGAAAGAACTTTCGCTGCTGACGACGAAGCCCTTCCTCTACGTCTTCAACGCCGACGAGTCCGTCCTGTCCGACGACTCGAAGGTCGCCGAACTGAAGGCATCCGTAGCCCCCGCCGACGCCGTCTTCCTCGACGCCAAGGTCGAGGCCGAACTCCTCGAACTCGACGACGAATCCGCCCTGGAACTCCTCGAATCCATCGGCCAAACCGAACCGGGCCTACACGCCCTGGCCCGCGCGGGCTTCCACACCCTCGGCCTCCAGACCTACCTCACTGCGGGCCCGAAGGAGGCCCGAGCCTGGACCATCCACCAAGGCGACACCGCCCCGAAGGCAGCGGGCGTCATCCACACCGACTTCGAGCGCGGGTTCATCAAGGCGGAGATCGTGGCGTACGACGATCTGATCGAGGCGGGGTCGATGGCGGCGGCGAAGGCGGCGGGGAAGGTGCGGATGGAGGGGAAGGATTATGTGATGGCTGATGGGGATGTGGTGGAGTTTCGTAGCGGGTTAGCGTCTGGGAAGAAGTAGGCTGCGCGTATATCGCTGCAGGTAGAGCCTCTACTGAGCGCAGTCGGTGTCCGGGTAGGGCTCAGTGGTTTCGCCAGTGCCTTGCGCTAGCCGTGTCCTTGATCGCGCCGTTCGCATGCCATCTCCCAAGTTGCATGTAACCAGGAATCGACCAGTGCGTGCCGCCCCAATTCCAGCAGCGAGCCGCGCCCCACCGTATCAACATGTACCCGGTAAGTGGACTGTGTTATGTCGGAGCGATCTGGGCACCGAGCTAGCCTCGAGCCACCCACGCACCCCGTCCGCTGCTGCACAGCCCCCCGACGAACCAACGGGTGCACCCACTCGCAGCGACCTAGCGGATCGGAGTGAACCCCGGTGGCCACCGCGTGCTGTCGTCGAATCGCGCCCCATTGAAGGACGCCCCCTGGAGGTTTTCATTCCCCTCGGTCGTCCAGTCCTTCACGAAAACGACGTGGTCGAGTCGAGCTTCCGCATAGCCGGTGTCCTTCAGTTGCGCGCCTCTGAGGTTCGCGCCATCGAAGTAGACATTCCTCATATCCGCGCCCCCAAGGTAGGCGTCGCGAAGATCGGCCGCATTGAAGTTGGCATGCCTCAACCGAGCCTCCTGGAAGTTCGTACGCTGCAAGTTCGCGTCATCCAATCTCGCCGATTGCAGGTCTGCACCCCACAGGGATGCGTCACTCAGATTCGCCTCGCCTAGAGCGGCTTCGGTCAGATCGGCTTGTTCGAGTTCTGCACCAGCCAGGTTGGCGCCCCGGAGCTGAGCCCCTCGCAGGTTCGCATCCCTCAAATAGCCATTCGCGAGGCACGTCTCCGACAGATCGATCTTCTCCGTGCTGTGCGCGCCACGACGACCGATCACAGTCACCACAGCTTGGACATCGATCGGGAGCCGCTGGTCTTTGACCTTGCCGCAATCCGGCCCGATGGGTGAATGGCCTCGAACAAAGGAGCCGAGAACTTCGAAGATCGTTGGCCGATCGGCCGGCGAATCGCTCGCGAGCCGTTCAAGCAGATAGATCCCGCCTAGCCGAACGTCGACGGCGCTGTTCCCCAGCTGTTCTGTGGCCTTCGCGAATCGCTCAGTAGTCGCCGTCTGCCGAGCCAACCCGTATTGATCATTCGTCGCGTGCAGTGACTGGCTGGTGAACCACAGTGCCGCTAGCGCCGCCACCGTGGTCACTATCGATGCCAACTTCGCCCAGCCGCCCCAACCGAACAGCGCACGGGTAGTGCGCCGCATCCGAAAGGGGCGGGTGTTCGGACGGCGGAGCGAGTGGATGCGATTCAGTCGGCGCCGCGCACCAGCAGCCCCCGTTTGAGAAGTCACCGCACGATGGTCCGCCAAAAACGTTGCCGTGCCAACTCTTTCGATACTTGCCCGTGGTTGGGGAGGTGTGTCCTATACAAAGGTTATTCGGCTTCGTAATGTGACCAGAGCGCCGAACAGGGCGTTTGACGTGCAGATATTCGACGGCGCGGTGGTGGAGTTTCGGTTCAACGTGTAGTCGCGGCCGCTCCTACCCAGCGAGGAACTTCGCGATCGTCGCCGTCAGCCCCGCTGGCTGATCCAGCGGGATGCAGGTTCCGCTGTCCGCTATCTCCACCAGCTCGGCCTGGGCGAAGCTGTCCGCCAACCGCCGCCCGTGGTCTCTCGGCATGAGTTTGTCCCGTTCGGCCCAGATTACGAGGACCGGCTTGTCGAAGTCTGCGGCTGCGGCGGCCCAGCGGGACTTGTCCTCTGGCGTGTAGGTGTCGCGTAGGACCTTCGCGAGGTCTCGGCGGATGGCGGGGTCGGTGAAGCGGCGTTGCCAGTCGTCGGCCAGGTCGGTGGGTAGGGGGTGGACCGCGGTGACGTCCGAGGAGGCCGCTCGGCGGCGAATCCAGCTGCTGCGCAGGGCCGTTCCCATGATGTCGAGGGCGAAAGGGATGTGGGCCAGTCGGGCGAAAAGGCGGCCGGGCGCACCCGGAGGATAATTGTCGAACGCCTCGCACGCCGTCAGGACCAAGCGGTCGATGCGGTCCGCGCACCCCTCGGCGAGCATGACCTGGGCTGCGCCCCAATGGTTTTGGATCAGGGTTACCTCGCGCAAATCGAGAGCTTCGAGGAATTCCCCGACCAACCGAGCCAACCCCGCGACGGATAGGTCCGCGTCGGAGTGCATCGGGAGTCGGTGGGCGCCTAGGGGCATGGTCGGTCGTATGCAGCGATAGTCCGACTCCAATCCGGAGACCACCTCGCGCCAGACCCGGCCGTCCTTCATCGCCCCGTGCAGGAAGACCAGCACAGGACCCTCGCCCGAGTCGAGGTATTCGATGGGCCCGGCGGACAGTTCGACGATCTGGGTCGGCATCACACCTCCACAGGGGTGGTCGGTAGGTCGAAGCGCATGGGTTCGATGTTGCGGGAGCGGAGGATTCGCATGGGGGTGTAGCGGAGGATGGCGGTTCGGGTGGCGGCGGCTAGGGGGTTGTGGATTTGTTCGATGCGGCTTAGTTGGCGGGAGCCGGTGACCAGGAGGCGGGCTCGGGGGCGGCGGGTGTTCTCGTAGGTGCGGAGGGCGGTGGTGGGGTCCGGGGTGGTGGCGAGGTGGTGGGCCAGGACGTAGCCGTCCTCGATCGAGGATCCGGCGCCTTGGCTGAGGCTGGTCAGCATGGCGTGGGCGGCGTCGCCGACCAGGGTGACGCGGCCGGTGCCCCACTGGTCCAGGAAGTTCCGGTCCTGGGCGGGGACGCTGACTATCGCGTCGGGAGGGGTTCCGGCGATCACGGCGACGACCTCGTCCGCCCAGCCGTCGAAGGCGGTGACGATGCCCTCCTTGCCGCCGGTGTAGTCGCGAGCGATGTCCGGCGGGACGTTCTTGGTGCCCCACCAGTAGGCGCGGCCGCCGCCGATGTCCATCAGGCCGAAGCGCTGACCGCGGCCCCAATAGTGCCGCGCCGCACCGGTTTCCACGTTCGGATGCGTGAACGGGACCACCGCCAGCCAGCAGACGTACCCGTACTCCCGGACCGGTTCGGGGCCGGTCTGCTGGGCGCGGACGACCGAGCGGATACCGTCCGCGCCGACGAGCACATCGCCGCGGGCGGTGCGGCCGTCGGCGAACTCCGCGGTGACGCCGTCGTCGTCCTGGCGGTAGGAGATCAGCCGGGACCCGAGGTGCAGGGGAGTGTCGCCGATCGCCGCGCGCAGGGCCGTCATGACGTCGGTGCGGGCGAGAGTGACCGCGGGACTGCCCAATTCGCGGGACATGTCCTCGAACGGCAGGGCGCGCAGCTGTCTGCCGTCGGGGCGGTGGATGGTGAACTTCCGGGTCACCCGGCCGGTGGTCGTGAGGTCGATGTCGAGGGCGTGCAGCACCTTGGTGGCGTTGGACAGGATGCCCAGGCCCGTTCCGGTGTCGCGGAATTCCGGTGCGGCCTCGTGGATCTCGGCGTCGATGCCGTGCCGGCGCAGGGCTGCCGCGGTGGTGAGGCCGCCGATTCCGGCCCCGATGATCAGTACGCGCATCAGACGCTCCTCGACAGGATGAGATCGAGCAGGCGGTCCGGCAGCAGCCGGGCCGCCAGCGCGCCGACCGCGACGTCGCGGCCGACGCGGTAGCGGATGCGCGGGCGGCGGGCGGTGAGGGCGTGCTCGATGGCGCGGGCGACGTCGTCGGGAACGGTTCCGCTGGTCGTCGCGGTGGCGGTGTTGGCTTCGGCGAAGGCGGTGAAGCGCTTCCGGTACAGGGCGGCGACCGGTTCGGGGGCCTGGTCGAGGAGGCGGGCGGCCGTGGCGGCCTGTTTGTCCCAGATCGGCGTGGCGATCGCGCCCGGTTCGACGACCGAGACGCTGATCCCGAGCGGCGCCAGCTCCCGGCGCAGCGCGTCCGACAGCCCCTCCTTGCCGAATTGGCTTGCGGCATAGGCGCTCAGGTACGGCAGCGCGACGCGCCCGACGCCGGAGGTGACATTGACGATCCGGCCGCCGGTCGCCGCCGCGCGCAACAGCGGCAGGAACTGCCGGATCATGGCGGCCGGGCCGATCAGATTGACCTCCAGCTGCTGCCGCAGCTCATCGACCGGTACGCATTCCAGCGGCGCGGACACGCTGATCCCGGCGTTGTTCACCAACCCGTGCAGTCCGGCCGCGCCGACGTCCTCGCGAATCCGCTTGTAGGCGTGGACGATCGACTCCTCGTCGGTGACATCGATCAGCACCGGTCGCAGCCGATCCTCCGGCGCGTCGGTCCGTAATCGCTCGGCGGCCCGCTCATCGCGTACGCCCGCGAAGACGGTGAACCCCCGCCGTGCCAGATGCAGCGCGCTCGCCCGGCCGAGGCCGGTGGAACATCCGGTGATCACGACCGCTTTCCCGTTGTCGGCCACGGCTTCTCACTTTCCGCCCGGAACGGGCACGGCGTCGAGTTCGGCGGTCAGCACCCGCAGCGATTCGTCGGCCAGCTCCCGCGCCCGCTCCGGGCCGACCGCATCCTCGATATAGGTGAAGTTCCAGTGCAGCGCACCGTGACCGGTGTTGACGGTGGCGACGAAATAGCCGCTGACCGAGATGCCCGCGATGAACTGCGCGCCGGACAGCTCGTAGTCGCCGACACGGTCGGGGAAGTCGTATCGGCCGATATTGGACAGGCAGATATTGCCGGGGCCGCGGCTGTCCAGCAGGTCGACCGTGCGCGCGCTCGTCGCGACCGATGCGGGGCACAGCACCGGCAGCATGGCGATCTGAGCGAGATGCTGTCGCAGCCGCTTTCGCCGGGACAGACCGCGGTTGAGCCGCCGGGCGACCTCCCAGAAATCCGTACCCGGCCCGTAGCGCGGATACGACGGGACGGTGGCGACGTACGCGCCGACATCGTCCGGACCGACCGGCAATTCGCTACGGAAGTCGATGGGGGAGCCGATCCCGATGCGGCCGGACCGGCCGGGCGCGACGACGGTCCCGTAGGCGTGGGCCAGCGCCGCGACCAGCGCGCCGTGGACGGTGACGCCCTCGGCGCGGCAGCGGGCGGCGAGCGCGGCGAGCAGGTCGGCGTCGAGTTCCCGATGCAGCAGGCGCGACCGTCGCGCGGTGGCCTCGACCGGTCGCTGCGGCGTCAGCCGGTCGGGGCGGGCCGCCAGCGCGACCGTCTGATCGATCAGACCGTTGCCGAGGGCGGCGGCGAGCCCCCACGGGGCACGAAAACCCCTGGGCAGCAGCGCGTCCGGCGCGGGTAGGGCGGGACGCACCCGTGGGGAATCGCCCGCCGCCAGTTCCACCAGCCGCCGCAGGAGGCTCAGCGCCGTCGTCCCGTCGGCGATCACGTGCGAGATCGTCAGGATGAGATCGTGTGTCTCGGTGGCGGTCCCGACCGCGCTGCGGACATCGGTGAGGCGAGCGAGCGGCCGCTCCGTCGACGCCAGCGGCGTCGCCAGTTCGACCTCGTCCACCTCGCGTTCCCAGGTGGTCTCGGCCCCATCCGCGAGGCGCAGCGGTAGGCCGGGCAACGGCGCCGCGACGAATTCCGGCCCGGTCGGCCGATCCGCGATCGCGACCCGCAGCAGCGGATGCTCGCCGACCAGCGCGTCGGCCGCGGCCCGCAGCACGGCCTCGGGCAGCGGACCCCGCAGCCGGACCCGGGCGACCACGTTCAGTGTCGAGAGCTGGTCGCAGATCCGATACCAGCGTTCGCTCGCGCCGAGGGGACGGCGAACCTCGGTGACCATCACGACTCCCTACCAGGGGAACCGTCGACCGGGGCGGGTTCGAGCAGTTCGCTCAGCACCTCCGCCACGGCGGCGATGTGCGGTTCGGTCATCATCGACAGATGGTCGCCGGGGATCTCGCGAATGTCGAGGCCGCGCGGGGCCCAGCGATCCCAGCCGTTGCTCGCACTGCCGAACATGGTGCCCGCCAACCGATGTGCGTGCTCGAGACCGCTGGGCAACCCGTCCCGCGCCCGCAGCAGCGTGACGTCGCGGTCCAGCGGCGACATCCGATAGCCCAGTGTCGCTTCGAAATTGGCGTGGAACACCGCGTAGAGCCGCCGGACCAGCTGCGGGGAGCTGTCCTTGGGCAGGATGCCGTGGTCGACGGCCTGGCGCAGCACCGATTCGAACAGGTGCTCCCGGTCGGTCGCCGAGGTGTCGAAGTCGGTCTCGAGCGCGAGGTCGCCGCGGGCGTAGAAGACGAGTTCGCCGAAGAACCACAGAATGAGATCGCGTTCGGAGATCCGGCCCGGCGGCGTGTCGCCGAGGGCCATGGTGTCCAGCAGGATCAGGCGATCGACCTCGTCCTCCGGCAACTGCCGGGCCATCTCCAGGGCGACGTAGCCGCCGAAGGACCAGCCCGCGATGTGGTACGGGCCGTGCGGCCGGACGCGGCGGATCGCCTCGAGGTACGCGGCGGCCAGATCCGGCACCGAGGTCAGCGGCGTCGTGCCCGGTTCGGCCCCGGCGGCTTGCAACCCGTACACCGCGCGCGTCCCGCCCAGCCGCCGGGCCAGCGGCACATAGCAGATGACATTGCCGCCGATCGGATGGATCAGGAACAGCGGGACGTCGTTGTCGGCACCGCCGCGCAACGGCACCAGCGGGTCGAAGCCGCGGCGCGCGCCGCTGGTCCGCACGATGCGGGCCAGGCCCGCGGCGGTCGGGGCGGCGACGAACGATTCGAGCGGGATCTCGGTGTCGAACCGTTTGGTCAGTGTCATCGCCACCCGCATCGCGCCGATCGAGGTGCCGCCCGCGGCGAAGAAGTCGGTGTCGGCGCCGAACGCCTCGACGCCGACGAATTCGGCCAGCAGCGCGGCGATTTCGCGGACGAGGGCGTCGGCGGGCGGGGTGACGTCCGTCGGTGCGGCGGTGGTGTCGGCGAGCCGCAGCAACGCGGCGTCGTCGCGTTTGCCGCTGGGCGTCAGCGGAAGCTCGTCCACCCGGTGCACCCGGGCGGGGATCATGTGCGGGGGCAGCGTGCGGCGGAGGGCGCTACGGATCTGCTCCGGTTCCGGTGCGGCCGAGGCGGGCACGACGAATGCCTCCAGCACCGCATCGATGCCGTCGAGCCGCCGCGCGAGCACCGCCGCCGCGACCACCCCGTCGATCCGGGCGAGCGCCAGTTCGACCTCGGCACATTCGACCCGGTACCCGCGCACCTTCACCTGGGTGTCGGTGCGCCCGAGACAGACGATCGCGCCGTCGGGCATTCTCAGACCGAGATCGCCTGTGCGATAACGGATTCGGCCGCCGGGCGCGGCGACGAAGCGCTGGGCCGTCAGGTTGGGGCGGTGCTCGTAGCCCTGGGCGAGCCCACTGCCGCCGAGGTAGATCTCGCCGGGCACGCCGGACGCGACCGGGCGCAGGCGATCGTCGAGCAGTTCGATCGTCGCCCCGCCGACCGGGCGGCCGATGGGCGGCAGATCCGGGAAGCGCTCCGGGTCGGACATCGAAAACGCCGCCGCCACATGGCTTTCCGTCGGGCCGTACTGGTTCTCGACCACGACGCCCGGATTCGCGGCGGCGAGCGCCCGGATCTCGGGTGTGATCCGCAGCTGCTCACCGGACGACGCGAGCGCGGTCAGGCCGGTGGGGTAGCGGCCGGTCGCCTGTGCGGCCTCGGCGAAGGCTTGCAGGGCCACATACGGCAGATACAGTCGCGCGATGTCGTTCTCGGCCACCACCCGGACCAGTGCGGCGGGGTCGCGGCGCTGCTCCTCGGTGATCAACCGCATCGTGCCACCGCCCGCCAGCGTGCTGAAGATCTCCTGGAACGAGACGTCGAACGAGAGCGGAGCGAATTGCAGCGTCGTCGCGCCGCGGGCCGAGGTGTACGAATCATTTTGCCAGTCAACCAGATTCGCCAAACCGCGATGTGGCATCGCGACGCCCTTGGGCTCACCGGTGGAACCCGAGGTGAACAGCACGTACGCGACGGACTCCGGATGCGGTGCGGGGAGAACGGCATCGGCGGCGTCCGCGGCGAGCAGTTCGGCCGCGTCGGTCACGATCCGCACCGGCCGCGAGCGCGCGATCATCGCCTCGCGCCGCGCTTGTGGATAACTCGGGTCCAGCGGCACCACGGCGGCCCCCGCCCGCAGCACGCCGAGCACGACGGCGAGCGATTCCACCGCCCGCGGCAGGTGCACGGCCACGCGTGCTCCGGTGGTGACGCCGTCGGCGCGCAACCGCAGCGCCACGCGCTCGGCGGCGCGGTCGAGCGTGCGGTAGTCCCAGCTGGTCGAATCATCCACCACCGCGACCTTGTCCGGGTGCAGCGCCGCGGCCGCCTCCACGAGATGCACCGCGTCCCGGACCCGGGCCGCCTCCACATCGATGGGCCGGTCCGGCCCCCGGACCATGGCCTCGAGCGTGCCGATGAACAGCCGCGCGTACTGCTCGCACTGGGTGCGGCCGAGTGCGTCCCGCCCGGCGCAGATCCGCACCAGGATGTCGTCGGTGCGCGGATCCGTGGCGGCGGTGACCAGCAGCGCGAAGTTGGTCTCCTCGTGGATCCGGAAGTCGGTCAGTGCGAGGTCGCCGCCCTCCCGTGACCCCGAGAACACGTGGTAGTTCACGTAATTGAACGCCGTCTCGAACGGCACCCGGCCCAGATCGGCGATGATGGCGCGCAGCGGATACCGCCGATGCGCGTGACCGTCGCGCTCCTGCCGCGCGATCCGCCGGATGGCGGCGAGCCAGGTTCGGGCGGTGGGATCCAGGCGGGTGGGCAGGGTGTTGAGGAACAGCCCGGCCACCGATTCGCCGCCGGTCCGGGCCGGGCGGGCGTGCGAGACCACGCCGGTGGTGATGTCGTCGGACCCGGACAGGGCCCGTAGCGTCAGGCAATGCGCCGTCAGCAGTACCGATTTCAACGGGACGCGGTGCCGCGCGGCGAAATCGGGCAGCGTCCGGCGCAGCCAACCGGGCAGCACGGCCGTCACCTCGACCGGTCCGGCCGGGCTGGGCGGTTCGTGGGCTCGGGTGCTCGCAAGCGTCGTCGCCGTCGACCCGTCCAGCAGCTCCGACCAGTATCGGCGCGATCGCGCGTCGGCTTCGGCGGCCTGTTCGGCGCGCGCGTACTCGGCCAGCAGCGTCGGCGAATACGGGGTGTCGGCGACGGGTTCGACGTCGTAGCCGAGCCGGAACAGGTAGTCCTGCAACAGTTCTCGCACCAGATTCGCGACACTCCAGCCGTCCAGTACGGCGTGATGGAAGCGCAGGACCAGTTCGAAGCCGTCGTCACCGGGCACGACCTGCATCCGGAACAGCGGTGCCGCGTCGAGCACGTAGTCGTCGAAGTCGAGTTCGTCCTCCGGACCCACCCACAGCGTGTCGGGCACGTCGTGGTGGACGATCTGGATGGGAATCGAACGACCGGTGAGGTCGAAATCGGAGCGCAGCGCGGGCTGACGGCGGACCAGCTGGCGATAGGCGTCGCGAAACGCGTTCTCCCGCCACGGCATTCGCAGCCGGTAGCGGAAAACGTCCTTGTACAGGGTGGATTCCGCGCGTTCCACGCTGTGGTACAGCATGCCCAGCTGAAGGGCCGTCGCGGGGAACGCGTCCTCGACACCGGTGAGCGTGGCCCGATCGATGAGCGGAATCAGTTCCAGCACGGTCGAGACGCCCGTGTCCGGGGCCGGACCGTCGGCCGCCACGGCCGCGGCCAGATCGGCGATGGTCGGGCGGGTGAAGAACCGATCGATGTCGACGCGCAGCCCGCGCTGTTCCGCGGCGCTCCGAAGCCGTAGCGCCAGAATGGAATCGCCGCCGATGGTGAAGAAGTCGTCGTGCACGCCCAGATCGGCGGCGTCGATGCCCAGCACCTCCGCCCACACCGCGGCGACGGCGCGTTCGGTGTCGGTGCGCGGGGCCTCGGAGCGCTCCCGGCGGTGTTCCGGATCGGGCAGCGCCTTGCGATCGACCTTCCCGCTGCGGGTGAGCGGGAGCGCGGCCAGCCGCACGAAATGCGACGGGACCATATACCCGGGCAGGCGCTCGGCGAGGTGGTCGGCCACGGTTGCCGCCGTCGCCTCGCCGGTGTAATAGGCGACCAGAGTCGTCGCGTTTCCGCTGATCCGGGTGTGGACGATTCCCGTACCCACACCGGGGCATTCCCGTAGGGCGTTGTCGATCTCGCCGAGCGTCACGCGGTTGCCGCGGACCTTCACCTGGTCGTCGAGGCGGCCGAGGTATTCGAGGGTGCCGTCCGCGAGCCAGCGGACCAGATCGCCGGTGCGGTAACGTCGCCCGCCGGGGACACGTTCGTCGGCGATGAAGGCGGCGGCGGTGAGGTCGTCGCGGCCGTGATATCCGCGTCCGACACCGACTCCCGCGATATTGAGTTCGCCCGGCACGCCGAGCGGGCAGCGTCGACCGCGGTCGTCGAGCACCAGCAGCGCGATATTGTCGATCGGCCGTCCGATCGGCACCCGCACCGGATCGGCGGTGAGTTCGATATGCGAGACGTCGACGGTCGCCTCGGTGGGTCCGTACAGGTTGATCAGCCGGACGTGCGGCAGGCCGAGGTCGGCGAACACCTGCCGGAAGCGCCGGACCAGGGCGGGGGCGAGCGCCTCACCGCTACAGAACACCAGGCGCAACGAGCCCAGAGCCGTTGCGTCGATGGCGTTTTCGGTGAGGTGGTCCAGGAACGGTCCCAGCATGGACGGCACGAAGTGCAGGACCGAGACGCGGTGGCGCGCGATGGCGTCGGCGATGCGGCGCGGATCCCGTTCGCCGCCGTGCGGCAGCAGGGCGAGCCGCGCGCCGGTCACGGCCCACCACATCAGCTCCCAGACCGAGACGTCGAAGGTGGCGGGCGTCTTCTGGAGGATCACGTCGTCGAGGGTGATCGGGTAGGCGCGCTGCATCCAGGTGAGGCGGTTGACGACCGAAAGATGTTCGATCATCACGCCTTTGGGCACACCGGTCGAGCCGGAGGTGTAGATGATGTAGGCGAGGTCGGTCGGCGACGCGCTGGGCTCGGTACTCGAAATACCGTGTGCGGAACCCGGTTCCACGCGTGCGATGCCGAATTCCGTGGCCAGCTCCTCGAATTCCGTGCCCGCGACGATCACGCGGGCCGCGCAGTCGCGCAGGATCGTGCGAATGCGGGCCGCGGGGAAATCCGGATCGATGGGAACGTAGGCGCCGCCCGCGGCGAGTACGGCGTGCACGGCCACCACCAGATCCGGCGAACGGCGCAGCAGCAACGGCACCGGCTCCGCGCGGCGCAGGCCGGACTCCCGCAAGCGCGTGGCCAGTGCGGCGACCCTATCGCCGAACTCGCGGTAGGTCAGTACCGCGACCGTACCGTCGGCATCCGACCAGGACAGCGCGGGTGCCTGCGGCGTGCTCTCGATCCGCGCGGAGACGAGCCGATCGATCGTCGCCGACTCGTCCAGCGGAGCCGGGGGCGGTCCCTCGAAGGACCGCAACCGGTCCACGTCCGCGGGAGCGAGCGGATCCAGTTCCCGCAGCGGCGTTCCCGGATGCCGCAGGCCCGTGTCGAGCAGCCCGAACACGTGCCGGATCAGGTCGTCGACGGCGAAATCCGCGTCGAACACATCGTCGGCGTAGAACACGTCGACCTCGAAGACGCCCTCCTCCTTCAGTTCCCGGACCACGATGTTCAGCGCGTCCAGCGAGTACCCGGAGGAGAGGATCTCCCGCTCGCTCACACCGACCGAGAGCCGCCCGTTCGGAACCGTCAGATAGGAGTAGGTGACATCGAACAACGCGCCCGTGCCCGACCCCTGTTCGCGCAGCGCCTCCTGGAGATCGCCGAGCGGAAAGCGTTGGTGCGCCTTGATTTCCGCGACCGCTGCCGCCGTCCGGGTGAGCTGTTCGTCGAAGGTCGCGGACTCGTCGATCGGCACCAGCAGCGGCAGCATATTGGTCACATTGCCGACGGTGAGCATGTCCCCGGCGCGCCGGTTGAGCAACGGCACGCCGATCACGATGTCGCCGTCGCGGTGGATACGGCGCAGGTACCAGGCCAGTGCGGTCGTCGTCACGGAGAAGACCGATTTCCCGGTGGCGCGCAGGCGTTTCGCGGCCTCGCGGTCGAAGCGCATCGTGCGCCGCGAGCGGGTGTGGTCGCTCGTGCCGGTGCGGCGCGCGAAGAGGGCGGGGGTGACGTCGGTGAACCGGTCCACCAGGACGTCGCGGTCGCGCCGATAGCGGGCGGAGGAGCGATAGTCGAGATCGGCCTCGATGACGTCGAGGTAGCTCGTCGATGTCGTCGGGATCGGCAGGTCGGTGCCGAGGTATTCCGCGCACAGCTGATACAGGGCGATCGAGAGCGCCCACCCGTCGGCGATCGCGTGGTGGGCGTTGAGATAGAAGACGAAGGATTCGATGTCGTCGACGAGCGCGGCCGGACGGATCAACTGCCCGTCGGGCGGCAGCACCTCGTCGGTCGCCCGTCGCATCCAATCCCGCGCTGCCACACGGGGCTCCGGCTCGGCGAGGAAGTCCACCACCTCGATCTCGTCGATGCCCTCGGCGGGCCGTTGGGTCATCGTGCGGGCATCGATCCGCAGCCGCAACGCGTCGTGCCGGTCCGCCACCGCACGCGCGCAGTCCTGGAGGCGGGGCAGATCCAACGGGGCATCGATGCGCACGTAGCCCGCGAGCTGAGCGAGCGGCAGATCGGGAAACACCGTGTCCACCGTCAGGATGTCCCGCTGATACGGCGTCAGCGGCCAGGCTGTACTCACTTCGGACCCCCCTCTGGGCTTGCGGAATCGATCGCCCCGTGCGGTCACGAAGCGAGGTGGACGTCGAACCGCACAAGCGAGCGTTCCGTGTGTTGTGCTGAGCGACAGGCGAATTCCGCGAGGTTCGCCGCGGGACGTCCCTTACCTCGGACGCGGGCGACATTGCCCGCGCACCTCCGAGGTTCGAACCAATGGCGAGTATGCCATTGGGAGATGTAACAGCATATCGATTCCGCTGTGAGGATTTGCACATGGCCATGTGGTCGGCAATGAAATCTTCAAAGAGCGACCGGTTGGCCGCTTTTCGGGTCCGCTGTGTGAGCAGGCTTTCCGGGACCTTGCCCGGCCTCCTGCCGGGGGATAAGATCCGGTGCGGGCCGATGGTTCTTTCCTGAACACGCTTCCGGCACACGCGGTTCCGGCGTTCCAGCGGGCGGTCGGTCAGTACTACCGTCGTTCGTCGCTGGCTCCGGTCGTGATCACCACTCGCTCGTACCGGCCTTCGATCGGCGCAGCAGATCGAGGGTGGCAGCGGCCATTCGGTCGCGCAGTTGATTCACTCTGGCCGACCACTGGAGGGTGAAGCCCGGGTCTTGTTCGACGTCTGCCCACAGGCTCCGCAGCTGTGGTGGAGTATGGGCGCCCGGCATCCACAGCGGCACAATGTGTTCCAGAACCAGGGCCAGGGTCGTCTCGGGGTGGTGCTCGATGTGGCCGTGATGACCGGGGGCCGACAGCAGTTCGGTGAGAGTCGTCAGGAGCCAGTCGTGCACCGCCAGATCCTCGCAAAAGCGCTGAACGGCAGGAAGTTCCGTTTCGCCGACACGTAACCGCACCGATCGCACCGCGCTGGATTCGAGCGTGAACGCGAAGACGGGTGCCCGCGTTCGGTCCGGAACGACCTCGGCGGCCCAACGCAATTGCGTTTCGGCGGTGCGGAACGGGACGGCATGCGCGAGCCGGTCGTCCATCCGAAGTTCCATGGTCATGCGTCCGCTGATCGCCCCGAGATCCAGGCTGTCGCGAGTGGTCTTCCGAACATGGCCGAGTGCCAGCCTAGCGCCCGCCTCGCTTCCGAGACCGCTCATCGCCTCGACGGTTCCCGCACTGGCCAAGTAGTGCTTCCACGGCCGCTGCGTGCCGCCCTCGGCGGCGATTACCGTTGTCAGAGAGGAGCTTTGCGATATCCGCCCTCCGACAACGAGCGCTCGGGTGAGGACGGTGCCGATGCCGCGGATGGACCGACCGTGGGACACGGGAAGAACGCAGTCCACGCCCTCTACGCGCGGGGCCGAAATGGCCAGCGGCACAGGTCTTTCCCGGGATGTCACGCGGCTGCCGCGGACGATGGTGCTCAGCAGTTCGATCGTCGCCGGGATGTCCAGTACGTTCGGGGACGGGAGCAGACTGGTCCCGACATGACCGAGGACCACCAGCGGAGGGTCGACGGGGTGCCCGGCAGTGGGGCGCACGTCATTGTCCATCGAGCAGGATCACCGACAGCCGCTGGGTGATCTCGGCGGGAATGTGGACCGGAACCGCCTCGAGCGCAGCACGATCGACCATCTTCCGATGAATCTCCCCATCGAGGGCCACGTGATCGAGGATCAGGTGGACGGCATGTTCGATGCCGAGATATCGGCGCGGCAGGATGGACAACGCGCGATACGCGGAGAAGGGCTTGGCGGCGGGATTCAACCGGGTCACTGCGGGCATCGCACTCCAGGTCTCGGGCCAGCCGTCGCCGGGCTTCCACGGGACCGGTTGCGCCACCGCTCGGCCGTGGTCGCGCAGCAGACCCAACCGCAGCATCCGCCACACGGCGGCGAGCAGTGGGCAGGACCAGCGATTGCCCCGATCGTCCTCTCCGGCGAACGTGTCCCAGAGTTGCACGTCCAAGAATATCGAGTGCTCGCGTCGACCGCGTTCGACAGGAGGCCGATAGGTCTTTCTCCGCATCGCGTGGATGGGCTCGTGATCGGACGAGCGGCGGCCGTTGCACAACCAACCGGATTTCACGTCCGGAGGGCGCTGGCCCGTGGATTTCTCCTCGACCGGTTCGGCCACGATGCGTGACGCGACCATTTCGGCCAGCTGTATCGCTGTTGTCGGCAGATTGTCCGCGTATACCGGGGCCGTGCTGCAACCGGCCGCACGGGCGAGGTAGTCGATACGCAGGCCGCAGTCCTCGGCCACACCCAGCAGCTTCTCGAGAATGACGGCCGGTTCGGTATCCGGGCGGAAGAAGTCGTCCATCAAGAAACAGGTGCTCACCCGGGCCTTGTCGCCGAAACGTCGTTTGGTGTCTTCGATATGGAAATCGACGATGGGCGAGACGTTTTCGAATTGCGCGCGGATCTTCTCCTCACCGTTGAGCAGATCGACCATGAAGAGATGGCCGGTCTCGATGGAGAGATGGGAGAGCGGGACCTCCTCTGTTCGGACCTGCTCGGTACTCTCGTGGTATCCGCCGAAGTCGTCCATGGTCACAACCTTTCCCAGACCGCGTCGTCGACGAGCCCCTCGGCCAGCTCGGTGAAGGCCAGCACGATGTCCGCGTTCGCGATCTCCGCCTGCACGTCGGCGTCCAGAATCACCTGTTCTCGCCACTGGAGTACGGGTTCCACGGGTGTCTCGCCGAGCACGACGCTGCTGCCGAGCTCGTGTGCGGCGGCCAGGCGGCGCAACGCGGCATGTTGCTCGTGCAACCAGGCCCACTGCGGTCCGGTGCCGGTGCCGGGGGCGGCGGGAGCCGTGATGGAAGGTACGGCGGTCCGCACGTAGCGAATGGCGCTCTCGAGGCGCGGCCGATCGTGCGTCCAATCCTCGCCCGTGTTCAGCACCCCGTGGGGTCCGTGCACCAGAGCGTGAGCGGCGACGATGTGCTGGCTTGTCCAGCGATGGAAGACCAGCCAGCGCACGACGGTTTCCCGCAATTGCGGCTGGGCCGTCGCGCCCAGGGCGATCTCGAGGGCGGCGGAACGACCCGCGCTGAGGTCGACGAATGTCACATCGAACTCCTGCTCACACGTGACGAGCAATTCGGTGCAGCGTTGAACGACCTCCTCGGTGGCGGGGAATTCGCCGCCACCACGGTCACCCGCGTACAGCACGAGTCTGTACGGATGTCGCGGCGCGCGGAGGCCGTGGCGCCCGGTCTCCTTGCGCACGTCGTGTTTTCCGACCCCACTGCTTTCGCCGAGCAGATAACAGTGCAGGCCGTCGCCCTCATCGGTGCCGCGGTTGATTTCCGCGATTTCGAAGACCGCGCCGGAGGTCGGGGACCCGAAATCGAAATCGAGGTAGGCGACATGGCGACCCGTCAGACTCAACCGATAGGCGATATTGCAGCTGGTGACCGATCGGCCCGTGCCGCCCTTGTCCGAAGTCGAGAAAACGAGCATTCAAACGCCCCTCGCCGCGTCGTTGCCCGCGAACTCCAATTTGTCCAGTCGCCGTAGGGCCTCCGCGCAGATACTGTGCGCGGTTCCGGGACGTTCATTGATGACCGACCGGGCCCGGGCCACTTCCAGGCCGATCTGTTCCAGCGACTGCCGATTGGGCGAGAGGTCCCGTTCGCTGAGCTCGAGCAGGCGCTGGTTGAGCAGATGCTCCGCTTCGGTCAGCAGTTCCAGCGCGCGCATCGCCGAGGCCGCGGACGGCAGCGGCGGCTGCCGGAAGATGGCATCCGCAACCACCAGGCACTCGATGACGCGCTCGGTCAGAGACCACGAGGGCGACTGCGGGCGGGGAGCGGGCATCTGCCGGCCAGGACAGTCGAAAGACGTTGTGTCGGTGGCGAATACGCGTTCCACGTCGTCCCACAGCCCGGCCTCCGGGCCGCTGCGGTAGGCCCGGCTCTCCAGGTGTTCCATCGTGGCCTGGGCCAGGTCGAGCAGCCGGTCGCGGGTGACGAGATCGCTCGACAGCCGGGCGGCCTGCAGGGTTCGCTCGAGAAGTACCGGCTCGTAGTCCGACACCAGCCATTGCAGCACCGGGCCGCCGTCCAGATCCTCGGTTCCCTTCAACAGCAGTCGCACACCGGGCACATGCAGCTGCCGCGCCGGGTCGTCGGTCGTCACCCGCCGGGTGATCCTTCCCCGCCGCGCCAATTCGTCGAAAATGGGCGCGGCTCTGGTGAGGTGTTCATCGCTGGCTTCTCTGTTGAAAAGGTCCTGGATCAAAACCGCCGAAACAGACAGACTGAAGTAGTCCGATTCCTCGCCATCGGAGGTGCGCCACGGAATATCTTCGAGCGGCCAACGGCCGTCGCCGTAGCGGGCCATCGCCGACCAATAGCTCTGGGCCAGTTCCCAGCGTAGCCGCAGCGCGTCGTAAAGGCGTCGTTGTTCCGCATTGAGCGATTCCCGAGTATACGGGTCGGCCAGGTTGTTGATGCAGTCGAGTGCGACCACGGTGAAATATAGCGAGGGGTGGTCGATCGCGAGACCATCCACCTTCGCGATTTCCATATCGCTCGAGACGAATTCGACACGTTCGGCTCGACGCGCGATACCCCAACTCCATCCGCATTCGAACAGCACTCCGGGTTCTCTCAAGTCCTCCTCGGCCGTTTCGCTCAGGGTCAGGTTCTGGCAGAGCCGCATCCGCAGCCGCTCGAGCCGCTTCGCCACACCGTTGACCACGACGTTCGTCGGCACATGGGTTTGATTGAACATCGTCAGCATCGCTCGCCCGGCCGCTGACTCCGGCTCGACGGTATGCACGACGAAACTGCGGATCAGACCCACCATCGCGGTCGTCAACCTGTGATCGAGTCGCGCCTGGAGCGTTTCGATCCGAGACGACACCGAGGGACTCACCGGAGACCGGGAGCCGGTGTTCCGCGCGAATGACCGCAAATACTTCAGTCCGGCGATGCACAGCGTCAGCGATTTCGAATACGACTCGACGACATCCAATTCGAGTTGCCGTGCGGTCGCCGCCCGTGCCTCGCTCGACCGGAGGTACCCGCCCGCCGAGAACACCGGCTGACCGGTGGGCCCTGTGTAGCGGTCGAGGTAATCTTCCAGAATCTCGACGATCTTCGGACTGATGTCCCTGGCGCGTCCGAAAAAGGGCGCCAGCGTGGCGAATACGTCATCCTGAACAGTGTCCGGATCGTCCAGTGCCAACGCTTCGATCTCCGTCGCGGGATACAGCAGGCACAACAACTGCTCGGCGTCGCTGATCGAGTTCGACCCGTCGCAACCGCCCCACGTCCATTCCCCGCCCGAACAGCGGGACGTGAGGAGGGCCCGCCAGATGCCCAGGATCTGTTGCCTCGGTTGGATTCTCATCGACTGCCGTCCCCCTGCATGATCGGCAACTCGCACAGCGGTGATAGGCGTAAGCTAGCACGCTCACCGCCGACCCGCCCGAAACCGCGAAATTCAGCGGCGCAGAGCGGTTTCACCCTCCATATGCCCCAACTTCTCCGGGTTCCGCACCGCGTAGAGCGCCGCGATCCGTCCCTCGTCCAACCGCGCGGTCAGTACCGTGTCCAACTTCCCGCCCAGGTACACCGCGAGCCCGGCTTGCCCGTTGACCACGATGGGGTGCAGCGCGAGGCCGGGGAGGCGCGCGGACTGGCCCAACAGCAGCCGAGCCACCTTGTCCGCGCCGAAGATCGGGCGGGGGATGGTCTGTGCGATGCCGCCGCCGTCGCCGATCAACACCACGTCGGGGGACAGGATGTCCATAAGTCGTTGCAGCTCACCGGTTTCCACGGCGTGTCGGAAGGCGGTGAGGGCGGCGTCGGTCTCTCGCGGGTCGACGGGGGTGCGGGGGCGGCGGGAGGCCACGTGGGTGCGGGCCCGGTGGGCTATCTGGCGGACGGTGGCGGGGGTTTTGTCCACGGCCTCGGCGATGTCGTCGTAGTCCATGGCGAAGACCTCGCGGAGGACGAAGACGGCGCGCTCGGTGGGGGTGAGGGTCTCCAGGACCAGGAGCATGGCGGTGGAGACGCTGTCGACGAGTTCGACGTCGTCGGCGATGTCGGGGGTGGTGAGCAGGGGTTCGGGGAGCCAGGAACCGACGTAGGTCTCCTTGCGGCGGTTGAGGGTTCGCAGCCGGGTGAGGGATTGACGGGTGACGATGCGGACGAGGTAGGCGCGGGGGTCCTGGACGGTGGCGGGGTCGACGGTGGACCAGCGCAGCCAGGTCTCCTGGACGATGTCCTCGGCGTCGGCGGCCGAGCCCAGCATTTCGTAGGCGACCGTGAACAGCAGGTTGCGGTGGGCCACGAAAGGCTCGGTCTCGGGCATCGGTCCTCCAGTGTGGTGCGGGTCATATCGGGCGGGTGTCACGGAAGTCCGCGGCGCGGCGTCTTGATGCGCGTACGAACAACCCGCCAAGGAGTCATCATGAACCTCGCCCTCTGGATCGCCGCGAGCCTCCTCGCCCTCGTCGCGCTGACCGGCGGAATCAGCAAGACGTTCATTCCCAAGGACAAACTCGCCGAGATGCCGAACGGAAGCTGGACCGGGCACGCGAGCGCGGCCTTCGTCAAGACGCTCGGCGTTCTCGAACTGCTGGCGGCGCTCGGATTGATCCTGCCCGCCGCGCTCGACATCGCCCCGGTGCTGGTGCCCGTGACCGCGGTGTGCTGGATCGCGCTCATGATCGGCGCGATGATCACCCACTACCGCATGGGGGACATGAAGGTCATCGGACTGAATCTGGTCTATCTCGCGCTGGCCGTGTTCATCGCGTGGGGTCGATTCGGACCCGAGTCCTTCATCGGCTGAGCGCTTACTGGCATGCTGTCAATATGGCTGACATTCGCCTGGACGTCTCGGACTCCATCGCCACCATCACCCTCGACCGCCCGCGGCAGCTCAACGCCTTCACCACTGCCATGGGGAACGAGCTGATCGACGCCTTCGACCGCTGTGATCACGACGATCGCGTCCGCGCGATCGTCGTGACCGGTTCCGGGCGTGCCTTCTGCGCGGGAGCGGATCTGTCCGGCGGCGCGGAAACCTTTGCGGCCGAGGAGGTTCCGGAGTCGTTCCGGGACGGCGGTGGCGAGGTGGTGCTGCGCATGTTCGACTGCCGCAAGCCGATCATCGCGGCCGTCAACGGTCCGGCCGTGGGCGTCGGCATCACCATGACCCTCGCGGCGGACTTCCGCCTCGCCGTCGACACCGCCCGCATCGGCTTCGTGTTCAACCGGCGCGGCATCGTGCCCGAGTCCTGCTCGAGCTGGTTCCTGCCCCGGCTCGTTCCGATGCAGACCGCGCTGGACTGGGTGTATTCGGGTCGGCTGGTCGAGGCGGCCGAGGCGCGCGAGGCCGGGCTGTTCTACGGGCTGTACCCGGCCGACCGGCTGATGGACGAGGCGCTCGCGCTCGCCCGCCGGATCACCGAACATTCCGCGCCCGTCTCGGTCGGGCTGTCCCGGCAGATGTTGTGGCGCGGGCTCGGCGCGGACCATCCGATGATCTCCCATCGCGTCGAATCCCGCGGGATTCATCGGCGCGGCGCGAGTGCCGATGCGCGCGAAGGGGTTTCGGCGTTCCTGGAGAAGCGGCCCGCGCGCTTCCCCGACAGCGTCGACCGCGACTTCCCCGACATCTTCGGCGCGGATCTCGCGACGCCGCCGTTCCGCGCCGACGGCGTCAGCGCCGGGTGAGCCGGACCACCGGATACTCGCGGTCGGACTTCTGCTGATACTTCCCGTATCGGGGCTGGTCGGCCACGATCGCGGTCCACGCCGCGGCGCGCTCGTCGCCCGCGAGCCGCTCGGGTCGGACCGGGATCGGCTCCTCGCCGTGGAACTGGATCGACACCTGATCCGGATGCGCGGTCAGGTTGAGATACCAGTCCGGATCCCGGTGCCCGCCGCCGGAAGCGACCAGCAGCCAAGCGTTTTCGCCGTCCGCGAACCAGGTCAGCGGGGAGCGCCGGGGCTGGCCGGTGCGGCGGCCCACGGTGTGCAGGATCAGCAGATCCATCCCGAGGTATTTGCCGCCCTTGCGCTCGATCCGCCGGACCGTCCGGGCGTTCATCCGCCGCTGTATCCCCAGCGACAGTTTCCGCAGTGTGCCGCGCTTTCGCTGGTCGTCCGCCATCGCGTCCTCCGATCGGTGTCGTTCGCGTGTGGGATTCACGCTAGGCCGAGCGGGGGAGCGAATCTTCTCGATTCCTGACGGGTCACGGAATCAGAATCGTCTTCCCTGGCAGACGGCCCGCGTCCGCGTCGGCGTGGACCGCGGCGAGTTCGGTCAGCGGGCGTCGGTCGGCGACGTCGAGGCGCAGGTCACCGGCGTCCACGGCGGCGACAAGCTCGGATAGCCGGGCCGCGTCCGGGCGGACGAAGACGCGGGCCGTGCGCACCCGGTCGGTGTCCTCGGCGGCGGGGGTCGTGGTGCTGACGAAGATTCCGCCGTCGGCGGTCAGGGCGACGAGGTCGGCGGTCTCCTCCGGGGTCGTGGGGACGAGGTCGAGCACGACGTCGAAGGGTTGCCCGGGGACCGCGAGCGGCCGGGTCGAGTAGTCGAGATGACCCAGGATCCGGTCGATTCCGTACGCGCGCAAGCGATCCGCGCTGCGCGCGCCCGCGGTTCCGGTGACGATCGCGCCCGCGCGTTTCGCCAGTTGGACCGCGTAACCGCCGACCGCGCTCCCCGCGCCGTTGATCAGGATGGTCTGCCCGGCCTTCAGCTCGGCGTGTTCGAACAGGGCCTGCCAGGCCGTCAGCCCGACCACGGGCAGGCTCGCGGCGTCGGCGAGGGGTGTGGTGTGCGGGGCCGCGGCCAGCGCGTCGGCCGGGGCGAGCACGTACTCGGCCGCCGAACCGTCCCCGGTCATGGGCAACATGGCCACCACGGCGTCCCCGACATTCCAATCACTCACGCCCGCACCGAGTTCCGCGACGGTTCCGGCGACATCGATCCCGGGGGTGCGCGGGAATGTGGTCGGGAAGACCTCGGCCAGGTATCCGGCGCGCAGGGCGGTGTCGACCGGATTGAACGCGCTCGCGGCCACTTTCACCAGGACTTCGCCCGCGCCCGGCGAGGGGCGTGAAACCTCCTCGCGCACAAGGACATCCGTGTCGCCGTAGCGGTGGTAACGCACTGCCTTCATGATGCTCTCCCTGATCCATTTGCTTCGATTTCGAAGCATGTGAAGACCATAACCGCTTCGACTTCGAAGCAATAGGGGAAGTGGCGGTGACCCCGCTCACATCACTTCGATATCGAAGCAACTACGCTGCACACCGTGGCCGAACCCCTCGAACCCGAAGAGTTGCAGACCTATTTCGCGCTGATGGAGGCCGTCAGCCTGTTGCAGCACGCGGTGGAACAGCAGCTCCGGGCGGCCGCCGACCTCAGTTGGGTGCAGTTCCAGCTGCTGGCGCGGCTCGCCGGGTCGTCGGGACGGCTGACCATGACCGAACTGGCCGACGGCGTCGTCTACAGCCGCAGCGGCCTCACCCATCAGGCCGGACTCCTGGAACGGGCGGGCCTGATCACCCGCGCGCCCAGCCCCGACGATCAGCGCGCCACCCTGGTCACCCTCACGGCGGAGGGACGCGGGCTCGTCGAGCGGGCGCTGCCCGGACATGTGGAGGTCGTGCGGCGGATGCTGTTCGATCCGCTGTCGGGGCGCGACATCCGCGCGCTCGGGGCGGTCATGACCCGCGTCCGTGACCATATGCGCGCCCAGCCGCCGCGCTCTGCCGCGACCCGGCGGCGCCGCGCCGCCGAATGATCCTGGGCTGCGGCTACTTTCGCGGATACACGTGGACGATCGAGCCGTCGAGATTCGCGGCCAGATACGCGCCGCCGTAATCGTCGGCCAGGTAGACGCGCAGCGTCGGGCGATTGTCGTTGAAGGTCCACGCCGGGTCGACGATCACATAGCGGTTGGTGGGCTTGGGAATGCCCAGCTGCTGGTCGGCTGCGGCGAAAAGCCCTGGGAGAACGGACCAATCGATGGAGCGGAGCGCGATGGTGGGATCCGACAGCTGACCGCCCGGTCCGGTCCGCGTGGCCTTGCCGTCGCGAAAGGTGAACTCGTCGTACAGTTTCGGCTGCCCCGGCACCGGCGCGCCGGTATTGAGATAGGTCGGATAGATCGTGGTCTCGGTGAATTGCTCTCCCCCCGAAACCTTTTCGAGCGCTGCCACCGCCGTGCGCATCCCGTCCGGACTGTGCAGATCGACCTTCGCGGCGGCGACCGTGGTAGCCGCCACGGGCGGTCCGGGCACGGGAGCCGGGACGGTCCCCCCGAGCACCGAGGGCGTCGCCGGGCCACCGAGGCTCTCGCCCGGCGCGGACGCCGTAGGCCGCAGGACCAGCGCCGCGACGATCACGCCGACACACGCGACGCTCACCAGCCCGGCCGCGATCCACACACCACGCGATCGCGAGGGGACCGCCGACCGGAAACCGTCCGGGGCCGAGCGGGAAGGGTCGAAGCCGGGCGAGCGCGAGTCGGCTCGCGTGGCGGGGGAACCGAACCCGGCCGAATCCCGGCCCGCCCCAGCCGAATACGAGGGCCCGCTGTCGACCGGGGCCGCGGACTCGGCGACCCGGTCGAGCATCCGGTCCAGATCGTCGATGCCGGGGCGGAGGTTCGGGTCGGGCACCAGGAGGGCGTTCAGGACGGGTGCGAGCGGTCCGGCCCGCCGGGCCTGCGGGACTTCGCCTTTGATGACGGCCGCGAGCGTGGTCACCGAGGTCTCCCGGCGCATGGGCTGATAGCCCTCGACGGCCACGAACAGCACCAGGCCGAGCGACCACAGGTCCGAGGCCGGGTGACCCTCGATGCCGTTGAGGCGTTCGGGCGCGACGTACTCCAGCGAACCCACCACGCTGCCGGTGGAGGTGAGGCCGGTCTGCCCGTGCACGGCCGCGATGCCGAAATCGGTGAGCACCGGCGAACCGTCCTCGCGCAGCAGCACATTCGCGGGCTTCACGTCCCGGTGCAGTACGCCGACCGTGTGCGCCGCGCGCAGCGCCGCCAGCACGCCGCGCCCGATCCGGGCGGTCCGCTGCGGCGGCAGCGGACCCGCGGCGAGCAGATCGGACAGCGAGCCGCCGCGCACCAGTTCCATGACGATCCACGGATGCTTCTCGGCGGGCGAGTCGACGATGTGATGGATGGCCACCACATTCGGATGTCCGATCCGGGCCAGGGCCCGGGCCTCGCGCAGCACCCGTTCGCGCTGCTGACGGTCCTGCGGGTCGTCGCGAACCTCCTTGAGCGCCACTTCGCGGTGCAGCGCCACATCGTAGGCGCGCCACACCGTACCCATACCGCCGCTGCCCAGCGGTTCGATCAACTCGAACCGCTGGTCGACCACCGTCCGCCCCGGATTCACCGGGTCAGCTTATGGTTTCGGCGGCCGGGGCGCGAGAGCGCTGTGCGCGGTCCCGCCGACAGGACTCGGCCCGTACCCGAGGGCGCTGTCAACGGGTGCGCAGGCACAGCGTGTAGCTGTTGAGCGCGCCGAGGGAACCGGTGACGGTGACCTCGTAGTAGGCGTCGGTGTCGGGGTAGGAGGTCTCGCACATGGATTGCCCGGAGGCGAACGGCACTCGCCCCAGCACCTCGGCCTCGGCGCGCGGATCGGTGCAGGCCACCACCTCGACGTCGGGATTGTCGTCGTCGGTGCCGGTGTGCGGATGCTTGTTGTACACGCAGTCGCCCGCCTTGGCGGTGGACGGGCCGCTCGACTTGGGCGCCGGGGCGCTCGACCTGGTGGCCGGTGCGGTGGTCGGAGCGTGCCGAGTGGAGGTCGTCCCGGCCGTGAAAGCCGTTGCCGTGTGGTTCGTTCCGGACGACGAGCCGCCCGTCACCGCCGCCGCGACGATCACGCCGACCAGCGCGAGCGGCACCAGCAGCCCGATCATCTGCGGTCGTCTGGTCAGCGGCGCACCGGGGTCCATCGGCTGATAGGGGCTGCCCGGAATCGGGGGTGGCAGGGCGGCGACCTTCGACCGGGCGGGGAGATTGCTCAGCATGGTGATCGGATTGATGACGAACGACAGCAGTCCCCACCAGCCCTGCCACAGGCTGTCCCCGGTCATCCTGCGGAACGTCGCGAGCCCGCAGTCGCGGCAGAACGGCCCGCGCGCCGTGCGGAACTGCATGAGGAAGATCAGCCCGCGATGCGCGCGGAAGTTCACCGGTACGGCCGGGGTGGCCCCGCAGTGCGCGCAGTAGATTCCGTTGGCGGTCGAAGGTGGTTGCGGGACAGGTGGAAAGGACACATTCCCCCCAAATCGTGGTTTGCGATAACGGGACATTGAACCACAGCCGGTACGCCGGCGCGCACTCGAGACTTTGGTCCCTTGTGAGCCGTGTCGACGATCTGTCAGGGTGGGGCTCCGGCTCGAATTGAAAGTTGAACCTCATGTCCGTCCTGTTGTGGGTCGTATTGCCCTACAGCGCCTTTCTGTGTTTCCTACTGGGGCAGGTGTGGCGCTATCGGCACGACCGGTTCGGCGCGCCCGAACTGGGACCCGACGCCGGGCGGCTGGAGCGATTCGGACCGACGGTGTTCCGCCTGGGCGTCGGGGGTGTCGTCGTCGGCCGGGTGCTGGAACTGATCGGGTCGCAGCCGCGGGCGACGGGTTCGCTGCACGGTGTGGCCACGGTCGTCGAACAGGTCGCCCAGCCGCTCGCGGTGCTGGGCGCGCTCATGCTGCTGGTGCCGCCGCTGGTCGGGGCGGTGCCGCGCACGGTGGTGAGCCCGTTGGACCGGATCACCCTGCCCGTCCTCGCGGTCGCCGCGTTCACTCGGGTCGCGGTGAACTTCGCCCCGACCGCCACCGGCGGCGGCTTCCACGCCGCCGACACGCTGTTCGTCTGGGCGCGGTCGCTGTGGGCTCTGCGTCCGGATCCGGACAGTATCGCGCACGCGCCGTTGGTCTTCCAGGCCCGCGGCCTGGCGATCCTGCTGCTGATCGCGATCTGGCCGTACACCCGGCTGGGCGGCACCTTCGCCGGGCCGATCGTCCGTGCCCTGGACCGCCGCAGGACCGCTCTGCGCCAACGTGTTTCGGTGCACGACCCGGTCCGATAGCGAGGTTTGAACAAGCGCTCTCCGGGGTACCCACCGCACCCCCGATCGGGGTCCCGCGACACGCCGGGCGACACTCGAACCGAGCTGCGAAATTCGCTCTGTGCCTGCGGCGTGGTCCGGGCAAGTTCCGTTATCGTTCACCTCACTGTCCGATGCTGCTGCTGGCGCGCCAGGGCTGGTTCGTCGATCCGGAGCGTTGTGGACCGGGTACGGCTCCCTGCCCGAACGTGGCCGAGACCGTCCCGAAAGATCGAGGGAACGTGCCCGCACCCGTTACTCTCACCGGCCGCCGCGTACGGCTGGAAACGCTTGCACCGCATCATGTTCCGGGGCTCGCCGAGGCGGGCGCCGGGGGCCGCGACGCCTATGCCTTCACCCCGGTGCCGCAGGGCCTCGACGAGGCCGCCCACTACGTGTCCCAGGCCGCCGCCGGCCATGCCGCGGGCACCGTGCTGGCCTTCGCCATCGTGTCCAACGCCGACGGCCGCGTGCTGGGATCGACGCGGTTCAGCCGCTTCGACTACTGGCAGGGGCCGCTGGTGTGGCCGATCGTGCACGGCCTGCCCTGCGGCGATCCCGTGCACGCGATCCCCGACGCCGCCGAGATCGGCAACACCTGGCTGTCGGTGCAGGCGCGCGGTTCGGGGGCCAATCTGGAGTCCAAATTCCTGCTGTTGCGGCATGCCTTCGAGGAGTGGCGGGTGCGGCGCATCGCCATGCGCGCCGATGTCCGAAATCTCCGCTCCCGCATAGCGATCGAGCGTCTGGGCGCCACCAGCGACGGCATCCGGCGGGCGCACTCGCGCGGGCTGGACGGCCAGGTGCGCAGCACGGCCTTCTACTCCATCCTCGACGAGGAATGGCCGACGGTGCGCGCCACGATCGAACGGCTGATGTCGTCGAGCAACCGGTTGCTCAACGCCTGAACCGGATCAGCCCGCGGTGACGAAACCGCGGGCGACCAGCCAGTCCCGCGCGACCACGGCCGGTTCGCGGCCGTCGATGTCGACCTGCCGGTTGAGTTCGGTGATCGTTTCGTTGGTCAGCAGCCGCGTGATCGGCGCGAGGACCTCGGCGACCCGCGGATGCGCGTCGGCGAACGCCTTGCGCATGACCAGGGCCGCGTTGTACTTCGGGAAGAAGCCCTGGTCGTCGTCGAGCAGCCGCAGGCCCAGCGCCGGGATGCGGCCGTCGGTGGCGGCGACCGAACCGAACTTGCAGGTCCCGTTGGCGACGGCGGTGAACACCAGCGCGTCCTGCATGATCTGCTTGCGCGCCTTGCCCGTATCGATCCCGTACTTGCGGGCCATGCCGGGGAAACCGTCCTGGCGGACACTGAATTCGGTGCCCAGGCAGGTGTTCGCCGCGCCCGGATCGCTGTTCACCAGCTTCGCGTAGTCCGACAACGTGACCGCCCCGCCCGGGGTGGTCACCAGCGCGTAGGTGTTGTTCATCGGGGCCATATCGGCCCAGGTCATGCCGTGCGCGGCGAGGTCGGCGTCGCGGACGGCCTGAAATTGCTTGTCCGAGTCGGGAATCGGGTTCTCGTTGCCGAGGTAGTTGATCCAGCCGGTGCCGGTGTAGTCGAAGGCCACGTCGACCTGACCGTGCAGCTGGGCGTCGCGCAGACTGTTGGAGCCGGTGATGTCGGTGAGGTCGCGCACCTCGGCCCCGGCGGCGGTGAGCGCGAACTCGATCAGGTAGCCCAGGATGTTCTGTTCGGTGAAGTCCTTGGAGCCCACCGTGATTCGCACGCCCTTCAGATCGGGCACGGGCTGGATCGAGGCGGGCCCGACCCGCAGCGGCACCGCGCCCCCGGCCTCCAAACCGCATCCGGCCAGCAGGCCGAGGATGAGCAGCAGCAGCGGAAGTCGTCTCATCGCAGCCCCCTGGGGCCGAGGAAGCGTTCGGCCAGCGCGCCCAGCCAGTCCACCAGCAGCGCCAGCGCGACCGCCAGCAGCGCCCCCACCCACAGCGTCACATTGTCGCGCAGCTTGTAGCCGGTATCGATGAGGATGCCGAGCCCGCCCGCGCTGACCAGGAACGACAGCGTCGCGGTCCCGACGGCCAGCACCAGCGAGGTGCGCAGCCCGGCGAGGATGTAGGGGACGGCGAGCGGAAATTCGATGCGGCGCAACACCGTTGCCGTCGACATGCCCTGCCCGCGGCCCGCGTCGACCAGCGTCGGATCCACCTGCTGATAACCCAGAATCGTATTGCGCAGCACCGGAAGCAGCGAATAGATCGCGACCGGCCCGACGCCCACCCAGAATCCGGTGGTCTCGGTCCACAGATACGCCAGCACGATCAGGCCGATGGTCGGCGCGGCCATGCCGACATTGGCGATGCCGACGAAAACCGGTGCGAGGGAACGATATCGGGGCCGGGTGAGCAGCGTGCCCAGCGGCACCGCGATCACCACGACGATCACCATGACCGTCAGGGTGATCACCACGTGCTGCCGGGTCGCGGTGGTGATGTTGCTCGCCGACAGGCTGGCCCGCTGGGTGACGGTCAGCTGCCGGTCGAACGCCCACACCAGCACCCCGACCGCCAGCGCCAGGGCCAGCACCGGCTGCGCCAGCAACCGGATCCGTTCCGCGCGCCGTTCGGTGCCCGGTCCCGCCGTGCTCATGGCCGCGACTCCGCGCGCCGTTCGGTGCCCGCCGTGCTCATGGCCGCGACTCCGCGCGCAGCCGGGCCAGATGGGTGACGAGGGTGTCGATGGCGATCAGGCCGAGGTATTCGCCGTCGTCCCCGGTGACCACGGCCTGCGCGGTGGCCTCGGTGAGCATGGTCTCGAGCGCCTCCTGCAACGTGGCGCGGCAGGGCACCGTGCCGGTCACCGGCGAGCCGAGGTCGGTCAGCGAATCCGCGTGCGCGAGTTGCTCTTTCGACACCCAGCGCAGCGGGCGGCCGGACTCGTCGAGGATCAGGCCCCACTCCTGGTCGCCGAGCGCGGCGCGCAGGGTGTCGGCCGGGTCGGTGACGCGGGCGGTGGGGCTGGGGGTGGGCTCGATGTCGGCGACCCGCGCGAGGGTGAGCTGTTTGAGCGCGGCGTCGGTGCCGATGAATCCGGCGACCGTCTCGTCGGCGGGGTCGGCCAGGATCGCGGCCGGGGTGTCGTATTGCAGGACGCGGGAACCCTTGCCCAGCACCGCGATTCGATCACCGAGCTTGACGGCCTCGTTGAAATCGTGGGTGACGAACACGATCGTCTTGTGCAGCTCGGCCTGCAACCGCAGCAGCTCGTCCTGCAACAGCCCGCGGGTGATCGGATCGACCGCGCCGAACGGCTCGTCCATCAACAGCACCGGCGGATCGGCGGCCAGCGCGCGCGCCACGCCGACGCGCTGCTGCTGGCCGCCCGACAGCTGCCGGGGGTAGCGGCCGCGGAACTCGTCCGGGTCGAGCCCGACCAGCGTGAGCATCTCGTCGACGCGGGCCGCGATGCGCTTGCGATCCCAGCCGAGCAGGCCGGGCACCGTGGCGATATTGCGGGCGACGGTCAGGTGCGGGAACAGTCCGGCCTGCTGGATCGAGTAGCCGATGCCGCGGCGCAGCCGGTCCGCGTCCATGCCGGTGATATCGCGCCCGGCGATCGTGATGGTCCCCGAGGTGGGTTCGATGAGCCGGTTGATCATGCGCATGGTGGTCGTCTTGCCGCAGCCGGACGGGCCCACCAGCACCGCGATCTCGCCCGCCGGGACGGTCAGCGAGATGTTGTCGACGGCCGGATCACGTTGTCCCGGATAGCTTTTGGACACCGAGTCCAATACGATCTCGGCCCGCTCGGTATCAGTCACGAATTCCCCTCGGGGTGGTGAGGCGGCCGATCAGCAGCAGCACGCCGTCGAGCAGCAGCGCCAGCACGATGATCAGCAGGGTTCCGGTGAGCGCGTGCGGGACCGCGGTCGGGCTGCCGATCCGCGCCAGCCCGGAGAAGATCAGATTGCCCAGGCCGGGGCCCTTGGCGTACGCGGCCATGGCGAGGATGCCCATGATCATCTGGGTGCTGACCCGGATCCCGGCCAGGATCGACGGCCACGCCAGCGGCAGTTCGATCCGGGCGAGCACGCGCAGCCGGTTCATCCCGACCCCGCGCGCGGCGTCGGCCACGGCCGGATCCACCCCGGCCAGTCCGACGATGGTGTTGCGCAGGATCGGCAGCAGCGCGTACAGCACCAGCACGGTGACCGTCGGCCGCACGCCCAGCCCCAGCACGGGGATGAGCAGGCCGAGCAGCGCGAAGGACGGGACGGTCAGGATGATGCTCGCGGCCGCGGTCGACAGCGCCGAACCCCACGGGCTGCGCTGGACCGCCACGGCGACGAGCACCGCGACGACGGTCGCGATGAGCACCGACTGAACCACCGCGGACACGTGCAGATACGAGTCGGTGAGCAGTTGAATCCGGTGGTCGACAACGAAATTCCACAACGTGTTCAGGTGCCGCCCTCCCACCTTCTCGGCGTCCGCGCGGGGTGAGTGTATCGGCGTCGGGCCCGTCGGCGCGGCATTTCGGGTGGTTTGTGGCGTGCCGGGTGCCGCCGGTGCCGACCTTTGGCCAAAATCACCACTACGAACCGGCGGCCGTTGCGGGTAAGGTCGTTGCGGTCGTCTGCGAAACGTATCCGCCCCGGCGGTGGATATCTCGACTGGCGGGGGAGGGCGCCACGCGCGCCGAGCCCTACGATGAACCCGGCGGTGCCCGGCAGCGCCGCCGTCGCGGTCCCTGTCCTGCTGCCCCCTCATCGGCAGGACGGGGATCTGCATCGTGCAGGGCCCTATTCCGATACAGCGAGGTTGTTCCGAACTCATGGCGTGGATCGACTACGGCGAATTCGGTGAGCGTTTCGTACGCCACGCGGTGACACCCGCGCGCATCGAGGCCGCGGTCTCCGGAATAGCCGGGGACGGAATGACTCTCGGGCCGTTCTCCCTCGGACCCGCCGGACTGGCCGGACTGGTCGCCGAGGGCAAGATCGGCGCGCCCGTCATCGCCCGCAGCGGTCCCGACGTCACCTTCGAGGTGCGGGTCCCGGTGAGCATGCATGTCACCGTCACCCTGGGCGGGCAGCGATTACGGCTCGAGGCCGTGGTCGAGATCGATCTCACGCTGCACGCGCGGACGGCGGATCCGCTGCTGGTCGTGATCGATATCCGCCGAATCCGCTCGCGCGACGTGAGTTTCGTGATGCGCGCCCAGGCCGTCGGCGCGGCATTCGAGGTACTGCTCGATCCGATCGCGGTCCTGATGCAGCGCGAGGTGGCCAACCGGCTCAACGCCGCCATCGCCGATCCGGCGGCGCGGCGCGGGCGAGTGTTCGACGTCGAGGCCATCATGAACGGCACACGCTCCGAACATCGTTCGGCCGAGCGGTTCGAGTGGATCGACTACGAGGAGTTCGGCCGCCGGTTCTTCCCGCGCATCGTCACCGCCGACCGGGTGCGGGAGGTGGTGCGCGGCATGGCCGGACGGCCGATCGAGGTGGGACCCATCCAGGCCGGACCGCGCGAGGCGGCGACGGTCGAGGTCACCGGCGTCATCCGAGTGCCCCGGGTGACGCCGCGGCCCGGCGACGATCCGGTGACATTCGATCTGGTGGTGCCGGTCGAGCTGAACGTCGTCGTGGATGTCTTGAAGGCCAACCGCTATCGCGCCGACGTGGAGATCCCCTTGGCCCTCGTCGCCCGCGCCGCCGACCCGCTGCTCATAGTCATAGACGCGGAACCCCCTGCGGCCGAGCACATTTCGGTGATCATGGAGGCCGAGGGCTGGCGCGCCAAGGCGCTCGGCGCGGTCGGGGGGATTCGCAAGCAGATCGCGGCGCAGGTGGCCCGGGTGGTGCGGAAGGAACTGGCGGATCCGAAGGGGCGGACGATCGATGTGGCGGCTCGGCTGGACAAGTTGGTGTAGCGCAACCCCTGTGACTCGTGATGCCGCTGAGCCCCCTGAGCCTGGCGGTTCTGCTGTGCATGTGGTGAAATGAGGCGACGTTCGAGGCTCCCGGCGCGCGGATGGCATCTGTGATGCCGTCGGGGAAGGTGCGCCGGGTTTTTCCTGTGGTGGGTTCCGCGTGGAGGAGGTCGTCGATGCGTTCCGGGTCGTTGTCGCGGCGGGCGTTGTTGGGGGGTGCGGCGGGGGTTGTCGTGGGGGCGGCGGTGGCGCCTCGGGCGTGGGGGGTGGGACGGGCTCGGCTGGGGACGTTGGTGGACTACGCGGGTGGGGTGCCCGCGGCGGAGGCGATCAAGGCGGCGGGGCACGCGGGGGCGATTCGGTATGTGTCGGATCGGCGACCGGGGGCGGAGTGGATGGTGGGGAAGCCCTTGCTGGCGAGGGAGGCCGACGCGCTGCACGAGGCCGGGTTGAGCATCGTGTCGTGTTATCAGTTCGGGAAGGGGCCGACCGCGGATTGGCGGGGTGGGCTCGAGGCCGGGAAGAAGCACGCGGATCGGGCGTTGCAGCTGCATCGGGAGGCGGGTGGGCCCGACGGGGTGCCGATCTACGCGTCCATCGATGACAATCCCTCGGCCGCGGACTTCGCGGCGATGATCGCCCCGTATCTGCTGGGATGGCAGTCGGTCGTCGGCAACGAGAACCTCGGGGTCTACGCCAACTCGCCCACCATCGACCTGGCGTCCGTCGCGGGCCTGGGTTCCTGGTTCTGGCAACACAATTGGGGCACCCCGGCGGGATTCGTACACCCCGAGGCCCACCTACACCAGTTCGAGATCGACGACCGGACCGTCGACGGCGTGGGCGTGGATGTGAACGCCATCCTCGCCCCGGAGTACGGGCAGTGGTGAGCGCGCCCGCCACCTGAGGGGCCGCTGGTGCGGCCATGGTGCATCGACCCTACGTCTGGCAGTGACAGGTCGGATCCTTGCTCAGATCCGGCTCGTCCGGCATGACCCGTAGCGCGGGCCGGGCCTCGGGCGCCGCGCGCTCGCCCATCCAGGACAGCAGGGACCAGCGCGACAACCCGGAGAACGCCGAACCCACACTGAAGAACGACCCGGCCGAGCAGATCGACAGCACCGAACCGACGCTGCCGATCGACAGGATGGAGTAGGCCGAGCCGATCGACAGGATCGAGCCCTCCGACCGGATCGACAGAATGGACCGGTGGGAGCGGCTCGACAGCACCGAACGGGTGCGACGCGCTGGTACTGCTGACCGTTCGATCTGATCGACAGTCGCCATGAATAGGGGTCTACCACAGCCCCGGACCGATCCGGTGCGGATTTCCCCGAGTGTCGCGTATGGGCCGCTTGCCGGACCTCAGCGGCCGACGGTGAAGAAGCCCAGCGTCGGCAGGAACGAGCAGGTGATCGGCGCCTGATCCGCGGCGGGCTGAGTCGTCAGCGAACCGGACACCACGGCCACCACGCGACCCGCGCCGGTGTCGGCGATCGCGGACAGCGTCGCCGGGCCGTCGGGGTTGATGTGCGCGGCATCGGTCAGCGGCAGCGTGCCGCCCCGGCCGGAGTCGAGGTTGTACCACTGCACCACCAGCGGCGGATTCTGCTGCGGGACAAGACCTTTGGTGCCCAGCGCGGTGAACACGAAACCGGCCTGACCGGCCGCCGGACCCGGCGGGGGCAGCTCGGCGGGACCGGGCACGGCCAGCGCGGTGCCGACCGAGTCGGCGCCCGGGCCGATGCAGCCGCGGCCGATGCTCGGGTAGAGGAACTGCGCGATGGCCGGGCCGTCCTGCGGGATGTCCGGGCCGCCGCCGTTGCTGCCGCTGAGGAACGCGATGATGGCCTGCAACGTCGTCTTGATCTGCGGCGGAATGCCGGGGCTGTTGAGCAGGTTCTGCGCCTGATCGAGGATGGTCTGCTGACCGGGCGAGGCGATATTGCCCGCCTGTGCGGCCGCGCCCACGATGGCGGGCGCGAGGTTGGCGAGCACGTCGACCGGGACGCCCTCGGGCACCAGCGGAACGGTCGCGGACGTCTGCGGCTTCGGGGCCGGGGCTGCGACCGCCATCGATGACGCGGTCAGTGTCGCACCGGCCGTCAAGGCCACCACTGACAATGCGAACCGCGTTCCTCTGCTGCGAAGCACTGGTGTAGCCGTCCTTACCTCGGGTACCACAACGTCGGCGATGCTGGGCGCATCGTTGCGCGTCACTCTAGGGATCGAGTCCAGCGTTGTACAGCCATGGTGTGATCTTGCCTGCACTTGCCGCTCCGGTCGGCGAACCGGCCGGTGCGTCGTCAGAAGATACCCCTGATTAATCTTGTCCAGGCCCGGCACCCGACCCGAAAGCTTGCGCGCCGTGACTCGAAATCCGCGATCGGCCCTCGGCGGACGCCGGTTGGCCGTCGCCGCACTGGGCCTGTCGGTGCTGATCCGACTGCTGTGGATGGCCACCCCCAACGGGATGAACCTCGTCGATCTGCACGTGTACGTAGGGGGTGCGGCCGATCTGGGCACCGGGCACCTCTACGACTTCACCTACGCGGAGAAGACGCCGGACTTCCCGCTGCCGTTCACCTATCCGCCGTTCGCGGCCGTGGTGTTCTATCCGCTGCACTATCTGCCGTTCACGGCGGTGGCGGTCGGCTGGCTGCTGTTGATCGTGGCGGCGCTGTACGCGGTGGTGCGGCTGAGCCTGTCGCTGCTGCTCGGCGCGGCCGCGCGCGAAAGTCGTTGGCGCACCGCGGCGATCGGCTGGACCGCGGTCGGCATGTGGCTCGAGCCGGTGCGCACGACCATCGACTACGGGCAGGTCAACGTGTTCCTGGTGCTCGCCGGGATGCTCGCCGCCTACTCCGCGCGGTGGTGGGTGTCGGGTCTGCTGGTGGGCGTGGCCGCCGGGGTGAAGCTGACCCCGGCCGTCACCGGCCTCTATCTCGCCGGGCGCCAGCGCTGGGCGGCGGCGGTGTGCTCGGCGGTGGTGTTCGCCGCGACCGTGGGCCTGAGCTTCCTGCTCTCGGCGGAGGAGACGCGCACCTACTTCGGCCCGCTGCTGGGCGACGCGAATCGGATCGGGCCCGTGGGTTCGGTGTGGAATCAGTCGCTGCGCGGGGCGTTCACCCGGCTGCTCGGGCACGACGCGGGCTCGCCGTGGGAACTGGCCGGGCATCGAATCCCGTTCGGGCCCTGGTGGCTCGGGGCCGTGCTGGTGATCGCGGTGCTCGCGGTCCTGGCCTGGCGGGCGCTGGCCTTCGACGATCGGCTGGGCACGCTGCTGGTGGTGCAGCTGTTCGGGCTGATGGTCTCGCCGATCTCGTGGTCGCATCACTTCGTGTGGCTGCTGCCGCTGATCCTGTGGCTGCTGTACGGGCCGTTGCGCGCGGCCGCGGGCGCCCGGGTCCTGGCGGGGTACTGGTTGATCACCACTCTGGTCGGCGTGCCCTGGATCCTGTCGTTCTTCCAGCCCACCATCTGGACGATCTCCCGGCCGGGCATTCTGTCGTGGCTGGGCGCGGTCGACGTGATCGGCGTGGTCGCGCTGTTCGTGTGGATCATCCGGGTCGGCCCCCGGCACGAGAGGGCCGAGCCCGTCAACTCCGCGCGGCCAGCCGATCGATCTCCCGCGCCAGATCCACATCCAGCCGCGTGAGCCCATCGGCGTCGTGGGTGGACAGCGTGAAAGTGACCCGGCGCCAACGGATATCGATATCGGGATGATGGTTGGCCGCCTCCGCGGCCTCGGCGACCCGGCCCACCAGGTCGATTCCGGCCAGGAAGCTCGGGGCCTCGACCGTGCGGGTGATGGAGTCGCCCGTGCGGGTCCACTCGGGCAGCCCGGTGAGGGCGGTGGCGATCTCGTCGTCGGTGAGTCGTGGAGTACCCATATCTCCGGTGTACCCACTGTCCGGACCGACACCGGAATTGGTCGTCCCCGGTATTTCGGTACTGTGTAGCTGGCCGCATGCCCGGTGAGTTCCTACCGCACCTGTCTTGCTCGTCCCCTCTACGGCGAGGGTCGGCCGAACCACATCATTCAGCAGGAGGATTCAAACGTGTCGTCTGTCGAGTTCCGTAACGTGGCCATCGTTGCGCACGTCGACCACGGCAAGACGACGCTGGTCGATGCCATGCTCAGGCAGTCCGGTGCGTTCGCCGAGCGGGCCGAACCGGTCGACCGGGTGATGGATTCCGGCGATCTCGAGCGCGAGAAGGGCATCACCATTCTCGCCAAGAACACCGCCGTGCACCGGCACAACCCCGACGGCAGCGTCACCGTGATCAATGTCATCGACACCCCCGGCCACGCCGACTTCGGCGGCGAGGTCGAGCGCGGACTGTCGATGGTCGACGGTGTCGTGCTGCTGGTCGACGCCTCCGAGGGCCCGCTGCCGCAGACCCGGTTCGTGCTGCGCAAGGCGCTGGCCGCGTCGCTGCCGGTGATCCTGGTGGTCAACAAGACCGACCGGCCCGACGCCCGCATCGCCGAGGTCGTCGAGGAGAGCCACGACCTGCTGCTGGATCTGGCGTCCGACCTCGACGACGAGGCCGCCGAGGCCGCCGAACTCGCGCTGGATCTGCCGGTGCTCTACGCCTCCGGCCGCGAGGGCAAGGCGTCCACCGAACGGCCCGAGAACGGGCACGCTCCCGACGCGGAGAACCTCGACGCGCTGTTCGAGATCCTGCTCAACTACATCCCCGCCCCGAAGGGCGACGCCGCCGCCCCGTTGCAGGCGCACGTCACCAACCTCGACGCCTCGCCGTTCCTGGGCCGGTTGGCGCTGCTGCGCATCCACAACGGCACCCTGCGCAAGGGTCAGAACGTGGCGTGGATGAGCGCCGAGGGCGTCAAGCCGGTCAAGATCACCGAGCTGCTCAAAACCGTTGGCGTGGAACGCAATCCGGCGGAGGAGGCGGTCGCGGGCGATATCGTCGCGGTCGCGGGCATCCCGGACATCATGATCGGTGACACGCTCGCCGATCCGGAGAACCCGGTCGCGTTGCCGCGCATCACCGTCGATCAGCCCGCCATCTCGGTGACGGTCGGCATCAACACCTCCCCGCTCGCCGGGCGCAACGGCGGCACCAAACTGACCGCCCGCATGGTGAAGGCGCGGCTGGATCAGGAACTGGTCGGCAACGTGTCGCTGCGGGTGCTCAACACCGAACGCCCCGACACCTGGGAGGTGCAGGGCCGCGGTGAGCTGGCGCTGGCCATCCTGGTGGAGACCATGCGCCGCGAGGGTTTCGAGCTGACCGTGGGCAAGCCGCAGGTGGTCACCCGCACCGTCGACGGTAAAGTGCACGAGCCCTTCGAGGAGCTCACCATCGACGTGCCCGAGGAGTACCTGGGCGCGGTCACCCAGCTGCTGGCCGCGCGCAAGGGCAAGATGGTGCAGATGACCAACCACGGATCCGGTTGGGTCCGAATGGAATTCATCGTGCCCTCGCGCGGGCTGATCGGGTTCCGCACCGACTTCCTCACCGAGACCCGCGGCACCGGCATCGCCAACGCCGTCTCGCACGGATACGCGCCGTGGGCCGGGGAGATCCGCGCCCGGCACACCGGGTCGCTGGTGTCCGACCGCGCGGGCAGCGTCACCGGGTACGCCATGCTCCAGCTCGCCGACCGCGGCACCTTCTTCGTCGAGCCCGGCGCGGAGACCTACGAGGGCATGGTGGTGGGCATCAACCCGCGCGCCGAGGACCTCGACATCAATGTCACCCGCGAGAAGAAGCTGACCAATATGCGCAGCGCGACCGGTGACGTGCTCGAGACGCTGGCCCGCCCGCTGGTGCTGGATCTCGAGGGCGCCCTGGAGTTCTGCGCGGGCGACGAGTGCGTCGAGGTCGGTCCGAACGTCGTCCGCGTCCGCAAGGTCATCCTGAGCGCCACCGAGCGCGCCCGCGACCTGTCCCGCCGCAAGGCCCGCGACCGCGCCGCCCAGAACGCGTAGGCCCCTCCGGGTCCCTCAGGTCCCTCCCCGGGCCCGGCGGAACGACGAATGCGGGTCCGGGTCCCTCCCCGGGCCCGGCGGAACGACGAATGCAGGACGGTAGAGTGCCCAGCGTGATGCCGGGGGCAGTGAGACACGCGACGGCGCGTGTAGTGGTGGTGCTGGCGACCCTCGTGACGGTGGTCGCCGGGTGTACCGCGAATCCGCCGCCGCCCATCGAGAGCACCGACAGCCCGAAGACGACCCCGGCCAAACCCACCAAGAGCACGGTGGTGGTGGCCGTGGACGACATCGGGATCGGATTCAATCCGCATCTGCGGTCCAATCAGTCGCCCGCGACCAATGCCGTTGCGTCGCTGGTGTTTCCGAGCCCGTTCAAGCCGGTGCCCGCGCCCAACGCGCCGGGCGCGACGGAGTGGGTGCCCGACACCGCGCTGATGGCCTCGGCCGATGTGACCGCGCAGGAGCCGTTCACGATCACCTACAAGATCCTCAACCAGGCGTCGTGGTCGGACGGGGCGCCAATCGCGGCGGAGGATTTCCGGTATCTGTGGCAGCAGATGATCACGCAGCCGGGCGTGGTGGATCCGGCGGGCTATCGGCTGATCGCCGACATCGCCTCCTCCGACGGCGGCAAGACCGTGACCGTCACCATGAACGCGCCCTATCCGGCGTGGCGGGAGCTGTTCACCGATCTGCTGCCCTCGCATCTGCTCAAGGATCAGCCGGGCGGATTCCAGCGGGCGCTGGCCGTGGAGCGCGGGCTGATCAATCAGAATCCCATCTCGGGCGGGCAGTTCCGGGTCACCCAGGCCGACTCGGGCCGGGAGGAGATCCTGCTCGATCGCAACGATCGCTACTGGGGTACGCCCGCGGTACCGGATCAGATCCTGATGCGCCGGGGCGGGACCGCCGCACAGCTGGCCGAGTCGCTGCGCGCGGGGGACGCGCAACTGGCGCTCGCGCACGGGGGAGCGGCGTTGCAGGCGCAGCTGGCCGCGATCCCGGCCGTGCGCACCGCGGTGATGGCCCAGGCGCGCGAGATGCAGCTGGCCCTCAACGCCCGCACGGGTGAGCTGGCCGATCCGCGGGTGCGCCGGGCCGTGCTGGCGCTGCTGGATCCGGCGCTGCTCGCGACCGTCGGGGCGCAGACCGGGGCGTGGGTGGAACCCGCTCGCGCCCAGACGCTTTCGCCGTCGGATCCGGGCTATGTGGCGACCGCGCCGCCGCGACCGTCGGCGGACGAGGCGTACGCGCTGCTGGCGCAGGCCGGATTCGGGCGCGCTCCCGAACAGCCGCAAGGCAATTCGCCGACCTCGCCCGCTCCGCAGCCGCGCCCGATCGCCAAGAACGGCAAGACGCTCACGGTGCGGATCGGGGCCGTCGACAAGGATCCGACGACGCTCGCCGTGGCCAGCACCGCCGCGGACCAGTTGCGCAGCGCGGGCGTCGACGCCAGCGTGCGCAGCCTGCCCGCCGACGAGCTGTACGGCAAGAATCTGCTCGACGGCAGCGTGGACGCGATCGTCGGCTGGGAACGCTCCGGGCAGGACGCCTCGACGCTGCTGGCCTCCCGCTACGGCTGCCCGCCGCCGCCCCCGGCCACGCCCGAGGAGGACACCGCCCAGCTGGACGCGATGCGCAAGGCGCCCAGCAATGTGTCCGGGGTGTGCGATCCGGCGTTGCAGGCGCAGATCGACAACGGGTTGCGCGGCATCGATGTGCCCCGGACCCTCGCCGACGCCGAGCCGAAGCTGTGGGAGCTGGCGACCGTGCTGCCGATCGTGCAGGACAGCGGGGTCGCCGCGGTCAGTTCGCGGATGGACGGGGTGTCGCTGAGCGGCTCGACCCAGATCGGGATGTTCGCCGGGGCGGCCACCTGGCGGCGGTTGTCGTGACGACCGGTGGCATCGTCCTCGTCCACGCGCACCCCGACGACGAGACCATCGTCACCGGCGGGACCATCGCGCACTATCGCCGCCGCGGCGTCCCCGTGACGGTCGTGACGTGCACCCTCGGCGAGGAGGGCGAGGTCATCGGGGCCCGGTGGGCGCGCCTGGTGAGCGCCGAGGCCGATCAGCTCGGCGGCTACCGGATCGGCGAACTCGACCGCGCCCTGGCCGAATTGGGCGCGGGCCCACCGCATTTCCTCGGTGGCGCGGGGCGCTGGCGCGACTCCGGCATGACCGGCACGACCGCGGATCCGCAACCGATGGAACCCCTCCATCCGCGCGCGTTCGTGAAGTCCGGGGACGCCGCGGTCGACGAACTCGTGCGCGTCCTGCTGGATCTGCGCCCCCGCGTGGTGGTCGGCTACGACCCCCGCGGCGGCTACGGCCACCCCGACCACCGCCACGCCCACCGCATCACCATGGCCGCCGTCGACGCCGCCGCCGAAAACGGTTGGGCCACACCGAAGGTCTACTGGACCGTCACCGACGCCACCGTCCTGCGCCGCCACACCGAGGCGCTGGCCCGCCGCACGGTCGACCGACTCCCCGGCGCGCTCCCGTCCGGCTGGCGACTCCCCGCCGAAGGCGAATTACCTTGTGTCGCCAGCGATTCGGTAACCACCACCATCGACGTCTCCGACGTCCTCCCCGCCAAACGCGCCGCCCTGCGCGCCCACGCCACCCAGGTCACCGTCGCCCCCTCGGGCCGCGAATTCGCGCTGTCCAACAACATCGCCCAGCCGATCCTCCCCGAGGAGCACTACCTGCTCGTCCGCGGCCGCCTGGGCCCGGTTGCCGCCGACGGCCGCGAGGACGACCTCCTGGCGGGCCTGCCCGACTAAAGTCCCCCCTCATGACCGAGCTGACCAGCTGCCGCCCCAACCTCGAGGTCCACGACCTGGAACCCACGGTCACCCACCTCACCGCGATCCTCGGTTTCGAGCTCGAACTGCTCGAGCCCGAAATGGGCCTGGCCCTACTCCACCGCGACACGGTGGGCCTGGCCGTCGTCCGCACGACGAACCCAGCGGTCAACGAGACCACCGCCTGCTATATCGGCGTCAGGGGTGTCGACGAGTTCTACCGACACTGCCGTTCGCAGGGGGCGATCATTTCGGTGGATTTGACCGATCACCCTTGGGGGCTACGGGATTTCGTGGTGGAGATCCCGGGCGGACATCGCTTGGCCTTCGGCGAGCGGATCGCCGCGACCGGGGCTGATACCGGCGGCATAGACTGATCACCATGTACAACTGGGCCCTGCAGGATGCCATTGCGGCGTTCGTTCAAAGCCAGCAGCCGTATTGGCAGGCGCAGCATGAGCTTTATCTGGCGGTGTTGCACGGGTTCGTGGAGATGCAGAGTCAGGTGTTGACGCTGCTCGGCTTTCCGCCGGTGCCGTGACGGCCGCGGCTGTCGGACGCGCCGGGGTGGCGGCGCGGGGGCCGGTGTGGGGGGTGGTCGGGGCGCTGGTGGCGGGGGTGTTGGTGGTCGACGGGGTGTTGTCGCTGGCGCTCGAGGTGTTGTATCTGCCGATGTATGTGGGGGCGACGCCGGTGCCGGTCACGGCGGCGGTGGCCGCGGTGGTGAATGTGTTGCTGGTCGCCGGAATGGGGGTTGTGGCGTCGCGGCCCGCGGCGTTGGGGTTGCCGTTGATCGCGTGGCTGCTGGGGTATTTGATCTGTTCGACCGCGGGGCCGGGTGGGGACGTGCTGTTGCCGGCGGACTGGACGGCATTGTTGCTGTTGGCTTGCGGTCTGATCCCCGCGGGGTTCTATCTGTTCCGGCGTGCGTTTCCGGCTCGGGGGTGAGGGCGGTCCCGCGACGGCGGTTCTTCATTAGCCGTTCGTGTGCTGTTGGTTCGCCGCGAATTCGGCTGGACCGCAATTCGATTCGGCGTGGCCGAGCCGTGTCACGAATATGCGCTATGTGTAGTTGAAATGGGATGTTTTCGTTACTCTCTCTCGCTGTACGGGTGAACCGCACTTCGGGCAGCGCGAGGAGGTCGGGCGGTGCAATGGGCAGGACTGCGCCGAGATGGGGTGCGGGGTCGGGTGAGTGTGCGCGTGCGGTTGCTCGCGATCGTGCTCATCTCCAGCATCACACTGTTGGCGATCGGCGTCGGCGCGGCGGCGTATCTGGTCAAATCGGGCCGCGAGGCCAAGGACTGGGCCGAGCTGGCCAGTAGTACGACCGCTCCCGCGATCGCGATGGTGCAGGGCTTCGAGGAGGAGCGCCGCCTGTCGATGCTGTATCTGGCGGGGGATCCGGACGCCCAGCGGCTGCTCGTCCCGGCCCGGCAGAAGTCCGACGAGGCGCTGGCCTTGGTGATCGCCCGCGGCGACGCCGCGCGAAAGTTGAACCCCGCCAACGCCAAATCCGATATCGAGGGCTACAACAAGCTGTTCAACGCGGTCCCGCAGGTGCGCGCCGGCGTGGACGCCCGACAGGCCCCGCCGGAACAGATCTTCGGCTTCTACACCCAGGTGATCGGGACGATCATCGCGGCGTCCATGCTGGCCGCCCGCGTCGCCCCGGACGCCGCGGTCGCGGTCGAACTGGGATACGGCGTGGATCCGTTGCGCGCGGGCGAGGCGCTCTCGATCGCCGACTCCCTCGGCGCGGTGGGCCTGACCCTGGGCGAGCTGACCCCGCAGCAGCTCGTCGAATTCAACGCGCACGTCGGCGAATTCCGCGGCGAGATGGCCTATTCGGCGGCCACGCTGAAGGGACAGCGCCTCGACGAGCTGAAGACGCTGATGGCCTCCCCCGACTACCAGAACGTGATCGCCATGCAAGACGCGATCATGCTGCGCGGCCCCGTCACCCCCGAGACGAGCGACACGTCCTCCCGTTCGACGCGCGACGCCCGGCCCGCCACCGCGACGGTCCCGCTGCCGAGCACGACCGCGGCCTGGCAGGACGCGTCGGTCCGCGTGACCCAGCGCCTGCTGAAGCTGTGGGAAGACCAGAGCCAGGACGCGCACGTCGTCGCCCGGCAGCAGGGCGACGACACCGAACGGCGCTCGCTGCTCGGCGGCGCGGCCGTGCTCGCGATCTCGCTGCTGGCGTTCGTGCTCGCGCTGCTGCTGGCCAACCGGTTCATCGGCCGCATGCGCCGATTGCGCGGCGAGACACTGGAATTGGCCGACGAGCGGCTGCCGGATCTGATGCGCCGCCTCGGCGAGGGCAAACCGATCGACGTGACCGAGGAGGGTTCCCGGCTGGACTTCGGTTCCGACGAACTGGGCCAGGTCGCGAGCGCGTTCAACCGCGCCCACGTCGCGGCCGTCTCGGCCGCGGTCGCCGAGGCCAAGACCCGCACCGGCGTCAACGCGGTCTTCCTCAACATCGCCCACCGCAGCCAGGTCGTGGTGCACCGCCAGCTGGCGCTGCTCGATCAGGCCGAGCGCCGCGAGGAGAACTCCGATCAGCTCGAATTGCTGTTCCAGCTCGACCATCTCGCGACCCGCGCCCGCCGCAACGCCGAGAACCTGATCATCCTCGGCGGCGAGCAGCCGGGCCGCCGCTGGCGCAAACCGGTGCGGTTGGTGGATCTGGTGCGCGGCGCGGTCGCGGAGAGCCTCGACTACACCCGCATCCAGACCGGCCGCCTGCCGGAGGTCGCGGTGATCAGCAGCGCGGTCGCCGACCTCATCCACCTGCTGGCCGAGCTCATGGACAACGCCACCGCCTTCTCCCCGCCGCAGGCGCGGGTGGAGGTGACCGGCGCGATCGTCGGCCGCGGCGTCGCGGTCGAGATCATCGACCAGGGCCTGGGCATGTCCGAGACCGAGTTCGCCGAGCGCAACGACCTGCTCGCCAACCCGCCGGACTTCAGCGTCGCGGCGCTGTCCAGCAACACCCGCCTCGGCCTGTTCGTCGTCGGGAAACTGGCCAACCGCCACGGGATTTCGGTGAAGCTGGGCGAATCCGACTACGGCGGCGTGCGGGCCGTGGTGGTCGTCCCGACCGCCCTGCTGGCCACCGACGCGACCCCCGAGGAACCCGAGCGGCAGCCCGTCGCGATCCCCGACCGGCAGCCCGCCGCGCTCGCGGCCGCGCCCGAGCGATTCGGGCGGGCCGAGCGCCCCGAGCGGATCGAACGCGTGGAACGGGCCGAACCCGCCCCCGAACCGGTGGCGCACCGCTCGGCCTGGTTCACCCCCGCCTCGGAATCCGGCGGTTTCCCGGCGGTCCCGAAGGGCTTGGCGGACAATGGGTTCCACGCCGCCCCGCCGCCCCCGGCGCCGGTGGTCAAGCCGCCGCTGCCGCGTCGGCAGCGGCAGTCGGTCACCGCGACCGACGAGCCGCCAGCGGTCGCGCCCGCGCGCCAGCGCAGCGCCGACCAGGCGCGCTCCCTGATGAGCGCGATCGAGCACGGAACCCGGGAGGGCCGCCGCTCGCGCGCCGAATCCGATTCCAGCGCAACATCTTTCACCCGACGAGAAGGCGACGATGACTACTTCCCAGCGAACTGACCTCGGCTGGCTGCTCGACGATCTGATCAACGGGCTGTCCGGCGCCGAGTCCGCGGTGCTGTTGTCGACCGACGGACTGCTACTGGGCCGGTCCCGCGGGCTGGAACAGTCCGAGGCCGAACGCTTCTCGGCGATGGCCTCGGCCCTGCACAGCCTGGCGCGCAGTGCCGGTCACCATTTCAAGGCCGGTGGCGTGTGCCAGACGGTGATCGAACTCGATCATGCGGTGCTGTTCATCACCTCGGCGGGCGCCAACGCGTGCCTGGCCCTGCTGGCCGCCGAGAACGCCGATATGGGCATGGTGGCCTACGAGATGAATCAGACCGTGCAGCGGGTCGGTTCGCATCTCGGCGTCGATCCGCGCCCGCAACAGACCCGGCCGACACCACAGCCATGAACGACGAACGCGAATCCTGGTACGAGGAGGACGCCGGGCCCCTGGTCCGGCTCTATGCCGTCACGCGCGGCCGGGGTCGCGTCGCGCGTCCGGAACTGAATATGGCGACGCTGGTCGTCGACGCCCATCGCGGCGCGGCGCTGCGCCGCACCGAGCCCGAGTACATCGCGATCGTCGAGCTGTGCCGGACCCCGCAGTCGGTGGCGGAGGTCTCCGCCCGTCTCCGGCTGCCGCTGACCCTCACCAAGGTGCTCATCGGTGATCTGATCGACGACGGCCGCCTCGTCTACCGGGCGCCGCACACCACCGTGACCGTCGAATCCGAACTGAGCCTGCTCCAGGCCGTCCTCGAGGGCATCCGCGCCCTCTGAAGAAGAATCGGGCCCCGTTTGTGGGGACGAGGCCCGGAGACGTCCGCGCGACCGACTCAGATCAACTGGGAGACAAGCCGTTTGGCGTTCATGTAACCGATGGCCTCGATGGAGACCATCGGGTTGACGCCCGAGGAGGTCGGGAAGCAGGAGGCGTCGGCGACGACGATATTGGGGACCTCCCAGGTGGCCCCGTCGGGGTTGGTGGCCGACATCTCGGCGTTGCCGCCCATCCGGGCCGAGCCCATGATGTGCAGGGCGCCCAGCGAGCACCGGCCGGGACCGTAGCCCGCGGCCTCGCAGGCGGCGGAGAACTCGGCGTGCGACCCCGTGCGGCCGGGCTCGTAGGAGATGCCCGCCTGATGGCCGGAGAAGATCCGCGTGGCGCCCGCGGCCTCCAGAATGCTTGCGGCGCCCTGGATTCCGGTGTGCAGATGCGCGGCGTCGTAATCCGACAGCCGGTACTTGACCACCGGCTCACCGGCCTTGTCGACGGTGACCTGGCCCGGATCGCGGTCGCGGGTGATGATGCCGATGGCGTTCGTGCGCCCGAAGTTCGACATCACCTCGCGGTGGCTCTCCGCCCCGCGCCAGCTCATGAAGCCGATCGCCGCGCCCGGATGCAGCGGCCCGGTCTCGTAGATGACGCCGTAGCCGTTGCCGTCCAGATCCGCGTGCCGGCGGCAGATGCGGCCCTGCAACGGGCCCTCCCAGGGCCGGATCTCCTCGTCGAACAGGCCGAAGACCGCGGCGGCGGGATGCAGGCGCAGGTACCTGCCGATGTTGTCGTTGCGCAGACCCGATCGCCGCAGCAGCGCGGGAGTCTGCAACGCGCCCGCGGACACCACGACCGCGCGCGCCCGCACCTTGATCTCGACGCCGGTGGAGGTGCGCGCCGAAACACCGTGCGCGCGACCGTGATGCACGTCGATCTCGCGCACGTCGGCGTCGACCACCAGGCGCGCGCCCCGCTCGGCGGCGTCGGCCAGCCAGGTCTTGACGACCGACTGCTTGGCTCCCATCCGGCAGCCGGAACCGCAACGGCCGCACTCGATTCCGGCGTCGCAGGCGTCGGAGACGTTGCGCGGCAACGGGCTGACCTCCCAGCCCAGCGCCTGCGCGCCGCGCTCGAGCACGCTGTCGCGCAGCGACAGCGGTGAGCGGGTGTCGGTGACGCGCAATCGTCGCTGCACCGCGTCGAGGGCCTCGTCGAACTCGTCCTTGGCGAACTGCTCCGCGCCCAGGTCCGCCCATTCGGCGCGCACGGCGTCGGGGGTGGGCAGCGAGGTGCTCCAGTTGACCACGGTGCCGCCGCCCAGGCACGATCCGGCGACCAGGGTGATCTGCCCCTCGGCCGAACTCGCCCCCGGGGCATAGAGTTTCTGGAGTGCGGGCAGTTCGCCCGCTCCGAAATCACGGTCGTCGTAATAGTTCCCGCGTTCGAGCACGATGACGTCGAGTCCGGCCTCCGCGAGTACCGCCGCCGCGGCGCCGCCGCCCGCTCCCGAACCGACGATGACGACATCACAGTTCAGCGTCGTCTTCTCGGTGAAACGCAGCGGATTCAGCGCCGGTTCCGGCGCGGTGGGCAGGGGTCCGGTCGGCGCGGGATAACCCATTCGCTCCCACAGCGGATTCACGCCGGTGGGTCCGGGAGTCACGTTGTAGGACAGCAGCGCGGCCGATTTCAGCGCCTGGAAGATCGAGCGGACGGGAGCCAGTTTCGAATCGCCGAGGCGGAGCAGCGCGCGTTCGCGTTCGGCCTGCGACAGCGACGAGAACCGCCGCGGCCCGCTGCCGGTGAGCAGACCGGTGATGCGAGAGTCCCACAGCCCCAACAACATTGCGAGCTGTTTCTTGTCCGCCTCCCGGGGGCTGCGGCTCAGCAGGTCGAAGACGGTGTCCACCGCTCCGAGTTCGCTCGCGGGCGGCAGCGTCGCACCGTCGCCGGGAACGAACGTATCGCAGATCATGCTCAGCGCGGCGCGCTGTTCGGCCGTAGGCTCCATGAGAAAAATCACCCTTCGTGATGCCTGCTGTGTTCTATCACGAAGGGGGAATTCGCGCTCACTAACGAGATTCCTTGCAGCCGAAACGGCCGAAATAATATAAGAATCCGCGCTTACTTCAGCGGTGTCCGCGCAGGCCGGGCGTGACCGCGTCGAGGACCTCCCACGCGCGCTCGATCGGAATGTCGACGAGGTGGTAGCGCTTCTTTCCCGCGGCGGTTGCCGCGGTGACCGTGGCCAGACCCGCGCGACGCTGGAAAAACGTCTGCCGGACCGTCCAGCCGATGATCCCCGGGGCCTCGAGACAGTCGCGATCGCGATCCAGCGAACCGTGCCGGGTGATGAGCCAGATAGGGGTTGCGGGCAGCACCGCGTGCCCCAGCCCCCGGTACCGGTCCTCGGCCAGCAGGGCCGCGCCGACCGCGAGCAGCGCGAGCACCGGCCACGTCCAGTACGGAACCGCCACGCCCGCAAGCGAACTCGCGACGGCCGCGACCGCGAGCAGCGCGACCGGCGACAGCGCCCGTACGTACCGCCGCCGCCGGGCGCGCGGGCCGTGCCGGAGCAACTCCACCCGGGCGGGCGCGGCGGCGGCGTCGTGGCGTCCGCGCGAGGCGAGCAACCGGGCGAGGGTGCGTTCGACCGCCGCCCGGGGGGCCTGCGGCAACAGCTTGCGGCGCGCGTCGGTGCCGGTCATGACGGCCTCGAGTTCGGCGCCCCCGGCCAGCCGCAGCAGCAGCGGCTCGTTGACCGTCGCGCCGCGCAGGCGGGCCAGATCGAGGGTGGTCTGCCGGGTGGTGAACAGCCCGTGCCGAATGTGCAGGGTCTTGCCGTCGTCGAGTACGCGCAGCCCGTGATACGTGGTCAGGTAGTGCGCGCACGCCGCGACCGCGGTGACCGCGATCAGCACGGCGATGCCGATCAGCACCAGCAGCGCGAGGAACACCGCGCCGTGGTCGCCGAGGTCCCGCACGGTCCGCGAGTCCACGACCACTTGCGCCACACCGTATTTGAACGCCAGGCCCACGATCGGCCCGACGATGGCCAGCCCGGTCAGCGACAGCGGCGCGTACCGCACCCAGGACGGCCGCCACTCGGCGATGTCCACGCCCTCGTCCGTCGTCGGCGCGGCGACGTGTCCGGTGTCCTCGGCCTCGGCTCCCTCGGCCAGCAGCAGCGCCCGCAGTTCGGGCACCCGCCGCGCGTCGAGCCCGTCGAGATGGAACCGCTCCTCCCGGTCGGCCCGCTGCCCGGTGCCGATGGTGAGCACGGCCAGCCCGAGCACCCGATGCAGCGGATCGGCGTGCACGTCCACCGACCGGATGCGCGAGCGCGGCACGGTCAGCGTCCGCCGCCGCAACAGACCGCGCCGCAACTGAACGTGCTCCGCCCCGATCCGATACGTGGTCGTGAACCAACGCCCCACCGCCAGAACGACGATCACCCCCAACCCCACCAACCCCCACAGCGGATTGTCGCTCCGACTCCCCACCACGACCGTCACCACCAGCACCGGAATGTACCGAACCGCCTCCCGCACCGGATGCACCAACAACATCCGACCATCCAGCCGCCGCCACGGCCCCTCGACGCCCCGCGCCTCGGTCACGCATCCCCCCGATATGTGCTGGCCCCTTGGGCCACGCGGTCTTTCGAGTGTGTCGCGGCTCGTCCGGTCATGCGGCGTTCCCCCGATGTGTCCCGTTGGCGCACGCGGTCTTTCGTGTATGCGGCGGCCCTCCTGATCACGCGTCCCCGCGATATGTGGCGGCCCGTCGGGTCACTCGGCCCGTCGTGTGTGGTGGCGCTTCCGGTCGATGCGCGGCGGCCCCTTTCGCCCACGTGGCCTTTCGTGTGTGCGGCGGCCCTTCCGGTCATGTGGCGTCCCCTCGATGGGCGGCGGCCACCTCGGTCAGGCGGGCGACCGTGCGTTCGGCGATCGGGAGGTCGAGGGCGGTGATGCGGACCGCGCCTGCCGAGGATGCGGTGGTGACCGTGACGGTGGCGAGGCCCAGGAGGCGTTCGAGGGGGCCGCGTTCGGTGTCGACGGTTTGGACTCGGGTGATGGGGGCGACGCGGCTCTCCTGGGTGAGCCAGCCGGTGCGGGTGTAGACGGCCTCGTCGGTGATCTCCCAGCGGTGCACGGCGTAGCGCCACAACGGCACCCCGACGCAGACGAACAGGGCGGCCGCCAGGGTGATCACCACGGCGGTCGCCTGGATCGCCCGGTGCCGCGCGTCGAACACGATCCAGATCGCCTCGCCGAGCAGCACGATCGCCCAGACGAACGCGGGACCGATCGCCCACAGCAGTTTCGCCCGCGGGCTGGGACGCCACGCGGGCGCCGCCATGATCGGTTCGGTCATGTCGCCCATGGTTTCACGAACGGCCGGTCGCGCAAGTGTCGTCGCGGGCCGGAATAGTGTGGTCGGCGGCGAGGTTGTCCTCGCTCACAGGCACTGGAAGGAGACCGTCCGGATGGGTAGCGCATGATCGACGGAGTGACCGAACTGCCGAACCCGAGCATTCCTTCCCCGCCGCCGACGGCGTCGGCGATGCGCCGGGCCCTGCGCCGCGCACGCGACGGGGTGACGCTGAACGCGGACGAGGCCACCGTGCTGCTGCACGCCCGCGGCGAGGATCTGGCCGAACTGAGCCGCAGCGCCGCCCGCGTGCGCGACGCCGCGCTGGAGTCGGCGGGCCGGGCGGGGGTGGTCACCTATTCCAAGAACGTCTTCATCCCGCTGACCCATCTGTGTCGCGACAAGTGCCACTACTGCACATTCGTGACCGTGCCCGGCAAGCTGCGCGCCGAGGGCCGCGGCATGTACCTCGAACCCGACGAGGTGCTCGAGATCGCCCGCCGCGGCGCCGAACTGGGTTGCAAGGAAGCGCTTTTCACCCTCGGCGATCGTCCCGAGGACCGCTGGCCCGAGGCCGCGCAGTGGCTCGACGAGCGCGGCTACGACTCCACCCTCGACTATCTGCGGGCCGTGTCGATCCTGGTGCTCGAGGAGACGGGCCTGCTCCCGCACCTGAATCCGGGCGTCATGTCCTGGGCGGAGATCGCGCGGCTCAAGCCGGTGTCGCAGTCCATGGGTCTGATGCTGGAGACCACCGCGACCCGGTTGTTCACCGACAAGGGCGAATGTCATTACGGCAGTCCGGACAAGGATCCGGCGGTGCGGTTGCGCGCCATCACCGACGCGGGCCGGTTGTCGGTGCCGTTCACCACCGGCATCCTGGTCGGCATCGGCGAGACGCTGCGCGAGCGGGCCGAGTCCATTCTCGCGATTCGCAAGCAGCACAAGGCGTTCGGGCACATCCAGGAAGTCATCGTGCAGAACTTCCGGGCCAAGCGGGACACCGTCATGCGCGACGCCCCCGACGCCGACATCGAGGAGTTCCTGGCCACCGTGGCGGTGAGCCGCCTGCTGCTGCCGCCGGACGTCGCGGTGCAGGCGCCGCCGAACCTGGTGTCGCACAGCGAATGTCACGCCCTGCTCGCCGCCGGTATCGACGACTGGGGCGGGGTGTCGCCGGTGACCCCCGACCACGTGAATCCCGAACGCCCCTGGCCGAATCTGGACACCCTCGCCGAGATCACCGAGGCCGCGGGTTTCCGCCTGGCCGAACGCACCTCGGCCCACCCGCGTTACGTCCGGGCCGGGAACCCGTGGGTGGATCCGCGGATCGGGGCGCACGTGGCCGCCGTATCGGACGCGCGCACGGGCCTGGCGAATCCGGACGCCGTCGTGCGTGGCCTGCCCTGGCAGGAGCCCGACGAGTCCTGGGAGTCGGCGGGCCGGATCGATCTGAACACCGCGATCGACACCGACGGCCGAAACACCGAGTCCCGCAGCGATTCCGGGCTCGGCGACGAGGTGCTGGGCGCGTTCGGCGACTGGGAGACCATTCGCGAACAGGTGCGGGAGCTGGCCGCGTCGGCGCCCGAGCGGTTCGACGCCGACGTGCTCTCGGCGCTGCGCGCGGCCGAACGCGATCCGGCCGGGCTGACCGACGAGCAGTATCTGGCGCTGGCCACCGCGGACGGCGCGGAGCTGGAAGCCGTTGCGGCCCTTGCCGATCAGCTGCGCCGTGACGCCGTCGGCGACGACGTCACCTACGTGGTGAACCGCAACATCAACTTCACCAACATCTGCTACACCGGCTGCCGGTTCTGCGCGTTCGCCCAGCGCAAGGGTGACGCGGACGCGTTCACCCTGAGCACCGACGAGGTCGCCGACCGCGCCTGGGAGGCGCACGTCGAGGGCGCGACCGAGGTGTGCATGCAGGGCGGCATCGATCCGGATCTGCCCGTCACCGGGTACGCCGATCTGGTGCGGGCGGTGAAGAAGCGGGTGCCGTCGATGCACGTGCACGCCTTCAGCCCGATGGAGATCGTCAACGGCGCCTCGCGCGGCGGGGAGAGCGTGCGCGACTGGCTCGCGGCGCTGAAGGAGGCCGGGCTCGGGTCGATTCCGGGCACGGCCGCGGAGATCCTCGACGACGAGGTGCGCTGGGTCCTCACCAAGGGCAAGCTGCCCGCCTCCGCCTGGATCGAGGTCATCAGCACCGCCCACGAACTCGGCATCCCGTCCAGCTCCACGATGATGTACGGGCATGTGGACAGCCCCCGGCACTGGGTCGGGCACCTGCGGGTGCTGCGCGAAATCCAGGACCGCACCGGCGGTTTCACCGAATTCGTGCCGCTGCCGTTCGTCCACCAGAGCGCCCCGCTCTACCTCGCGGGCGCGTCCCGCCCGGGACCCACCAACCGCGACAATCGCGCGGTGCACGCCCTGGCCCGGATCATGCTGCACGGCCGGATCGCCAACATCCAGACCAGCTGGGTCAAACTCGGCGTCACCGGCACCCGGGTCATGCTCAACGGCGGCGCCAACGACCTCGGCGGCACCCTCATGGAGGAGACCATCTCCCGCATGGCCGGTTCCGAGCACGGGTCGGCCAAGACGGTCGCCGAGCTGAACGAGATCGCCGAGGGCATCGGCCGACCGGTGCGGGAACGGACGACGGTCTACGGGGTGCCACCGCATCGGCCGTCGCCTATGACGTTGTCGCTGAGCTAGTTTCGATGCCGCGGCGGCGCGTCGCCTCGGTGCGCGACAGCACCAGGGCGAAGGCGACCGCCGCCGCGGTGGGCACTGCGGCGAACAGCGGCAGCGACCGCATCCCGGTCCCGTCGGCGATCCAGCCGCCGAGGCGGCCCGCCAGCGCCGCGGCGAGCTGATAGGCGGCCGCGTTGATGGCCAGCGCGAGGGTGGGCGCCCCCGTGGCCGCGCCGATGACGCGGGCCTGCATACCGGGGATCACGGCGAAGGCCAGCGCGCCCAGGACGAACACGAGAACCCCTGTGGCCGGGCGATTTCCGAGCGCCACCCAGAACAGCGCCAGCGCGCCCGCCGAGGCCGCCAGCAGTCCGGTCACGGCGGGCAGCAGGGCCCGATCGGCGAGGCGGCCGCCGAGCTGGTTGCCCACGATCGCCCCCGCCCCGTAGAGCAGCAGCAGGGCCGGAACCGCGGCGGTCGCGAAGCCCGCCACATCGGTCAGCAGCGGGGCGATGTAGGTGAAAACCATGACCGCGCCGAGGTTCCCGACGGCGGTGAGGGCGATGGCGGCCAGCAGCCGCCGGTCGGCCAGCACGCGCAGTTCCCCGATGATCGGCCCGGTCGCGGCCGGGGGCAGGTCGGTGACGAAGCGCAGCACGAGCGCCAGCCCGACCGCGCTCACCACCGCCACGGCCGCGAAAGTGGCCCGCCAGCCCAGGTATTGGCCGACCACGGTCCCCAGTGGCGTCCCCAGCACCATGCCCAGATTCAGGCCGAGCGCCACCCGCGCCACGGCCGACGCCGCCTTCCCCTCGGGCGCGAGCCGCACCGCGGTCGCGATGGCGAGGGCGAAGAACGTCGCCACGATCAATCCGGCCGCGAAGCGCGTGACCAGCAGCACCGGCTGATTCGGCGCGAGCGCCGAACCCAGATTGGCCAGCACCGCGAAGCCGACCAACCCGGCGATCAAGCGCCGTCGCGGGACGCGGGCGGTCAGCGCGGTCAGCACCGGCCCGCCCACGATCATGCCCAGCGCGTACGCCGTGACCAGCAGACCGGCCGAGGACACCGGCACCGCCAGCGCGTCGGCCACCTCCGGCAGGATCCCGGCGATCACGAATTCGCCCGTGGTCAAACCGAATACGACCAGGACCAGCGACAGGACGGGGAGTCGCATCATCACCCCTAATAGTTACAGTTCGAATGATTCGAGCTATAACTATCACAGTTGTAATCATCTCCGCTAGACTCGGCGCATGGCCCGGCAGACCCCGGTCGACAGCGAGATCGACCGCGACGTGTGCTTCCTCGTGCACTCGTTCACCCGGCGGCTCGACGGGCACGTCCGCCGCGTCGCCGACCAACTCGGCCTGACCCCCTCGCAGGTCATCGCGCTGCGCGAACTCGACGCCCCGATCACCGCCCGCGAACTGGCGGCCCGCATGTCGTGCGAGCCCTCCAACGCGACCTTCGTACTCGACCGGCTCGAGGCGCAGGGTCTGGTCGAACGGGTGCCGCATCCGACCGACCGCCGGGCCAAGCGGATCGAGCTGACCGCCGCGGGCCGCGGCAGCCGCAAGGCCGTGCTGGCCAAGCTGGAGACGGGGTCCCCGCTGACCCGCCTCGGCGCCGCTCAGCAGCGCGAACTCCGCGATCTGCTACGACTGTTGGTGGGGGCGGAGGACCTCGATCCGACGGCGGCGAACGGGGGATAGCCGATGCCGTCGCCGCGATAGAAGTTAGGCAAGGCTGACCAGTAGTAATGTGTGGGTGCCGGGATACTGTTGCGCGGGCGCGGAAGTATCCCGCGGGCCAGGACCAGACTAGGAGAGCGGCAGTGCCGTACATCATCGCTGAACCGTGCGTTGACGTGAAGGACAAGGCGTGCATCGAGGAATGCCCCGTGGACTGCATCTACGAGGGCGGTCGCATGCTGTACATCCATCCGGACGAGTGCGTGGACTGTGGTGCATGTGAGCCGGTGTGCCCGGTGGAGGCGATCTTCTACGAGGACGACACCCCGGACCAGTGGAGCGGGTACGTCAACGCCAACGTCGACTTCTTCGACGAGCTGGGTTCGCCCGGCGGCGCGACCAAGGTCGGCAAGGTCGACTACGACCCGCCGTTCATCGCCGCGCTACCGCCGATGGCGAGCGAGTAGGACCGTTGTCGACGCGTGGCCGGGTGAGTAGCTCCCTACCCGATTTCCCTTGGGACACCATCGCTTCGGTGAAGCGACGGGCCGCCGAACATCCCGACGGCATCGTCGATCTGTCGGTCGGCACACCCGTGGATCCGGTCGATCCGCTGATCCGGCGGGCGCTGGCCGCGGTGGCGGAGGTGCCGGGCTATCCGGCCACCCACGGCACCCCCGAGTTGCGCGCGGCCGTCGTGGACGCGCTGCGGCGGCGCTTCGGCATCACCGGCGTCGAGCCCGACGCGGCGCTGCCGGTGATCGGTACGAAGGAACTGATCGCGGGCCTGCCCCGGCTGCTCGGGCTCGGGGCCGCGGATCTGGTGGTGATCCCGGAGGTGGCGTATCCGACCTACGAGGTCGGCGCGTTGCTGGCGGGCACGCGAATCGCGCGCGCCGACGGCCTGACCCAGCTCGGCCCGGAGCGGCCCGCCCTGATCTACCTCAACTCCCCGTCCAATCCGACCGGGCGGGTGCTTGGGGTGGACCACCTGCGCAAGGTTGTGTCCTTCGCCCGCGAGCGCGGCGCGATCGTCGCCTCCGACGAGTGCTATCTGGGCCTGGCGTGGGACGAGGAGGCCGTGTCGATCCTCGATCCGCGGGTCTGCGACGGCGACCACACCGGGCTGCTGGCCATCCACTCGCTGTCCAAGACCTCCAATCTGGCCAGCTACCGCGCGGGTTTCGTCACCGGCGACCCGGAGTTGGTGCGCGAACTGCTGGAGGTGCGCAAGCATTCGGGCCTGATCGTCCCGTTCCCGGTGCAGTCGGCCATCACCGCCGCGCTCGGCGACGACGCGCACGAGGCGGCCCAGCGGGAACGCTACCGCGCCCGTCGCGAGATCCTGCGAAACGCCTTGACCGAGGCCGGTTTCCGCATCGATCACTCAGAGGCCGGACTGTATCTGTGGTCCACCCGCGACGAACCGGCCCGCACCACCCTCGACTGGCTGGCCGACCGCGGCATCCTCGCCGCCCCCGGCGACTTCTACGGGCCGTCGGGCGCGCGACACGTCCGCATCGCCCTCACCGCCACCGACGAGCGGATCGCCGCGGCCGTCAAACGGCTCATCGCCGCCTGAGTCAGCGGGGGCGAATCCTCCTCCGGCCCAACGGATCAATGCCGCCTGAGCTAGCGGGGCGGCGAATCCTCTTCCGGCCCAGCGGGTTCGATGCGCGGGTCGGCGAAAACCGTTGCGCCCGTGCCGCTTCCGGTGAGGCGGGTGGCGGCGGATTCGGTGACCCGCAGGGCGAACAGGCAGGTCGCGGGGTCGACGCAGATGAGACCGTAGTCGACGTCGACATCGTCCGCGGCGAGCCGCAGCTCGCGCAGGGCGTCGCTCATGGTCGCGCCCTGCGGGAGCTGGACGGTGAGCAGCAGCATCACACCACGCTACGCCCGATCGGGAGTCCGTCGCAGCTCCGCGAGCAGGGCCGCGGTGTCGGCGATGCCGTACCCGTAGTCGTAGTCGAACCCCTGGCCGCCGCGGTCGGAGGCGGTGCGCTGGAGCAGTTCCCGCAGCCGGGCGGGCGGTAGCGCGGTGGCCGACCACTTCGTGCGGATGGCCGCGACCAGCCCGGCCGCCACCGGGCACGCCGCGGAAGTGCCGGTGTCGGGTTCGTCGCCGAAGGCCCCCGATCCGGTGAAGTGCGTGTACGTGCACACGTCCGGTTTGCGATCGGTCAATCGCCCGGGTCCCTGCGACGAGTAGCCGACGCGCTGATTTTTCGTGTCGACCCCCGCGATGCTCAGCACGCTCGGATGCGAATTCGCCCCGGTGATCGGACGATCCGGGTACCCGCATCGGGCGTCGGGGCAGTCGCGGCCGCAGTTGCCCGCGGCGAAAAGGATGTCCGCGCCCGCCGCCTCCAGCGAGCCCACGATCACGTTGAACGGGTGCGCCGGATTGTCGGAGTAGTTGCCCGCCTGACCCACCGGATAGTCCCAGCTCGGCGCGAACGAACCCCAGCTGTTGCTGATCACCAGCGCGCGGGTGGCCGCGGGCTGATTCGTCAGCACCGTGCGCAGATGCGCGTACGCGGCGAGCGCGTCGGAGAGCAGGCCGTCCATCTGGGTCTTGCCTTGCCGGGCGCTGCGCAGCACGGGCAGGTCCAGGAACGACGCCTGCGGTGCGGCCAGCGACGCGTCGAAGGCGCACATGGTGCCGTGGTCCACGGGGAAGGCGCCCGCGGTTCCGTTGACGCCCTGCGGGTTCCAACTGCGCGCGGCATCGATGGTGAGACGACCGCCGCGCACCTTCTCGACCTGCGCGGCGTTGATGCCGGTGTCGACGATCGCCAGCGCCACCCCCTGACCGGTCAATCCGGCCTTCGCGAGGTCGTCGGCGCGCAGCAGCGCCGCCACCGCGTGCCAGTCGCCGACCGCGGGATCGCCGCCGCAGGTCAGCACGGGTTCGATGGCGGGGTCGGCGAAAACCCCGGTGACGGAATCGGTTTCGCTGATCCGGCGGTGTTCGTCGGGATCGTCGCCGATTCGGCCGCGCACCACGACGGTGGCGTGCTCCGGCGACATCGACGGACTCGGACCGCCGAGCCAGGGGATGGCGACCGGCTCGAAGTCCGGGTCGAGGTCGAGGCCGGGCAGTTCCCCGGCGACGTCCGCCGCGGCGACCCGGACGTCCGGATCGGCGACGGCGGTGATCAGTTCGGCGGTGGGGCGAAGCTCGATGACGACGCGCATGATCGACATCCTGCCGTCCCGGGCGCGAATTCGCTAAGCGTGTGCCGACTTCCGCACGCGCAGCGCGCGTTCAGACCAGCGGACGGCCGAGGCGACGGCGAATTCGCATGTCCAGCAGGTAGTAATTGAACGGGAACCGGCGCAGCGGCGGGGGCAGCCGCACCCACACGAACGAGATCGCCCGCAGGATACGGGTATAGCGGCGCTCGTCGCGTTCGGTCCAGGTCATGCCCATCTGATCGCGCAGATGCGGGGGGAGCAGCGCGGTCACGCCGAATCGGTGCAGCCGCCCGAAGATCCTGCGCGGCACCGGATGCAGCATCCTCAGGTCGATGAGGTCGTCGAAGTAGCGCCGCACCGGTTCGTCGATGGTCCGCTGGGTGAGGTTGTCCTCCCAGTAGCGGTAGAACGCCGACCGGTCCGCGGGCCACATCTCCGGGCGCATCTGCAAGGTGGTGCCCAGGCGCGCGGAGTACTGGTAGAAGGCTTCGGCCAGTGCGGGTTCCATCGGTCCGCGCATCCGGGTGTAGAGGTCGTCGAAGCCCCAGTACAGGCAGGCCGCCACCCACAGTTGCAGCTTCGGGTCGAAGGCGTTGTACTTCACCGCCGCGCCCGGCTCGGAGTGGATCGGCCGATGCGAGCCGTTGACCGCCTCGCGGTAGGCGCGCCGATCCTCCTCGGTGCCCATCCAGGCGACCGCGAGATAGGTCAGCGTGGTGCGCAGGCGCTTGAGCGGATGCACCATGACGCTGCCGCTCTCGACCGGGCTCTCCAGCACGCCGTAGCCGACGGGCGGATGGCTCAGCTGCATGACGACGTTGGCCGCGCCGCCCAGGAACGCCGCGACACCGTCGAGATGGGGACGGACGTCCTCGGGCGTGAGAATCCGGATGGGCGGCTCGGTGGGCTCGTGGTCGTAGCGCAGGGGGGCGGCGGTCATCGTTGATCCGTCTCCTCGGTCCGGCTTCGCGCCCGCGGGCGGACGAAGGGTGAGAAACTTCCTCTCGCACCTTCTCATCGAACCGACCGGCCTGTCAATGCCATAGGAGCCCGGCTGATCCTATGGGAAGATCGCCTTGTCATCGTTTCGTGTCGCCGAAAGGGGCCCAGCACATGGCCAAGCCGGCCAACCTGTTGCCGCTGGTCCGGGAGGCGGGTCCGGAGGATCGGAATCAGGCCAAGGTGCTCGATGCGGCCCTGCTCGCCTTCCTCGACTTCGGCATCAAGCGGACCAGCATGGTCGAGGTGGCCCGCCGCGGTGGTCTGTCGCTGGCCACGCTGTATCGACGGTTCGCGGGGAAGTCGGATCTGATCCAGGCGGTCGGGCTGCGGCAGGCCCGGCAGTTCGTCGAGCGGGTCGACGCCGCGGTGCAACCGCAGATCGACCGCGGGGCCGCGGCCGAGGATCAGATCGTGGAGTTGTTCGTCGCCTTCCTCGACGGGTTGCGCGGCAATCGGCTGCTGGATCGGCTGCTGAAGACCGAGCCGGAGGTGGTGCTGCCGCATCTGACCGTGCGCGGCGCGCCGGTGATCGAGCTCGGGCGCGACTATCTCGCGGAGTTCATCGCGCGGTTGCAGGCCGAGGGCAAGCTCGAGTCCTACGATCCGCTGCCGCTGGCCGAGTTGATCGCGCGCAACGCGCTGTCGATGGCGTTGACGCCGCAGACGGTCATCCCGCTCGACGACGACGCGGCGCTGCGGCGGTTCGCCCGCGAGCACATCGTGCCGGGGTTCCGGGTGCGTTAGACCGGGCGCAGCCCGAGCTGGCGGCGTAGGCGCAGGTCGGTCAGCAGGATGTGCATCGGAAACAGCCTGAGCCGCTGGGGGATTCGCTCCTCGACCGCGCCGACGGCGCGCAGCAGCAGGGCCAGGCGTCGGTCGTCGCGGTCGGTCCAGGTCATGCCCAGTCGCGCGCGCAGATCCGGCGGTAGCAGGCCCGCGACCAGCCAGCGGTGAAAACCGGCGCAGGACAACTGGATCGGGCGCGGGAACATCCTCAGGTCGACCAGTTCCAGGAGGTGGGCGCGCACCGGCGGATCGAGGGTCGCGCTCGCGAGGGTGGCGGCCCAGTACTCGTCGAAGGCTTTGCGGTCGGGCGGCCACAGCGCGGGCGGCATCTGGAGCGTCGTGCCGAAGCGGGCGCAATGGGTGTAGAAGGCGTCGGCGTCGGCCTCGCTCATCCGGCCGTGCATGCGCTCGTACAGATCCCGCGCGCCCCAGTACAGGCAGGCCGCGACCCACAGTTGCAGGCGGGGGTCGAAGGCGTTGTAGCGCACCGGGCTCGACGGACCCGAGCGGACCCGGCGATGGGACCGGTTGACCGCCTCGCGGTAGGCGGCGCGCTCGGTCTCGTCGCCGAGCAGGGCGACGACCAGATAGGTGAGCGTGGTGCGGGTGCGCTTGATCGGATGCAGCATGATCTTGCCGCTGTCGACGGTGCTCTCGACGACGCCGTAGCCGACGGGGGCCGCGCTGAGTTGCAGGATCACATTGGTCGCCGCGCCGAACAAGGCCGTGGTGCCGTACAGGTAGCGGGTGATGTCGAAATCGTCCCGCCGCACCGGCGAATCGTGCGTCGTCGCGCGAAGTGGCCCGGTCATCGTCGACCTCGTACTTCTCGAGAGGTTGTGAATCAAAGCTCTCATTGCGTCATCGGCATGTCAACGGCCGCGCGGCGAGGGTGACCGTTTCGCAATTACGGGGCGCGAGCAGCGGATTGGTAGGTTGGGCGGGTGTCTTTCGCGTCGTCGCCGCTGCTGCGCTCACTGAATCCGGCCGCCGTTGCCGCGGGGGCCGATATCCCCGACGCGGTCACCATCGACAGGCAGACGCTGTCCCGCAGCGATGTGCTCGGCGCGGCAACCTCGGTCGCCGAGCGGATCGCCGGGGCGGGCCGGGTCGCGGTGCTGGCGCGGCCGACGGTGACGACGGTGCTGGCGGTGGTCGGCTGTCTGATCGCGGGGGTGACGGTGGTGCCCGTTCCGCCGGATTCCGGGGCGGCCGAACTCGAGCACATTCTCGCCGACTCCGGCGCGCGGGCGTGGCTGGGTGAGGCGCCGGAGGGGTCGACGTTGCCGATGGTGCCGGTGCGCAGGCACGCGCGGTCGTGGCACACGTATCCCGAACCCGACTCGCGGGCAACGGCTTTCGTGCTGTACACCTCCGGGACGACCGGGGCGCCGAAGGGGGTGATGCTGAGCCGCGGCGCGATCGCGGCCGGGCTGGACGCCTTGGCCGAGGCATGGGCGTGGACGTCGAACGACGTTCTGGTGCACGGACTTCCGTTGTTCCATGTGCACGGGTTGATTCTTGGCCTGCTCGGGCCGTTGCGGGTGGGGAGTCCGCTGGTGCACACCGGTAGGCCGACGCCCGCGGCGTACGCGGCGGCGCGGGGGTCGTTGTATTTCGGGGTGCCGACGGTGTGGTCGCGGGTCGTCGAAGATCCCTCGGCGGCAAGGGAATTGGCGGGCGCGCGGCTGCTGGTCTCGGGGAGTGCGCCGCTGCCGGTGCCGGTGTTCGAGCGGCTGCGCGAGCTGACCGGGCACGCGCCGGTCGAGCGGTACGGGATGAGCGAGACCATGATCACGCTGTCCACGCGGGCGGACGGGGAGCGGCGGCCCGGCTGGGTCGGCACGCCGGTGGCGGGGGTGGAGACGCGGCTGCGGGACGAGGCCGGGAACGCGGTCGCGCACGACGGGGAGAGCATCGGCGGGTTGCAGGTGCGCGGGCCGATGCTGTTCGACGGGTACCTGAATCGGCCCGAGGCGAGCGCCGAGTGCTGGACCGAGGACGGCTGGTTCCGGACCGGGGACGTCGCCGCGATCGACGCGTCCGGCTTTCATCGGATCGTGGGGCGGGAGTCGGTGGATCTCATCAAGTCCGGCGGGTTCCGGATCGGGGCCGGGGAGATCGAGACGGCGTTGCTGGGGCACGCGGGCGTCGCGGAGGCGGCGGTGGTCGGGGTGCCCGACGACGATCTCGGGCAGCGCATCGTCGCGTTCGTCGTCCCCCGCGGCGAGCCCGCCGAGGACCTCGCCACCGACCTGATCGACCATGTCGCACAACAACTCTCGGCCCACAAACGCCCCCGCGAGGTCCGCCTGGTCGACGCCCTCCCGCGCAACGCCATGGGCAAGGTCCAGAAGAAGCTCCTCACCCCTTGACCTGCACCGCACTCGAGGTCCTAGGCTCCCCCTCATGATCGCAACCCTGTCGCCCGCCCAGATCGACTATCTGCGCACCCAGCGGCTGGGCCGCCTGGCCACCATCCGCCCCGACGGCACCCCCCAGAACAACCCGGTCGGCTTCCGCTACAACGAATCCCTCGGCACCATCGACATCGCCGGCCACAACCTCGGCGCCTCCCAGAAGTTCCGCAACCTCACCAAACACGAGAAGGTGGCCTTCGTCGTAGACGACATAAAATCCCTGTCCCCCTGGACAGTCCGCTGCCTCGAAATCCGAGGCACCGCCCAACCTCTCCACGACGTGGAAACCTACCTCCCCGGCGGCACCCCGGAACTGATCCGAATCACCCCGGAACGCATCCTCGCCTTCGGCATCGAGTAACCCCTCGCTCCGCTCGGGGACAGGGGTAGTGCGCGACCGCAGCTGCGCTGTAGGCGAACCCCTCGCTTCGCTCGGGGACAGGGGGAGAGCTCGTTGGCAGGCTGGTTAGTGGACGCGGCCCTCATGGCGGCAGTCACGGGCGCGCTTGGGGCGTCTGCCCCGCCCCGCCCTGCGGACCTCCATGTTCCCGGCTGCCCACTTCATGTTCTCTGCTGCACGCTTTATGTTCTCCGCCGCGAGCCGCTCTATGTTCCCCACCGCGAGCGCTCTATGGTTTCCGCCTCGAGCGCTCTGTGGGCTTCCGTCGCAGCGCGATTTTGAGGTTCCCGGCTGCGGGCGGGGTCAGAGATACCGGGCAGCGAGAGTGGTCAGAGCTGCGCGGCCCCAGGTCTGGTCAGCGGTGCCAGGACGGGGGTGCGGTTGGGGTGCCAGGCTGCGGGCGCGGTTCCTATGTTCCCGTAACAAATGAGCCCCTCATGTTCCCAGGCGGGCGGTCCCCATGCTTCCAGCTACGAGCGCGGCCTGCATGTTCTCCGCTGTGGTCGCGGCCTCCATGTTTGCCGCTGTGGTCGCGGCCTCCAGTTTCCCCGCCGCGGGCTACGGTCCCTATGTTCCCCACCGCGAGCGCTAGCGAGTGGTGGGGATCTCGCGGGAGAATGCGGAGCGCGATCACTTGGGAGGGAAGATGACTGGAATCGGGTGGGTGGGGAAGGGGGAGGGGATTGCTGTTCATCCTGAGCTTCCGCGGGTGGTGACGACGGATCAGGAGGGGGCGGTGCTCGTGGTGTGGGCGGTGGGGGCAGTGGGGGAGATTGTCGAGATCGTGTGGGTGGGGGAGGGGGTTGGGCGGCGTGGGCCGTATGGGGCGGTGGGTGGGGAGGGGTTGGCGTTTGTGACCGATGCGGGGGTGGAGATTCGGGAGTGGGGGAATCTTAAGCGTGCCAGGGTATTACCTGCCGAGTTGTTGCCGGGTGGGGGTAGGGGGAGGGAGGTTGCCTGGTCGCCGGATGGGCGGCTGCTGGCTGTGGCGTCGGGGGGACAGGTGGTTGTCATCGATGTCGAACGCATGGTTCGGCACGACGTTTCGGTCGGCGATCATGCCGGTTTCGGGGATTGGGCCTGTGTGCCCGAATTCTCGCCCGACGGAAGGTATTTGGGCGTCGGCAATTCGAGGCAGGGCGGTTGGTGGTACACCATGCTGCGGGTCGGGTCGGACGGGGCACTGGCGTACGGATTCGATTACGAACCGGGCGACATCCCGGTCGTTGGCGGTGACAACCTCACGGGCGCAGTCGCTTTCACGCCCGACAACGCGCGAGTCGCGAGCTGGGTCTACCGCGCCCCCGGACATCCCGATACCGACGGCCCTCGCGGTGTGCTCGTGCTGATCGACAGCGACACCGGAAACCTGGTGTGGCACAGGACGATAGACGATTCCCTCGCCGGGCGACCGATCCGCCGCCCGGACCGGGGATCGCTCTGCTTCACTCCGGACGGCACTCGCCTCGCGCTCGGACTCGACACCGGAATCATCTGGCTGGACGCCGAGACCGGAGCGCCGGTGCACACCGAATCCACCGGCGCGGTCAGCGCTTTCGCCTACGCACCCCACACGGGAATGCTGGCGCTGACCACCCGGGGACCTCGCCGAATCAGTTGGCGTGCAACGCCGCGTTGAGTTCGATCCCGGTTCCCTTGCGCGCCACCACTTCCACCGCACCCGAGAGCGAGTTACGCCGGAACAGCAGGTTGGACTGGCCCGACAATTCCGACGCCTTGGCGGTGCGCCCGTCGGGGAGGGAGACCTTGGTGCCCGCGGTGACGTACAGCCCCGCCTCGATGACGCAGTCGTCTCCGAGGGAAATGCCCAGACCCGCGTTCGCGCCCAGCAGACACCGTTCCCCGATCGAGATGACCTGCTTGCCGCCGCCCGACAGCGTGCCCATGATGGAGGCCCCGCCGCCCACGTCGGAGCCGTTGCCGACGACGACGCCCGCGGAGATCCGGCCCTCGACCATGGAGGCCCCGAGGGTGCCCGCGTTGTAGTTGACGAAGCCCTCGTGCATGACCGTGGTGCCTTCGGCGAGGTGGGCGCCGAGGCGGACGCGATCGGCGTCGGCGACGCGCACACCGGTCGGCAGGACGTAGTCGACCATCCGGGGGAACTTGTCCACGCCGAACACCGTGACCGGCCCGCGGGCGCGCAACTTCGCGCGCACGAGCTCGAAATCCTCGACCGCACACGGCCCGTGGTTGGTCCACACCACGTTCGCCAGCAGGCCGAAGATACCGTCGAGATTCGCGCCGTGTGGGCGCACCAGCCGATGCGAGAGCAGATGCAGCCGCAGATAGACGTCGTGCGCGTCCACCGGCGCGGCCGACAGGTCGGCGATCGTGGTGCGCACCGCGACCACCTCGACCCGGCGGGCCTCGTCGGACCCGACCAGCTCCGCGAACCGGGCGTACTCCGGATCGGCGGCGCTGATCCGCTCCGTCCCGGCCTGCCGGAACTCGCCCAGCTCGGGATACGGGTACCAGGTGTCGAGGACCGTGCCGTTGACGGTCACCGTCGCGAGGCCGACTGCGGATGCTCCCTGAGTGCTCACGACGAGCAGTTTAAGCAACCGAAATATTAGGGTGGACGGGGTGACCATCGATCTGCGCGCCGACCCCATCGCCCTCACCGCCGCACTCGTCGACATGCCGAGCGTCTCGCGGGACGAGGCGGCCATCGCCGACACGGTCGCCTGGGCGCTGCGCGAACAGACCGAGGGCTTCGAGGTGCTCCGCCACGGCAATACGGTGCTGGCCCGCACGAACCGCGGCCGCCCCACCCGCGTCGTCCTCGCCGGCCACCTCGACACCGTCCCCATCGCCGACAACGTGCCCGGCCACTTCGTCACCGAGGACGGCGTGGAGAAGCTCTACGGCTGCGGCAGCGTCGACATGAAATCCGGCGACGCGGTCTTCCTGCATCTGGCCGCCACCGTCGCCGACCCGGTCTGCGATCTGACCCTGATCTTCTACGACTGCGAGGAGATCGCCGCGGAGTACAACGGCCTCGGCCGCATCGAACGCGAACTGCCCGACTGGCTCGACGCCGACCTCGCCATCCTCGGCGAACCCTCCGCGGGCTGGATCGAGGCGGGCTGTCAGGGCACCCTGCGCGCCCGGCTCACCACCTCCGGTATTCGTGCGCACACCGCGCGAGCGTGGTTGGGCGACAACGCGATTCACCGTCTCGCCCCCATCCTGGAACGGCTGCGCGACTACCGTCCCCGGGAGATCGACCTCGACGGCTGCGTCTATCGCGAGGGCCTGTCGGCGGTGCGGGTCGGCGGCGGCGTCGCGGGCAATGTGGTGCCCGACGAGGCCGAGGTGGTGGTGAATTTCCGCTTCGCCCCGGACCGTTCGCTGGACGAGGCGACCGAGCATGTGCGCCAGGTCTTCTCGGGTCTGGACGTCGAGTTCGAGCGCACCGACGGCGCTCCCGGCGCGCTGCCCGGCCTGTCGGCCCCGGCCGCCAAGAACCTCGTCGACCAGGTGCACGCGCACGGCGGCGGCGGAGTACGGGCCAAGTACGGGTGGACCGACGTTTCCCGCTTCGCCGCCCGTGGCGTTCCCGCGGTGAACTTCGGCCCCGGCGACCCGAATCTGGCCCACAAGGTCGACGAGCATGTGCCCACGGCCCAGATCACCACGGTCACCGAGATTTTGCGCGCGTATCTGACCGGGCGGGCGTGACGCGCCGTCGGTCGATCGTGGCGGACGTGTTGTCCGCCATGCGGCCGCGCCGTCGGTGGACCGCGCACCGCCGGTGGGGTATGGCCGCGTGACACGTTGTTCGCCGGATGGTCGGGCGTCCGTGACCGGGCGGCGGTAGCGGATCGGTAGCGTGGATTCATGTCCACCGAGTCCGATCACGGCGTCGCCCCGCCGCCGAAGTCCACGCCGAAATTCCGCGGACCCATCATGCTGCGCCGGGATCGCAAACAGGGCACCACGACCACCGATCAGCATTTGCTGGACGGTCGCGGCCCCACCGACTGGGTTCACACCGACCCCTGGCGCGTACTACGGATTCAGAGCGAGTTCGTGGAGGGTTTCGGCGCGCTCGCCGAAATCCCCAGGGCCGTCACGGTTTTCGGCTCCGCGCGCACCGCGCCGGACAGCCGCGAGTATCAGGCGGCCCGCGAGATCGGCGGGGCGCTGGCCCGCTCAGGATTCGCGGTGATCACCGGCGGCGGACCGGGCGTGATGGAGGCGGCCAACCGGGGCGCGTCGGAGTCGGGCGGCTACTCGATCGGGCTGGGCATCGAACTGCCGATGGAACAGGGCCTCAACGACTGGGTCGATCTGGGCCTGAACTTCCGGTACTTCTTCGCGCGAAAGACCATGTTCGTCAAGTACTCCCAGTCGTTCATCTGCCTGCCCGGCGGATTCGGCACGCTGGACGAGCTGTTCGAGGCGCTCACCCTGGTGCAGACCCACAAGATCACCCGTTTCCCGATCATTCTGTTCGGCAGCGAATTCTGGGCCGGTCTGGTGGACTGGATACGGAATACGCTGCTGGCCTCGGGCAAGATCTCGCCCGGCGACGTGGATCTGCTGCACGTCACCGACAGCGTGGACGAGGTCGTCGAGATCGTGCTGCGGGCGGCGGAGAGTCGTGGCCGGGACGCGATCGGCACGGAGGATCAGTGGTGAGCTTCGCGGTGTGCGTCTACTGCTCGGCGAGTACGCAATCCCTCGAGAGCATCGAGCTGGCGACCGAGGTGGGCGCCGAAATCGCCCGGCGCGGTTGGCAATTGGTGTCCGGCGGCGGCAATGTGTCGATGATGGGCGCGGTGGCGACCGCGGCCCGCGCGGGCGGGGCGCGCACGATCGGCGTGATCCCGAAGAACCTCGTGCATCTCGAGGTCGCGGACGTCGCGGCCGACGAGCTGGTCGTCACCGACACCATGCGCGAACGCAAACGGATCATGGAGGCCCGCGCGGACGCCTTCCTCACCCTGCCCGGCGGCGTCGGCACGCTCGAGGAGTTCTTCGAGGCGTGGACCGGCGGCTATCTCGGCCAGCACGACAAGCCGCTGGTGGTGCTCGATCCGCACGATCACTATCGCGGGCTGTTCGCGTGGCTCGATGAGATAAAGAGTGCCGGGTTCATCGGTTCGGCCGCGCTGGACCGGGTTACGGTGACCTCGGACCTGGCGGCGGCGTTCGAGGCCCTCGCCCGGCCGAGCTGAGTTCGAATCCTGGTGGAGGACCCGTGACCGCGGACGCTCGTAACGTCTCCCTGTTCGATCTGGCCCGCCGACTGCCCGGCATGGCGTGGGACGCGCCCGGAATGCTGCGCGGCGCGCTCGGCATGTTGGTGCGCGGGCACGATCGGTCGTCGGTGGGGCTGTATTTCCAGCGCGCGGCCGAGCGGGTGCCGGATCGGCCGTTCCTGCGGTTCGAGGGGCGCGATTACAGCTACGGTTCGGCCAACGCGGAGGTCAACCGGTACGCCGATGTGCTGACCGCGCGCGGGGTGGGGCGCGGGGATGTGGTCGGGGTGTTGATGACCAATCGGCCGGAGACGGTGTTCGTGGTGCTGGCCGCGGTGAAGCTCGGCGCGACGGTCGGCCTGCTGAACACCAATCAGCGCGAACAGGTGCTGGCGCACAGCTTCGGGTTGCTCGACAGCGTGGTGAACGTGATCGGTGAGGAGTGTCGCGAGGCGCTCGACACGCTGCCCGAGCAACCGGCGAACGTGCTGTGGTCCGGTGCGCTGGAGGAGTTGGCGCGCGGCGCGGACGCCACGAATCCGCCTGTGTGCGAGGACATTCGGGCCCGCGAACGTGCGTTTCTGATCTTCACCTCCGGCACCACCGGCATGCCGAAGGCCAGCGTGATGACGCATCTGCGGTGGACCAAGAGCATGAACGGCCTTGGCGCACTGGGGATTCGGCTGCGCGGCGACGACACGATGTACTGCTGTCTGCCGCTGTACCACAACAACGCGCTGACGGTGGCGCTGGGCGCGGTGCTCGGGGCGCGCGCGACGCTGGCGGTGGGGCGCAAGTTCTCGGTGTCGCGGTTCTGGGACGAGGTGGTGGCCTCGCGGGCGACGGCGTTCATCTACATCGGCGAGCTGTGCCGGTATCTGATCAATCAGCCGGAGAAGCCGCAGGAGCGGCAGCATCGGGTGCGGCTCGCGGTGGGCAACGGGTTGCGGCCGGAGCTGTGGGACGAGTTCCGCGAGCGGTTCGGGATCAAGCGGATCGTCGAGTTCTACGGGGCGAGCGAGGCGAATATCGCGTTCATCAACGCGTTCGGGGTGGATCGGACGGCCGGATTCGGGCCGCTGCCCTACGCGGTGGTCGAATTCGACGATGCCACAGGCAAACCCGAGCGTTTCCCGGACGGGCGGCTGCGGCGGGTGCGGCCGGGCGGGGTCGGGCTGCTGCTGGCGAAGGTGACCGACAGTTCGCCCTTCGACGGCTACACCGATCGGGAGGCGAGCGAGGCCAAGCTGGTGCGGGACGCCTTCACGGACGGGGATTGCTGGTTCGACACCGGGGATCTGGTACGGGATCAGCACTGGCGGCACATCGCGTTCGTGGACCGGCTGGGCGACACATTCCGGTGGAAGGGGGAGAACGTGGCGACGACGGAGGTCGAGGGCGCCTTCGACGGCGCCGCCTCGATCGAGGGAGCCGTCGTCTACGGCGTCGAGGTCCCCGGCGCCGACGGCAAGGCCGGTATGGCCGCGGTGACCCTGCGCCCCGGCGCAGACTTCGACGGCAAAGCCGTCGCCGCCCACCTCTACGACCGCCTCCCCACCTACGCCGTCCCCCTCTTCATCCGCGTCGTCCCCGAACTGGAGACCACCTCCACCTTCAAGAGCCGCAAGGTAGACCTCCGCAAACAGGCCTACACCCCCGACGACCACACCGACCTCTACGTCCTCACCACCCGCACCGACGGCTACATCCCCTTCTACGACACCTACCCCGAAGAGGTAGCCACCGGCAAAACCCCCAGGCCCTGACCGCCCCCCCAGGCCCACGAACCCAGCCGCACCCTTTATTCGGATCCGCACCCGTTGTATGGCTATGCAGGGGGTGCGGATTCGAATAAAGGGTGCGGCTGGGGTGCCTTGCGTTGGGGTGGTAGGCCGCTGTGGGGTTGCTGCTCGGATCGCTCGCGCTTCCCTCGTGGTCCCGGCTCGCCTTCTCTCATGTTCCCGGGTCGCCCTACTCTCATGTTCCCGCCGAAGGCAGGGGCGGGACAGGGGTCGGTACAGTCGGGGGCATGAGTTCGACGCCGGGGTTGTCCACTTTGTGCGGGAGGCCGGTGGCGGGGGATCGGGCGTTGGTGATGGCGATCGTGAATCGGACGCCGGACTCGTTCTACGACCGGGGGGCCACGTTCAGTGACGAGGCGGCCATGGCGGCGGTGGGGCGGGCCGTGGCCGAGGGGGCGGATCTGGTCGACATCGGGGGTGTGAAGGCGGGGCCGGGGGTGGAGGTGGACGCCGCGGAGGAGGCGCGGCGGGTGGTGCCGTTCGTGGCGGCCATTCGGGAGGCGTATCCGGAGCTGTTGATCAGTATCGATACGTGGCGGTCCGGGGTGGCTCGGGCGGCGATCGAGTCGGGGGCGAATCTGATCAACGACACATGGGCGGGGGCCGATCCGGAACTGGTGGGGGTGGCCGCGGAGTTGGGGGTGGGGATCGTGTGCAGTCACACCGGCGGGGCGCGGCCGCGGACCCGGCCGCATCGGGTGCGGTACGCCGATGTCGTGGCCGAGGTGACCGAGACCGTCGTGCGAGCGGCCGAGGAGGCCGCCGCGGCGGGCGTCGCCAAGGATTCGATTCTGATCGATCCGACCCATGATTTCGGCAAGAACACTTACCACGGGCTCGAACTGTTGCGGGCTGTGGACGTTCTTGTAAATACCGGGTGGCCAGTCTTGATGGCGTTGAGCAATAAAGATTTCATCGGAGAGACTCTTGGTGTCGGTCTATCCGAGCGATTGGAGGGCACATTGGCGGCAACCGCGTGGTCCGCCGCGGCCGGCGCCCGAGTGTTCCGTGTCCACGAGGTCGCCGCGACCCGGCGCGTGGTGGACATGATCGCCGCGATCCAGGGCATCCGGCCCCCCGCACGAACCTTGCGAGGTCTGGTATGACAACCAACCCCGAAATTCTCGACAACACAACCGACTGGGCGCTCTCCCGTACCTGGGACCGCCCCGAATGGACGGTCGACGAACTGGTCGCCGCCAAGGACGGGCGCACGGTCTCCGTGGTGCTGCCCGCGCTGAACGAGGAACGCACCGTCGCCGAGGTGGTGGCGAGCATCCGGCCGCTGCTCGGCACGCTCGTCGACGAACTCGTCGTGCTGGACTCCGGTTCGACCGACGCCACGATCGAACGGGCGCGCGCGGCCGGGGCCCGGGTCGTCACCCGGGAACAGGCCGTGCCAGAGCTGGATCCGGTGCCCGGCAAGGGCGAGGTGCTGTGGCGCTCGCTGGCCGCCACGAGCGGCGACGTCATCGCCTTCGTGGACTCCGATCTGATCGACCCCGATCCGATGTTCGTGCCCAAGCTGCTCGGCCCGCTGCTGACGGTCGAGGACACCCATCTGGTGAAGGCTTACTACCGGCGTCCGCTGCGGCAGGGGCAGTCGGTGGATCACAACGGCGGCGGCCGCGTCACGGAGTTGGTCGCCCGCCCGCTGCTGTCCGCTCTGCGTCCCGACCTGTCGAAGGTGTTGCAGCCCTTGGGCGGTGAATACGCGGGGACTCGCGAACTGCTCACCGCGGTCCCCTTCGCCCCCGGTTACGGCGTCGAGATCGGTCTGCTCCTCGACACCTACGACCTGCTCGGCCTGTCCGCCATCGCCCAGGTCAACCTCGGCGTCCGCACCCACCGCAACCGCCCCCTCTCCGACCTCGGCGTCATGAGCCGCCAAATAGTCGGAACCATGCTGCGCCGCAGCGGAATCCGCGACTCCGGCGCCGCCCTCACCCAATTCCCGTTGATAGGCGACGAATTCACGGCCCTCTCCACAGAGGTCTCCCTCGCCGACCGCCCCCCGATGAACACCCTCCGGCCGTCGAGAGTGGCGGCCTGACCCCACCACTCGCTTCGCTCGTGGCGGGGTACTGAGTGGTCTCGTCGCAGCGGGGTGCTGAGTGATCCCGCCGTGGCGAGGCACCAAGGGGTTCACGTCATAACGAGCACTGAACCCCCGCGTGGACAGGCAACCCAGCCGCACCCCTTGTTCGGATCCGCACCCCTTGTAGAGCCCTGCAAGGGGTGCGTTTACGAATAAAGGGTGCGGCTGGGTTCGTGTACCTGGGGTTGTCCGCTGAACTCCCAAGTGTGTAGGCAGCTCAGCCGCACCCTTTATTTGGATCCGCACCCTTTGTGGAGCCCTGCAGCGGGTGCGGATTCGAATAAGGGGTGCGGCTGGGTTCGTGGGCCTGGGGGAGTTCACCTTTCGTGGCGGTAGATGGGGGTTAGGAGGTCGGCTTCCAGGGGTTCGCCGGTGTTGCGGTCGTAGCGGACGCCTACTACCGCGGAGAAGGGGTGGGTGGTGGCTCGTTCGTGGAGGGTGGCGAGGCGGGTGGCGAGGAGACGGATTGCGCCGAGGGAGCCGGGTGGGTGGAGGCCGTCTATGACGAGGACGGTGCCTCGGGCGTCGGGGCGGGGGAGGCGGGCGAGGTAGGCGATGTCGTAGGGTTCGGTGCCGCCGGGGCGGTAGACGCGGCGGGCGGCTCGGTCCTCGATGCCGCGGCGGACCCGGCCCGCGCGGGCGACCGTGCGGCGGAGGCGGGGGTCGGCGGCGACGAGGTAGCGCAGGCTGGGGGAGAGTTCGGGGCCGCCGAGGACGATGAGGCCCTCGCGGTCGAGGTCGAGGGGGCGGCCGGGCAGGAAGCGCTCGACGGTGACCGTGAAACCCAACTCGCGCAACAACTCCACGAGACGATGCGGGGCCGCGGGATCGGGAGCGCCGACGAGGGGAGCCGCGCGGGTGGTGCTGCGAACGTCGGGGGCGAGAATCGTCAACGGGCCGTGCCCGAAGAACAGCCCCTCCGGCACCGGACCCTGGGTACTCACCTGATGGATGCGCGCGCGTGAAAGTCCCGCCGCCGCACCGATTCTGGCGAAGGTCCACCCCTCGGCGTGCAATTCGCGAATGACGGCCCGTCGAATACGCGTGAGCTCATTGATGGTCTGCTGGGCCTGAGCAACCCCTTCGGTGGCCGCTTTCAGGCGCTCGACCTTGTCTTCGATAGCGAACACCCGTGCCACCTCGTCGGCTGACATGTGCGCAGTCTAGAGCGCTCGACAGCCGGATGTGTCCAGTCGGCTTGACTACCCCCCGACCCCCTAATCGCTGTCCCGCAACCCTATTGGCCTGCGAAAATACCTCTCGATCACCCGCATGGCCGGTAACTTGCGCCGAACCCTGCGGAAATCGTTATGTCGCGTCGAAGTCGATCGGGGGTTTTTCGTTGCGCGACAGCGGTTTCGGCGTCTCCGGCGGAGTGTAATCCGGCGGCGGGGAATATTCCGAACCAATAGAAGTACTGGTCGGTTTGTCGAACTTTCCCGTGAACAACGAATCATCCCCGTCGAGAAGATGTTTCGTGACCATCGACCGCGGCGTCATTCCTCGGAAGTCGTTGAACGGCCGCCGCAACTCGTTGAGTTCCTCGAGCGGTTTACGCAATTCGTCGAGTTCGGGTCCGAGTTCGGTGCGCAGCTGCGTCGTCGCGCCGCTGGCGTAGTCGCGGACCTGCCGCAGACTCTGCGCGGTCCAGCGGATCGCGCCGGGCAGCCGCTCGGGACCCAGGATCACCAACGCGGCGACCACCAGGATCACCATCTCGGGCCAGCCGATGTTGAACACACAGACAGGCTACCTGGGCCGACGCGCGCCGGACCAGGTAGCCCGCCGGGTCTCAGTCGGATTCGAGCCGCACCGGAACATCCACGCGGCGGCCGTCGCGAATCAGCTGAACGTTCACCGTCTCGCCGATCTGATGGGACATGACCGCGACGGTCAGCTCCGCCTTCTCGGTGACGTCGCGATCGCCGACGCGAACGATGATGTCGCCCTCACCGATTCCGGCCTTGGCCGCCGGGCCGCCCGGCTTGACGTCGGCCACCTGCACGCCGCTGAGGTTGTCGTTCTCGATCGGCTTGGTGCGCGCGCTCAGGCCGATATCGGGGTGATGCACCGAGCCGTCACGGATCAGCGTCTGGCTCACCTGCTGCACGAGGTCGACCGGGATGGCGAAGCCGAGGCCGACCGAGCCGCCGCTCTCGCTGCGGATGGCGGTGTTGATGCCGATCAACCGGCCCTGGTCGTCGACGAGCGCGCCACCGGAGTTGCCGTGGTTGATCGCGGCGTCGGTCTGCACGGCGTCGAACGCGCCCGCGGAGTCGTCCCCGGCCTCGGGCTGCTCCTCCATCGCGCGATGCAGCGCGCTGACGATGCCGGAGGTGACGGTCTTGGTCAGACCCAGCGGCGAGCCGATGGCGAGTACGTCGTCGCCGACCTGCACATCGGAGGATTTGCCGAGGCGGGCGACGGTCAGACCGGTGACGTCGACCTTGAGCACGGCCAGATCGGTCTTCGGATCGCGGCCGACGAGCCGCGCGGGGGCCTTCTTGCCGTCGAAGAACGACACCTGGATCTTGGCCTTGCCGGACTTGTCCATCGCGGCCATCGAGATGACGTGGTTGTTGGTGACGATGTAGCCGTTGCCGTCGATCACCACGCCCGAGCCGAGCGCGCCGTTGTCGCCGACGGTTTCGCGGATCGACACCACCGCGGGCACGACCGCGTCGGCGACCTTGGCCACCTGGGTGCGCGGCTTGTCGCCCGAACCCTCCTGCTGGAGGGTGACCTTGCGCGAGGTCAGCGCGGCGGTGGTCTCGGCCGTCAGTCGGCCGATGAGACCGCCGACCAGACCGATGAGCAGCGCCAGCACACCGAGCAGGGCCAGCGCCTTGGGCGCGACCCGGCCGCCGAAGAGGACCTCGCGCGCGCTGAGTTTCGTTGCGGGCGGCAGGGTTTGAGACCGCGGCGTGGGGATCGCGGGATCACCCAGGCGCGCACCGGAATCCGGATCGCGCCACGGATCGGCGGGCGGCGCGGGCGCGGTGGTCTCGTCGGTCGCGTCCGGATCCCGTTGCAGCACTTCGGTGGAGCCCTCGGGCCGCCCGAACGCCTCGGCCAGCACCGCGTCCGGCGGACGGTTCACCAGTTCGGGTCCGTCGTGGCGCGGCGTCGCGGCGGCGGGGGTGTGCGGGGCGAAGGATCCGGCCTGCCCACTGGGGCGACGGAACGCCCGGGTGGTGTGGGTGTCGATGTGGGGGCGATAGACCGGACGCGGACCCAGGACGGGCGCGTCCGGCGGCCTCAGGTTCCCCCTGTCGGCGGCCGAATCCGACGCGTCGCGATCCTCGGAGGTCGATCCGGCGTTCGTGGAGTCGGAGGTCACGGGGTGAACTCTACTTGCGCCACCAGCCGGTCCACCGCCTGCTGTCGGAGACGAAGTGGAACGAATCCGCCCGCAGCCCGAGGAAACTCGTGCCGCGCGACATCTCGTCCACGCCGGGCCCGGTCAGGTCGGCGAGCGGAATGCGGCTCAGGGTGTCGTGCAGATTCGTGGGCGCGGAGATCTGCATCTGCGCGGCGCGGCGCAGCGCGACGCGGGCCTGCTGCTGGGCCTCGACCTCGGCCGCGCATTCGGCGCACTTGGCCAGATGCTCGGCGGCGCGCAGATAGGCGTTCATGCGAAGCTCGCCGTCCACGTAGGCGGCGATGGCCTCACTGGCCAGATGCTCGGTGGGGGCGAATCGGGGTCGGTTCGCCGCGGCATCCTCGCCACTCATACGGTGCACACCCTTCCGACGGAACTTCAGCTGCGCCGGGTCGCGTCACCCGACCTTCTCATTATGCGCAAGGTACTCGCGCAGTGCCTGGCGCCCACGGTGGATCCGACTGCGCACGGTGCCCAGTTTGACGCCGAGCGTGGCGCCGATCTCCTCGTAGGACAGGCCCTCGATATCGCAGAGCACCACGGCCGCGCGGAACTCCGGCGCGAGCGAGTCCAGCGCCGATTGCAGGTCGGGGTCGAGCCGGGAGTCGTGGTACGCCTGCTCGGGGCCGGGGCCCTCGGACGGGAGACGGTCGTAGTCGTCGGGCAGCGACTCCATGCGAATCCGGTTGCGCCGCCGGACCATGTCCAGGAACAGGTTGGTCGTGATGCGATGCAGCCAGCCCTCGAAGGTGCCGGGCTGGTAGTTGGACAGCGAGCGGAACACGCGGATGAAGGTCTCCTGCGTGAGGTCCTCGGCGTCCTGGGGATCGCCGGTGAGGCGATAGGCCAACCGGTAGACGCGGTCGGCGTGTTCGCGGACCAGCTCGTCCCAGGTGGGCATCATGGTCCGGTCGCCGGTGGCGTCGAAGGCCGCGGTGCCGGACAGGTTGTCGTTGTCGGGGACGGGGTCGCCGTCCTCGGCGGTGGGCAGCTCGTAGTCGGCCGGGCCGTCGATCGGCAGGCCGGACTCGGGCAGGGTGGCGAACTCACGCGCCGCATCGACCATGTGGATGGGGTTACCTCCTACTCGGGACCGTGGTCGGCGCAATACCACGACAGTTCGTGGTGCAAACGAGACAACCGATCGTCGGAGCCGGTTGTTCCCGCGGCGTCGCCCGGCGGTCGGCCGGCCTTTGCGTAGCCCTTACTTTGTCGGGTCCCGATGTGGCCGTCGTATGGGGAGGCTGAGGGACACCTGAGAAAAACGAACGGGCTCGTCGTTGGCGACGCCGACGGGCCTCCGCCGTTAGCCTCATACCCGTGAGTCAGTTACCCACTGCTGCGGCCGCGCAGCGCAACCTCGCCTATGTCGAGGATTCGGTCGTCGAGGACGAGATCCTCCTCGCGGCGCGGGAGCGGGCCACCGAGCTGGGCGCCGGGCCGGTGCCGCCGTCGGTGGGTGCGTTGCTGAGTATGTACGCCCAGCTCCTGGGCGCGCGGGCGGTCGTCGAGGTGGGTACGGGCGCGGGGATCAGCGGGCTGTGGCTGCTGGACGGGATGCGGGAGGACGGGACCCTCACCACGATCGACTCCGAACCCGAGCATCAGCGCGCGGCCCGCGACGCGTTCCGGGCGGCCGATATCGCGCCCGCGCGCACCCGTCTGATCAACGGCCGCGCGCTGGACGTGCTGCCGCGCCTGGCCGACGGCGCCTACGACCTGGTGTTCATCGACGCCGCCCCGCTCGAGCACCCCCAGTACGTGGCGCAGGGCGTCCGCCTCCTGCGCGAGGGCGGCGCGATCGTGCTGCACAACGCCCTGCTGGGCGGCCGCGTCCCCGACCCGGCCCAGCGCGACCCGGCGACCCAGGCCGTCCGCGCGGCCACCCGAGCCATCGCCGAGGACCCGGACTTGACGTGCGTTCTGATCCCGGTGGGCGACGGACTGCTCTGCGCCTCGCGGGGGTGAGCGAGACGGGGCGCTGACGACGGATTGCCCAGCGCCTCGTGCGGCCCAATGGCACCCCGGCTGATTGGCGACGCCCCGGACTGGGTATGGCGAGGGGTGGACGCGTCGGCCGGGCCGCTCTCCGGCCATCAGAACCGAGGTGATCGCATGCCGCTTCCGGATCGTATTGTAGCCCAGACGTTTTCGGCCCTGGCGCGGGTGCGTCGGGCGCGTGTGTTCCATCCGGAGGGGTTGCCGCTCACCGGGTGGTTGCACGCGGTCGACGACGACTACGCCCGGTTGATCGGGGCGCGCGACAAGCCCGCGCTGGCGCGTATGTCGAAGGCCACGGGGATGCCCGGCGGTATTCCGGACGCGCTGGGATTGGCTGTGCGCGTGCTGGATTGGCAGGATCGGCCGTGGGATCTGGCGCTGGCCACCACCGGCACCGGCGCGCTCGGGCGGTTCGTGGTGCGGCCGGTGCGCAGCTGGGCGCAGGCCCGGTACGGCAGTCTGATGGCCTACTCGTTCTTCGGCGGGCCGCCCGCGTGGGTGTTCGCGGAGCCGGATTCGGCTCAGCCGCAATCGGTTTCGATCCAGTCGCTGTGCGACTACCGGGACGGGCACCGGCTGGGCTTCACGCTGCGGTCGTCCTCGCTGCTGGGTCCGGAGCGGACGCTGGCCGAGATCACGCTGTCGCGGCCGGAGATCGGCGAGCACGCCGCGCCCGGCTTCTTCGATCCGGTGCTGAACCGGCCGCCGGAGGTGCGGCTGCTGCCGGAGGCGGTGGCGACGCTGCGCGAATGGGCCTACGCCGGAAGCCGCGACGGGCGCGGCGAGCACGCGGCCGTCGCGGAGGAGGGTATGCCCGCCTTCCAGGGCTGGCAGATCCGCTGAGCCGGGTCCGAGGACACCGAAAACGCAGGTGGATTGGCTCTTGCGTGCGGATTGAACGCGCGTTTAGTATATTGAACATGTGTTTAAAGGAGCAGCCGTACCGGAAGGATCCGCCGACGATCTGAGCACCCGCGCCCGCATCCGGGACGCCGCCGTCGTCGTCTTCGGCGAGCAGGGGTTCGGGGTGGGGGTGCGCGCCATCGCCGCGGCGGCGGGGGTGTCCCCGGGATTGGTCAATCACCACTTCGGTTCCAAGGAGGGACTGCGGGAGGCGTGCGACGATCACGTGCGGGACGTCATCCGGGCAGTCAAGACCGAGTACATCCGCCACCCCACCACCAAGGGGTTGCTGGAGGCGATGGCGGACATGGAGGACTTCGCGCCCTACACCGCCTATCTGATGCGCAGCTTCCAAGCCGGGGGCGACCTGATGGTCACCATGTTCGAGCACATGGTCGAGGACGTGGAGGGCTACCTCCGCGCCGGTGTGGAAGCGGGAACCATTCGCCCCCAACCGGATCTGAAGGCGACCGCGCGTTACCTGGCGATGCACAACGGTGGCGGATTCTTCTTCTTCCTCCAGCTCTACACCGCACGCCACGGCGGCAAGCTCGACTACCGCAAGGCGCTGCGTGACTACGCCGACCAGGTCATGCTGCCGGCGGTCGACATCTTCACCAATGGCCTGTTCGCCGACTCCACCACGTACGACACCCTGCTGGGGGGTGGCGGCGAACTCTGAGATCTCACAAGGAGATTCGATGTCATCGGCAATCAGCGTCCGAGATCTGCACAAGCATTTCGGACGGGTGCACGCCCTCGACGGCCTCGACCTCGAGGTCGCCGAGGGGGAGGTGCACGGCTTCCTCGGCCCGAACGGCGCCGGGAAATCGACCACCATCCGGATCCTGCTGGGCATCCTCGCCAAGACCTCCGGTGACGCCCGGGTGCTCGGCCGCGATCCCTGGGCCGACGCGGTCGCGCTGCATCACGAGATCGCTTACGTCCCAGGCGATGTCACGTTGTGGCCGTCGCTGTCGGGCGGGGAGACCATCGACCTGCTGGCCCGCATGCGCGGCGGCCTGGACGCCGACCGGCGTGCGGAGCTGATCGAACGCTTCGAACTCGATCCGCGCAAGAAGGCCCGCACCTACTCCAAGGGCAATCGGCAGAAGGTCGCGCTGGTCTCGGCGTTCTCCTCCGAGGCGCGGCTGCTGCTGCTCGACGAACCCACCTCGGGCCTGGATCCGTTGATGGAACAGCAGTTTCGCGACTGCGCCCGGGAGGCGGCCGAGCGGGGCGTGACGGTATTGCTGTCCAGTCACATCCTCTCCGAGGTGGAGGCGCTGTGCGATCGGGTGACGATCATCCGCGACGGCCGGACCGTGGAGAGCGGCACGCTGGCCGAGATGCGGCACCTGTCGCGGACCTCGATCAAGGCCGAATTGCTCGGTGACCCAGGCGATCTCAGCCGGATCCCGGGTGTCGAGGACATCAGCATCGACGATCACACCCTGCACTGCCAGGTCGACGGTGAGCATCTGGGCGAGCTGATCCGGGTGCTCGGCGACGTCGGGGTCCGCAGCCTGATCAGCCAGCCGCCGACGCTGGAAGAGCTGTTCCTGCGGCACTATTCGATCAACGGACGCGAGCTGGCGGAGGCGTCGAAATGACCACGGCCACCGTCGCCCGTCCCCGTCCCGCCGAATTCGCCCGGGGCGGTGGGGATTTCACCGGAACGCTGCGGCTGCTGCGGTTGTATCTGCGCCGCGACCGAATCGTGTTGCCGCTGTGGGTGCTGTTGCTGTCCGCGCCGTTGGGCAGCGTGTACATCGACAGCACCGAGAAGGTGTACTCGACGCCGGAGCAGGTGCAGAACTTCGCGCACTCCATCCTGTCCAATCCCGCGATGCTGGCCATGTACGGGCCCATCTACAACACCACCTCGGGGGCGGCAGCCGGGTTGTGGAAGGCGGGCATGTTCCACACGCTGATCGGGGTCGCCACGATCCTGGTCGTCATCCGGCACACCCGCGCCGAGGAGGAGACCGGGCGGGAGGAACTGCTGGCCTCGACCCGGTTGGGCCGCTTCGCGAATCTGACGGCGGCGCTGATCGTCGCCTGCGGCGGCGCGCTCGTCACCGGGCTGATCGGCGCCGCCAGCATCGCGGGCGCCGGGGAGCCGGGTGTGGACGCGCTGGCCTTCGGACTCGCCGAGGCCGCGTCGGGCATCGTGTTCGCGGCCGTCGCCGCGGTGGCCGCGCAGCTGAGCGCGAGCGCCCGCACCGCGCGCGGCATCGCCTTCGCGGTGCTCGCGGCATGCTACGGGCTGCGCGCGCTCGGCGACGTCCGATCCGCCGGGGGGTCGACCAGCGTGCTCACCTGGCTCTCCCCGCAGGGGTGGTCGTTGCAGGTTCGGCCGTTCGCGGGCAACCACTTCGGGGTCCTGCTGCTGCACGCGGTCACCGCGGTCGTGCTCGTCGCGGTGGCGTACACGCTGCTGAACCGGCGGGATCTGGGCGCGGGCATGATCGCCGAACGGCCCGGCGCACCGGCCGCGGGGCCCGCGCTGACCGGGCCGTTCGGGTTGGCGTGGCGCTTGCAGCGCGGCACCCTGCTGGCGTGGACGATCGGAATCACGTTGTACGCCTTGGTGTTCGGCGGCGTCATCCACGATCTGGGCGACGAGCTCGGGGACAGCAAGGCCGTCGCCGACATCATCGCGCGGCTCGGCGGGGCGCAGGTCGTCGAGGACGGCTTCGTCAATATGGCGTACACGCTCATCGGGGTGGCAGCGTCCGCGTACGCGATCTCGGCCGCGCTGCGGTTGCACTCCGAGGAGAGCACGCAGCACGCCGAAACCGTGCTCACCGGCTCGATCGGCCGGATGCGCTGGGCCGCTTCCCATCTGATCTTCGCGGTGCTGGGGCCGGTGGTGATGCTGCTGGCGGCCGGTGTGGTGGGCGGTCTGGTCTACGGCGTCGCCGCGGACGACATCGGCGGCAAACTGCCGCGGGTGCTGGGCGCGGCGCTGGTGCAGTTGCCCGCGGTGTGGCTGTTCGCCGGGGTGGCGATCGTGCTGTTCGGGTTGGTGCCGCGGTGGGCGCCGATGGCCTGGGGAGTGTTCGTGGCCGCCCTCGCGGTGTATCTGCTCGGCGCGGTTTCCGGTGTGCCGCAATGGGTTCTGGATCTGGCTCCGTACAGTCATCTGCCGAAGCTGCCCGCCGAGGCGTTCCGGGCGACGCCCGTGGTGATCCTGATCGGGGCGGGGATCGTGCTGACGGCGGTGGGGCTCATCGGGTTCCGGCGCCGGGATCTGCGGCAGTAGCCCTCGCCGAATGCCGCCCGCTCCGGGATACTGGGGCGGGCGGCCGTGGTTTTCCCCCGCACGGGTGGGTATCCGGTCGGCAGCGAGTCGAGCACGGGCCCGACGAGCATCCGGGTGTCCGACGGCTGCGATGCGGAGGGACGAGCGATGGCCGCTGACGAATACGGTGAGGTCGGAATATTCTTCGGCGAACACATGCCGCGCGGCTGGCTGTGGCCCGCCATCGTGGTGCTGTTGGGCGTGCTCGCCGCGGCCATCGTCGTCATGGTCCTGGTGAGCAACGCGCATTTCGACCCGGGCCCGACCACCGTCCCGACGACCACCCCGGGAACCTGCGAACCATTCTGCACGGGAGGCAGTCTCGCGCCCGCACAACCCCACTGATCCCTAGCCTCGCGTCGCAGCCCTCGATCCCGGGCCTGCCAAGGCGGGTGTCCTTGCAGCCCCGCCGATCTGGGGCCGCTGTTTCCCACCCCGCACCGCAGCCCTTGATCTCGAGCCCGCTAACCCGGAGCCCAAGGCGGGTGTCATTGCAGCCCCGCTGATCCAGGGCCGCTGTTTCCCACCCCGCATCGCACCCTCGGTCCCGAGCCCGCTGGCCCTGAGCCCGGCGCGGGTGTCCTTGCGGCCCCGCCGATCTCGGCCCCGCTGTTCCCCGCCCGGCATCGCGGCCCCTCGTTCTCGGGGCCGCCGCGTCCGACCCCCGGGTGGTTATCATTGAGCGCAAAGGGGTTTGGGTAGCGGGTGAGGAGTTGGGATGGTCTTCCAACGCGGGATCATCATCGAGGCGTTGGCGCCGCGGGGATGGCTGGTGCTGGCGGCGGTGGCGTTGGGGCTCGCGGTGTTCGTCGCGCTGCTGGTGCTGTTGTTGGTGACCAACAACGTGTTTCACGAACCGGCGCCGGTGCCCAAGGGGTCGTGCTACCCGTTCTGCACGGTTACCCAGGAGCCGCCCCCGCCGGGGTCCGGCTGGGAGTAGGCCGGGCGGGTCTCAGACCCACACGCCCTTGCCGACGGTCACCACGCCGCCGTTGCTGACCGCGAACCGTTCCCGGTCGCGCGCTAGGTCGACGCCGATGATCTCGCCCTCGCCGACCATGACGTTCTTGTCCAGGATCGCGCGCCGCACCACCGCGCCCCGGCCGATCCGCACGCCCGGCATGAGCACGCTGCCCTCCACGGTCGCGCCGTCCTCGACGAACACGTTGGAGCTCAGCACCGAATTGCGGACCGTCGCCGCCGACAGGATGCTGCCCGCGCCGACGATCGACTCCTGCGCCAGGCCGCCCTGGGCGAACTTCGCGGGCGGCAGGTTCTCCGCGGCCCCGCGAATCGGCCAGTGCCGGTTGTACAGATTGAAGATGGGGTGCACCGACACCAGATCCATGTGCGCGTCGTAGAAGGCGTCGATCGTCCCGACATCGCGCCAGTAACCGCGGTCGCGGTCGGTGGAGCCGGGCACGTCGTTGCGCGCGAAGTCGTACACGCTCGCCTCGCCCTGCGCGACGAGGGCCGGGATGATGTCGCCGCCCATGTCGTGATCGGAGTCGGAGTTGTCGGCGTCGGCGCGGATGGTGTCGACGAGCACCTTGGTGCTGAAGACGTAGTTGCCCATCGAGGCGAAGGTCATATTCGGATCGTCGGGCGTGCCCGGCGGATGCGCGGGCTTCTCCAGAAAGCCCGTGATGCGGCCGGATTCGTCGGAGTCGATGCAGCCGAACGCGCTGGCCTCCGCGCGCGGCACCCGGATCCCGGCCACCGTCACCCCGGCGCCGGAGTCGATGTGGTGCTGCACCATCTGCTCGGGATCCATGCGGTACACGTGGTCGGCGCCGAACACGACGATGTAATCGGGATCCTCGTCGTAGATGAGGTTCAGCGATTGCAGGATCGCGTCGGCGCTGCCGGTGTACCAGCGCGGGCCGAGCCGCTGCTGGGCGGGGACCGGGGTGATGTACTCCCCGGTGAATCCCGACAGCCGCCAGGTCTGGGAGATGTGCCGGTCCAGCGAGTGCGACTTGTATTGCGTGAGTACGCACAATCGCAGATATCCGGCGTTGACGAGGTTGGACAGGACGAAATCGATGAGCCGGTACGCGCCCCCGAACGGGACCGCGGGTTTGGCGCGGTCCTTGGTGAGCGGGAAGAGGCGCTTGCCCTCACCGCCGGCGAGCACGATCCCGAGTACGTGCGGCTGGCTCCTCACAAATCCAACCTACAGGGTTCCCGGGCGCGTCCGCTGGGTTGCGGGCCGGACCGACCGGCGCGAGTGGGCAAGCTCGCTCCGGAGCCGTTAGTTTGGAGCGGTGAGTTTCGGCGCGGATGGCGGTCACGAGCCCGAGCGATTGCGGGTGGCGATGCTGACCCGGGAATGGCCGCCCGAGGTGTACGGCGGCGCCGGGGTGCACGTCACCCAGCTGGTCCCGCGGTTGCGGGAGATCTGCGATGTGACCGTGCACTGCATGGGGGTGGCCCGCGCGGACGCCGTGGTGCACCAACCGGATCCGAATCTGTACGCGGCGAATTCGGCCGTGCAGATGATGTCGGCGCAGTTGCGGATGGCCGACGCGGTGGGCGAGATCGACGTGGTCCACTCGCACACCTGGTACACCGGCTTCGCGGGACATGTGGCGGGCACGCTGTACGGGGTGCCGCACGTGCTGACCGCGCACTCGCTCGAACCGCGCCGCCCGTGGAAGGCCGAGCAGCTCGGCGGCGGCTATCGACTCTCGTCGTGGTCGGAGCGCAACGCCATGGAGTACGCCGACGCGGTCGTCGCGGTGAGCGAGGGCATGCGGCACGACGTGCTCGACGCCTACCCGACCATCGATCCCGCGCGAGTGCACGTGGTGCACAACGGCATCGACGCCCTCGCCTGGCATCCCGGCGATCCCGCGCCCGAGGCCCGCGACGTGCTCGCCGAACTCGGGGTCCGGCGCGATCTGCCGATCATCGCGTTCGTCGGGCGGATCACCCGGCAGAAGGGCGTCGCCCACCTGGTCCGCGCCGCCCGTGACTTCGATCCGGACCTGCAACTGGTCCTGTGCGCGGGCGCCCCCGACACCCCCGAGCTCGAGGCCGAGGTCTCCGCCGCCGTCGCCGAGCTGGCCCGCAGCCGCGGCGGCGTCTTCTGGGTCCGGGAGATGCTCCCCACCGAACAGGTGCGCCAGATACTCTCCGCCGCAACGGTTTTCGTGTGCCCCTCGGTCTACGAACCGCTGGGTATCGTCAACCTGGAGGCGATGGCCTGCGGCACGGCCGTGGTCGCCTCCGATGTCGGCGGAATTCCCGAGGTGGTGGCCGACGGGGTCACCGGGCGGCTGGTGCACTACGACGGCGAACGTCCCGCCGACTACGAGCACGCCCTCGCCGAGGCGGTCAATGCGATCGCGGGGGACGCGGACCTCGCCCACGCTTTGGGCGTCGCGGGCCGGGATCGGGCCATGGCCGAATTCGACTGGTCGCAGGTGGCTCGGCAAACCGTCGCGCTGTACGAGAGTGTGCGTAAGGGCTGACGCTGACTCACCGCGGCCGGTACGTCGATACCGTCACCGAGGCCGTCACCCGAACGATCTCCGGTAGCCCGGCGATCCGCTCGTCCCGTTCCGCCGCCTCGTGGTGCGCCGAGGGACCCATTCCCGCCACATTGCGAATATCGTTGTGCCCCAGCGGCATCGGATACTCCACCGGCGCCCGGTCGACCAGCTCGAAACGGGCGGACAGGGATTCGGCGAGCCGATCGTCCTTGGCCTCGTCGACCCGCACCATCCGCAGCGGCTCGATGAGTTCGGCCAGATGGTTCGGGGTGGGGGTGACCACGACGAAGCGGCCCTCGGGGGTGAGGACGCGGGCGACCTCCTCGGGGTTGCGGGGGGCGAAGACCGACAGGACGTGGGTCATGGTCGCGTCGCGGAGGGGGAGGGGTCGCCAGGCGTCGGCGAGGATCGAGGCGGCGCGGGGGTGCGCGCGAGCGGCGCGACGAGCCGCGGGTTTGGCGACGTCCAGGGCGATGCCGTGCGCGTCGGGTGCGGCGTCGAGCACCGCCGCGAGGTAGTAGCCGGTGCCGGAGCCGATCTCCAGCAGGGTGCGCGGGGGCGCCGCCGCGGTGGCGGCCGTGACCAGTGCGTCGGCGATCGGGGCGAAACGACCCGAACCCTGAAAGGCGGCCCGCGCGTCCAGCATCGCCGCGGTGTCGCCGCTCATCTTGGTCGACGCACCGGTCAGCAGGCTGACATAACCCTGTCGGGCGAGGTCGAAACTGTGGCCCCGCGCGCAGGCCAGCGAACGGTCGCGCACGGCCATGTCGTCCCGGCATTCGGGACAGGCGAGCAACCGCGCGACCGCGGTGAGCGGCTCGGCGCCGGAATTCACCGGCATCGATGACGACGAGCGACTAGCTGGTGACTTCGGTGAGCTCTTTGCCGAGGGCCGCGGCCTCTTCCGGCGTGAGCTCCACGACCAGACGCCCGCCACCCTCGAGTGGAACCCGCATGACGATTCCACGCCCTTCCTTGGTTGCCTCGAGGGGACCGTCCCCGGTGCGGGGCTTCATGGCCGCCATCCTCTGCTCCCTCCAGATCCGCGCGGTCTGCTGCGCACTTTCTTGGAACTCGTGTTGTCACCAACCGGCAGCCGCCCCGCACGCGGAAACCGCGCCCGGAGGGCTGCACCCCGCCCATTGTTCCTCATCACGGAAGTGGGCGGGTACCTGAGTTCGAAAACCGACCGCCGTGGCGCGTGTTCACCCGCGCGGGGAGACCCAGCAATCGGCCAGATGATCGTCGACCATACCGGTCGCCTGCATCAGAGCGTAGGCCGTGGTGGGACCGACGAAACGGAAGCCTCGGCGTTTCAGTTCCTTTGCCAGGGCAACGGATTCGGGCGTCACCGCGGGCACGTCTCCGGTCGTGCGGGGGCGCGGGCGCGGCGGCGGGGCGAACGACCACAGCAGCTCGTCGAGGCCGATGTCGAGCTCGGCGGCGACCCGCGCGTTGCCGATACAGGATTCGATCTTGGCGCGATTGCGGACGATGCCGGGATCGTTCAGCAACCGCTCGGCGTCCGCGTCGGTGAAGGCGGCCACCCGCTCGATGACGAACCCGTCGAACGCCGCGCGGAAGGCGGGCCGCTTGCGCAGGATGGTGATCCAGGACAGCCCCGACTGGAACGCCTCCAGGCACATCCGCTCGAACAGCGCGTCGTCGCCGTGCAGTTCGCGGCCCCACTCCTGGTCGTGGTAGTCGCGGTACAGCTGCGAGGACTCCGCCCAGGCGCAGCGGATCCGATCGTCGCCGGTCATCGGGCGTCCCGGGACTCGGCGCGGGTGTCCTCGACCAGTTGCGCGGGCGGCTGCACCTGGGGGATCGCCGGGGGTTCGGCGGGCAGGCCGCGGACCTTGGTGAGCTGGGCCTCGAGTTCATCGATGCGGGCGGCGAGCCGGGCCAGGGCCCAATCCACCTCGCCCGCCTTGTAACCGCGCAGGACCTGCTGGAAGCGCAGGGCCCGCACATCGGCGCCGGTGATGCCGTCGGCCGGGAGGACCGTGGCCGTGGTGCCCTCCGGCAGCGGGCCCAGCTCCTCGCCGCGGCCGAACACCGCGCTCGCGACCACGAACAGCAGCGCGGCGACCAGGCCGACGATGAGCACGTACAGCAGCAGCGTGAGCATAGGCACGAGGATAGGGGCAGCGTCCGACAGGTACGGACCGGCGTCGCGCCGGCCGTGCCCGCCGGATCGGACCCCCATCGCCCGACCCGGCGGGCACGGCGGGAAGCGTGCCGCGAGTTCGAGAATTCGGCGCGCCGGGCTCGGGAGTCTGCTCGTTCGTCGCGGAGGTGTCGCTCAGTGTTCGCCGGTGCGCCGGAAGCAGTACGCCGCCGCCGCTAGGTACTGACGACAGCCGCCGCCGTGCCCCGCGTGCACCGCGAGGATGAAGCGCGCGCGGTCGTAGGTGAGGTCGAGCGGTTCGTGTGCGCAGTCGCGGCTGGCTGCCAGCCACAGATCTCGAACACCGGGGGTGGGTGTGTTCACGGCGATACCTCCAACAGGAGAACGGAGCATCCGGCGCCGCCACCGAACCTTGGGATCGCCGGCTCGGTGCTGGTTGTCACGGCTGCGAAGGATGTGTCGCCTCGACGCCGGATGCACTTAGTACTTTCGCCGTGTTCCGACCGATATGAAATCGCACACCGTTGGTGTTGCTGTTGGCCTACTGTTGGCACGGACACGGGAAACAAGGACGTAACAATGGTGTTGGGTCGACCCTGGACGGGGTTCGAGGCGGTCGCGTTGCAGGAAGCGATGCGAAAGTCGGTGCGCGAGTTCGCGGCTCACCTGGGCATCGAGATGACGACGGTGGCCAATTGGCGATCCGGGCTGAGCGCGGTCACGCCGCGCCCGCTCACCCAGGAACTGCTGGATACGCTGCTGGTTCAGGTCAGTCCGGAGGTGCGCGAGCGGTTCGAGCAGATTCTGGCCGAGGGCGAGCAGGCCCTCGGCTCGCGCCGGTTGCCCACGCGCCGAACCGTTTCCAGCGCGGCGGGCGCGACCGCCGCGGGCAACGACGCGGCGCTGCTGGCCCGGCTCGACGACGCCCGCACGCTGGTGGATCGGACGCTGGCGGCGTGCACGATCGCCCCCTCGATGGTCGAGCTCATGGAGGAGCGCGCCGCGGGGCGGGTGCTCACCTACACGAGCACCCCGCCCTCGCAGGTGTTGGCCACGGTGTTGCCGGATGTGCTGGAGGTGCAGTCGATCTCGACGCAGCGCCAGCCCGCCGCCATCCAGTCGCGGCTGTCGGAGGTCACCGCCGTGTTGGGATTGCTGATCGCCGACGCGCTGATGAAACTCGGTCAGATCGAGCGCGCCAACTTCTGGTACGGCACCGCGCGGATGGCCGCCGACGACACCGGCAACATGCGGCTGCGGGCGCGGGTGCGGGCGCAGCACGCGATGTTGCCGTACTACTACGGCAGTCCCGAACACGCCGTGATGCTGGCGCGCGCGGCCCAGGCCCAGCTGCCCGAAACCGCCGACGACGCAACGGCGTTGGCGGCCGCGGCGGAGGCGCGGGCGCTGGCCCGGCTGGGGGACGCGGACGGGGCGGAGTCGGCGATGCGGCGGGCCCGCGCGCACACCGCGGCGTTGGGGGAGATGTCCTCCGACGAGGCGTTCCGCTTCGGTGAGAAACGTTTGCTGCTCTACCTTTCCGGCACGCTGACCAATCTCGGCCGGGTGGCCGAGGCGCGGCGGGTGCAGGAACAGGCGTTGCGGTTGTATCGGGACAGCCCCGGCGTGGTCGTGGATCCGGCGCTCATCGAGCTGGACATCGCGATCGGTTACGCGCTCGAGGGTGCGGTGGACGAGGCGTGCGAACAGGCGGCGCGGGTGCTCACCACGCTGCCGGGCGAGCATCGGACCACGATCGTGGTGTCGCGGGCGGCCGCGGTGGTCGACGCGATACCGGAGGCCGCGCGCGGCCGTAGGACGGTGGAGGAACTGCGGCACCTGGTCGCCGCCGGAGCGAGCGAACTGCGGTGATCGCCATGTCGGAGCCGATGACGACGGGAGCGCCCGGCTTACCCTTCACCCCCCGCCGGACCCGATGGATTCTGCAACGGGCTTGCGGCGCAGGCGGTTTCGACGCCACCGGGGCGCAGCTGCTGCGGCATCACACCAATGCCGTGTACCGGTTGGTGAGCGCGCCGGTGGTGGTGAAGATCGATCGGCCGTTCGGGGTGCGGCCGCCGGTGGACGTGGTGGCGCTGGTGCGCTGGCTGCGGGAGCGGGGCGTGCCGACCGTGCCGCCGACGGCCATCGCGCAACCGCTGCGGATCGGCGGCTGCACGGTGACCTTCTGGGACTACCTGCCCCAGCACCGCCCGATCGCGGCCGTCGACCTCGCCGCCCCCCTGGCCGCCCTGCACGGCCTGCGCACCCGCCCCGCCCAATGGCTGCCGGACCGCCATCTCGACGACGCCTTCGCCCATATCGGCCGCTCCATCGAGGCGAGCACGATCCTCTCGCCCTTCGACCGCCGCCTGCTGCACGACGAACGACTCCGCCTCGCCGCCGCGGCCCCCGCCGTCGACTTCCCCCTGCGCCCCGCCCTCATCCACGGCGACGCCCATCATCGAAACACGTTGTGGGACCCCGACTCCCGCCGCGGCGTCCTCTGCGACTGGGAGAGCGTCGCCGTCGGCCGCCCCGAATGGGACCTGGTCACCCTCGAGGTCCACTGCCGCCGCTTCGCCCATCCCCCCACCGAATACGAAACCTTCTGCGACGCCTACGGTTTCGACATCCGCACCTGGCCCGGCTACCCCTGGCTCCGCGACCTCCGCGAACTCCGCATGATCACCACCAACGCCTACAAATCCACCCCCGGCACCCCCACCGCCGAAGAGGTCCTCCGCCGCGTCCAGGGCCTCCGCGAGGACATCGCCCTGCGCTGGAACATCTTGTAGCGCGGGCTCATCGGCGTTCGGTCAGTGCCCCGAGGTCGACGGTCAGCGGGAACGGCGACTCCACGGTGACGACTCCCGTCGCGCGCGGGGTGATGTGGTACTCGCCGGTGGTGTCGAGGGTGTAGACCGTCAGGCCGACGGACTCCGGATCCAGGATGTCGATCACCCAGTAGTGGGCGATCTTGTTGGCCGCGTATTCGCCCGCCTTGACGGCGTAGTCGCGCACCGCGGACTCGCCGGACGTCGCGATCTCGACGGCGAGGGCGATCTGCTCGCTGCGCACCCGGGTCTGCTCGTCGACCTCCACGGGGGCGACCACGAGATCGGGAACCCGCCGGGGCGACCGACCCACCAGTTCGGCCTCCAATTCCGCGAATGCCTCCCAGCCCGTGGGCAATTGGCTGTCGAGCTGGGCGACCAGTCGGGTGACGGCACGGCTGTGCAGTGGTGCGGGGCGAGCGTTCACGAGCAAGAATCCATTCTCGATCTCGTAACGATGGGCGGTGTCGACCGGCAGAGCGTCGAATTCTTCCACGGTGATCGACCGCCTGCGGGGCATCTCAATGTCCACCGTCATCATCGCCTCCGTGCGCGAGCCACTGGTGTGCGTTCTGGTGCCATCATCGCATCCGCCCGACTGCCGTGGCGGACGCCGGAACGCCTACAGGTGGCGGGTGGTGTCGATGCTGAGGGACATGCCGGCCAGGCCGCGGCGGCGGACGGACAGTTTTTCGGAGATGGCGAGGAGGGACTCGGCGGCGGGGTCGGTGGGGTTGGAGAGGACTATGGGGGTGCCCTCGTCGCCGGCTTTGCGGAGGTCCTGGGTGAGGGGGATCTGGCCGAGGAGGGGGACGTCGGCGCCTACCGCGCGGGAGAGGCGGTCGGCGACGGCCTGGCCGCCGCCGGAGCCGTAGAGGTCCATGCGGGTGCCGTCGGGGAGGTCGAGCCAGGACATGTTCTCCACGACGCCCGCGATGCGCTGGCGGGTCTGGAGGGCGATGGCGCCGGCGCGCTCGGCGACCTCGGCGGCGGCGGGCTGGGGGGTGGTGACGACCAGGATCTCCGCGTTGGGGATGAGCTGGGCGATGGAGATGGCGACGTCGCCGGTGCCGGGCGGGAGGTCGAGCAGCAGGATGTCCAGGTCGCCCCAGAACACGTCGGCGAGGAACTGTTGCAGCGCGCGGTGCAGCATCGGGCCGCGCCACACGACGGGCGTGTTGCCCTGGGTGAACATGGAGATCGAGATGACCTTCACGTCGTGCGCGATCGGCGGCATGATCATCCGCTCGACCTGGGTGGGCCGGGCGTCGGTGCCGAGCATGCGCGGCACCGAGTGACCGTAGATGTCCGCGTCGAGCACGCCCACCGACAGTCCGCGCGCGGCCATCGCGGCCGCGAGATTGACTGTGACACTGGACTTTCCGACGCCGCCCTTACCCGAGGCGATGGCGTACACCCGGGTCAGCGAGCCGGGCTGGGCGAACGGGATGACCGGCTCGGGCGAATCGCCGCGCAGCTTCTTGCGCAACTCGGTGCGCTGCTCGTCGTTCATGACGTCGAGGTCGACGGTCACCGCGCCCGCGCCGGGGACGTCGGCGACCGCCTTGCGCACCATCTCGGTGAGCTTGGTGCGCAGCGGGCAGGCCGCCGTCGTCAGGTAGATCTCGACATGGACACCGCTGTCGGCGTCGATGGCGACGCTCTTCACCATGCCCAGTTCGGTGATCGGTTTACGGATCTCCGGGTCGTCCACCTTCGCGAGAGCAGCCCGCACATCCGATTCCGTTACCACTGGCATGACGCCCAGCTTAGCGGCGGCCGTCCGGGCCCCCGAGGGGCAGCTTGCGTAAGCACGTCCAGGGCCCGGGAACGTCGGACTCAGATCCGGGGCAGCTGGCTGGCCTGCGGGGCGACGCCGGTGCGGTACGCCACCTCCCAGGCCATCACGTTCGCCACGTAGGCCATCGAGTTGTTGTAGCGCATGATCGCCTTGGACTGCTGGGACAGGTCGTTCATGTCCAGCCCGCCGGAGCACAGGTACTTGCCCGCGGTCAGGGCCGCGTCGAACAGATTCTGCGGGTCGGAGATGCCGTCGCCGTCGCCGTCCGCCGCGAACTTGCGGTAGGTCTCGGGCAGGAACTGCATCGGACCGACCGCGCGGGTGAAGCCGCGCATACCGCCGTCGAGCTCGCCGTCGGTGGCGCGGACCATCTGGTTGCCCGCGAGGCTGCCGTCGAGCACCGGGCCGTAGATCGGGTCGATCGGATTGCCCTTGGCGTCGGCCTTGCCGTTGGCGTGATGCGATTCGATCCGGCCGATCCCGGCGAGCACCGACCACGGCATGTGGCAGTCCGGATTCTCCTGGGCCAGTACGCGTTCGGCGTTCAGATAGGCCGCGTGCGCGATGCCGGGCATGCCGAGCGGACCGGCGGGCAGATCCGCCGCGACCCGATCCCCGCTCTGGGCAACGGTTTTCACGATCGGGGGCCCGGGATGCTTGGCGGCGTGCAACAACTCGTCGGCGACCACCGCGGCCCGCGGGGCGACCTCGGCGCTCGCGCCCTCCGAAAGCTGTTGCGGCGCGGCCAAAGCCGCGTGCTCCGCGGTCTCCACATCCGATGCCGAGGCCGCGCTGACGGCGACGACTCCCGCAGGCACCAGCCCGGTCAGAGCGATGACTGATCCGCGCCGGACGGTGACGGTCGGCGGCTTGCGATGACGTCCCACTGTGCGGTGGCCCTCCAATGCTCGCTGTGAGCCTTTCGTGACACAACGAGATGAGGTTACCGCATCCGAGATCTTTTCGTTACTTCTTCGTGACCGGGTTTCCGGTTTATCTCACGCGGGCGGGGCGGGGAGCGGCACCACGATGCCGAACGGCAGGGTGATCGCGGGCGGCGGCGGGGGCGCGGGCGCCTCGGCGGGCGCCTGCTCGGGCGGCGCGGCCGGGCCGGGTTCCGGTGTCTTGGTGGGAGCTTGGGGCTGCTCCTCCTCGAGCGCCGGGCCCTGCGGCGCGGGCGGCTGTCCCGGCGCGGCGGGTGCGGCGGGCTGGCCCGGGGCGGGCGGCTGCTGCGGGGCCGCGCACTGGGCCTGGCGCTGGACGTCCGAATTCTGCGGCGCCGCATTGGGATCCAGCGGCTTGTTCGGGTCCTGGCCCACCTGCGCCTGGTCGCTCGCCGACCAGCGTTGCGTATCGGCCGGTTTCGCCGGTTCGCCCGGTTTGGGCATCGGCGCCGGATTCGCCGCCGGGTCACACGGTTTCGGCGGGGGCGGCGGGCAGAAGATGCCGCACGGGATCGGCGGCAGCCCCGGGATGTTGATCATGACCTGGGTGGGCTGCTGGGGCGTGGTGGTGGTCGCCGCGGAGCTGGGCGGTTCGGTGGTGGTCGTGGTCGAGTTCGGGCTCGGATAGGTCGTATTGACCGCCAGCATGGTCGAACCCGCGCCCTCGGGCATCGCCCCCGGCGGGATCAGATCGGGGGAGATCTGCACCTGGGTCGGGGCGCCGCCGTTCTTGTAGGCGTTGGACCAGCTCAGCACCTGCGCGGCGTAGGCCACGGAGTTGTTGTAGCGCAACACCGCTCGCAGCTCCTGCTGCGGATCGCGCAGATCCAGTCCGCCCGAGCACAGGTACTTGCCCGCGCCGAGCGCCGCGTCGAAGACGTTGTTGGGGTCGGAGATCCCGTCGCCGTTGCCGTCGGAGGCGTAGTGCGCCCAGGTGCCGGGCAGGAACTGCATCGGGCCGACCGCGCGCACGAAACCGCCGTCGGCGGCCTTGATGACCTCGTTGCCGGGCAGCGTGCCGTCCAGGGCGGGACCGTAGATCGGCCCGACCGTGGTGCCGTTGGCGTCCGTGCGTCCGAAACCCGCGTGGTTGGACTCGATCTTGCCGATGCCCGCGAGCAGGTGCCAGCTCACCCCGCAGTTGGGCATCGAGGATTGCAGGGCGAGTTCGGCGTTGCGGTAGGCCGCGAGCACGATCTCCGGGATGCCGAGCACGCCGCCGCCGGGCAGCGAGATGTTCTGCAACGGCACGGTCCCCGCGAACGGGGGCAGACCGTCGCTCGGCGGGATCATTGCCCGGAGTTTGCGAGGCGGTTCGGGAGCGGCCGGAACGAGGCCGACGGCCTGGGCGGTCGCGGTATCGGCGGCGTCGGCGGGACCGGTCGCGGCGGCCAGCTGCGCCTCGGGGGCCTTGGGCGCGTCGGGCTTGGCGACCGGCTGCACGGCCGTCGAACCCGAAGCCATCAAACCCGCTACCACCAGCGCCGATACGGTTATCGGACCAGACATTCGCATCGGCACACCAAACCCCTTCGTAGTCGGTGAGCGACCGGGTCGACACCCCGTCCGGGCCGGTCGCTCCGGACAACGTGATCCAGGTTACCCGGCGGTCAGCTTGTTGTTGTCGATATTTACGGTCAGTTGCCTTCGATCTGTGGAGAAATCGGTACCCGCCCCCGCTTTCTATCGGTACTCTTCTTCGATTTGGCCGCCGCGACAGATTCTTCTCCGGCGCTCGGCGCGCCCGCCTCGAGACGCGCCAGCGTGTCCTTGATGTCCTCGAGTTCGCGGCGCAGATAGTCGCGGGTGGCGACCTCGCCGACGGCGATCCGCAGCGAGGCCAGTTCGCGGGCGAGGAATTCGGTGTCCGCCTTGGTCTGCGCGGCGCGCGAGCGGTCCTCCTCCAGCGACACCCGGTCCCGGTTGTCCTGCCGGTTCTGCGCGAGCAGGATCAGCGGCGCGGCGTAGGCGGCCTGGGTGGAGAAGGCCAGATTCAGCAGGATGAACGGATACGGATCCCAGCGAAGCGCCGCGACGAAGACGTTGACGATGATCCAGACGATCACGACCACGGACTGCAGGACGAGATAGCGCCCGGTGCCGAGGAATCGGGCGATGCGCTCGCTCGTGCGGGCCATGGCCTCGGCGTCGAGTTCGAAGCGGAACCGCGATTCGACCGGAGTCTCGAGGCGCTGGCGTGCGATCGGCTTGTCGGCGCGCTCGTTCATGGGCGTTCTCCCGTTCCCGTGGCGGCGGCGGCCGCGGCGGTGGCATTGCTGTCCTCGTCCTGCTCGCGCCAATCCTCCGGCAGCAGATGGTCGAGCACGTCGTCGACCGAGACCGCGCCCAGCAGGTGGTTCTCCTCGTCGACGACCGGGCCGCACACCAGGTTGTAGGTGGCGAAGTAGCGGGTCACCGCGCTCAGCGAGGCGGCCGGCCGCAAGACCGTCAGATCGGCGTCGACCAGTCCGCCGACCAAGGTCGCCGGAGGTTCGCGCAGCAGTTGCTGAATGTGTACGCAGCCGAGGTAGCGCCCGGTCGGGGTGGCCGTGGGCGGCCGGACCACGAAGACCAGGGAGGCCAGCGCCGGGGTGAGGTCCGGATCCCGCACGCGCGCCAACGCTTCGGCGACGGTCGCGGCGGGCGTGAGCACGACCGGGCGCGGCGTCATCAGACCGCCCGCGGTGTAGGGCGAGTACTCGAGCAATCGGCGCACCGGCTCGGACTCCTCGGGATCCATGAGCGACAGCAGCGCCTCGGCCTCACCGGTCGGCAACTCGCCCAACAGGTCCGCCGCGTCGTCGGGGTCCATCGCCTCGAGGACGTCGGCGGCGCGCTCGACCCCGAGCTGCTGCAGGACCGTGACCTGATCGGTCTCGGGCAGTTCCTGCACGACGTCGGCGAGCCGTTCGTCGTCGAGCGCGCGGGCCAGTTCGATGCGCCGCTTGCCCGGCAGCTCGCGCATCAGGTGCGCGACGTCGGCGGGGCGCAAACCCTCGAACTGGCCGAGCAATTGGGTCACGTCCTGGCCGGGCAGATTCAGCTCGTACGGGGTCAGCCCGCGCACGTGGTTCCAGTCCACGACGTGGATCGCGCGGCGGCGACCGAGGCGGCGATGCCCGCGCACCGCGACCCGCGAGACCAGCCAGTCGCGGGTGCGGGTCTGCTCGATGCCCAGATCCACCACGAACAGATCGACGTCGTGCAGATCCGGCAGCTCCGGATCGTCCACGCGGACCGTGGAATCCAGCACCTGGGCCAGCGCCAGCATCTCGCCGGGCCGTTGCTCGAAGCGGCGCAGGCTGACCGTGCCGGTGTTGAGGTTCACCGAACCGGGCTCGATCGCGGTCACCCGCAGCATGGGCACGAATATTCGTTTGCGCGTGGGCAGTTCGACGAGCAGGCCGAGCACCCGGGGTTGCTGGCGGTCGTATCGGATGGAGATCACCACGTCCCGGACCCGGCCGATAGACTCGCCGTCCGGACCCAGCACCACCAGGCTCGCCAGCCTGGCGGCGAAAACCCTCGTCGCTGCCATGATGCCCAGGCTAGAGGGTGCTCTGTCCGGATACTGGAGGAGATGTCGCATGTCAGTCCGCCGTTCGGTGCTCGCCGTGCCCGGCAGCAATCCCCGCATGATCGAGAAGGCCATGGGTTTGCCCGCGGACGAGGTCTTCCTCGACCTCGAGGACGCGGTGGCGCCCGGGGCGAAGGCCGCCGCCCGGGCCAACATCATCGCCGCGCTCAACTCCTCGGGCTGGGGTGAGCAGCTCAAGGTGGTGCGGGTCAACGACTGGACGACCGAATGGACCTACGCCGACGTGATCGCCGTCGTCGAGGGCGCGGGCGCGGCGCTGGACGCGATCCTGCTGCCGAAGGTCACCGACGGCGGTCAGGTGCGGGCGCTGGATCTGCTGCTGACCCAGGTGGAGAAGGCCGCCGGACTCGAGGTCGGCCGCATCGGCATCGAACCGCAGCTCGAGAACGCCCTGGGCCTGCGCAATATCGATGACATCGCGACCGCGAGCCCGCGGGTGCGGACACTGGTCTTCGGGCCCGCGGACTTCATGGCGAGCATCAATATGCGCACCCTCGTCGTCGGCGAACAGCCGGAGGGCTACGAGCCCGGCGACGCCTACCACCACATCCTGATGACCATCCTGCTCGCCGCGCGGGCGCACGGCCTACAGGCCATCGACGGACCCTATCTCCAGATCCGCGATCTCGACGGCTTCCGCCGGGCCGCATCCCGAACGGCCGCACTGGGTTTCGACGGCAAGTGGGTGCTGCACCCCACCCAGATCGAGGCGGCCAACGAGATCTTCTCCCCGCGCCAGGCCGACTACGACCGGGCCGAGGAGATCCTCGACGCCTACGCCTTCCACACCTCCGAGGCGGGCGGCGCGCGCGGGGCGGTCATGTTGGGCGACGAGATGATCGACGAGGCGAGCGCGAAGATGGCCCGCGTCATAGCCGAGAAGGGCAGGGCCGCCGGAATGGCGCGAACCACGCGTTTCACTCCCCCGTCGCCGGCGGATCAATAGCATGATGGAGCCATGACTAGTCCGTTGGGGAACTCCAACCGCAATCGGCCCGGCCTGCCGACGCCGCCGTCGGGTTGGCCCGTCGGGTCGTATCCCACCTATGCCGAGGCGCAGCGGGCGGTCGACTATCTGGCCGACAACCAGTTCCCGGTCGAGAACGTGACCATCGTGGGCGTGGATCTGATGCAGGTCGAGCGGGTGCTGTACCGGCTGACCTGGGGCAAGGTGATCGGCGGCGGCATGGTGTCGGGTGCGTGGCTGGGCCTGTTCCTGGGTCTGCTGCTGAGCCTGTTCACCACCGGCGGCGCGCTCGGCCCGCTCGTGGTGGGTCTGGTCGGCGGTGTCATCTTCGGTGTCATCTCCACCTCGATCCCCTACGCCGCCACCCGCGGGCAGCGCGATTTCGCCTCCACCATGCAGTTGGTCGCCGGGCGCTACGACGTGCTGTGCGAGCCGAAGGAGGCCGAGGCCGCCCGCGACATGCTGGCCCGGCTGGCCATCTGACGTGCGCGTGCTCGACGAGGTCCGGGCCGCGACGCTCGGCTATTTCGGTGTGCCCTCGGCGGATTCGGCCTCGGTGACCTTCCTGGGGCTGGAGCCGATCGAGATCCTGCGGATCCCCGACGGCGAGGTCCTGCACTACGTGACGCTGGGCGGTTCGCGCCATCCCATGACCGATCCGTCCGACGCCCTGGCCGATCCGGTGCGCGGCCCGCGCGCGGAGCTGGTACTCACGTTGCGCGCCACGGGATCTCACGCCGGGATCGCGCGCGGGCTCGGCGTGCTGATCGCCTCCCCTGCGGTGGAAGGCGTTGTGCTGCAAGCGGATGCGCTGCTGGATCTGGGAGAACCCTTGTGGGACAAGGCCCCGTTCACCGCGGTGCTGCTCGGCCCCAGCGAACTGCCCGAGGTCGCGCTGCCCGAACCGGCCGAACCCGTACGGTTCCTGTCGGTCGCGCCGCTGACCGCGACCGAGGCGGCGTGGGTACGGGTGCGCGGGGCGCAGGCGCTGCGGGAGGCGTGGGCCGAGGCGGGTATCGACGTCACCGATCCGGGGCGCGGCGCGGCGACGCTGTGAGCGTCACAGCCAGTTGTTGCGCCGGAAGGTGACCAGCAGGGCGCTGCAGATCACCACGATGACGACGATCACCAGGGGATAGCCCAGCGTCCAATGCAATTCGGGCATGTGGTCGAAATTCATGCCGTAGATGCCCGCGATCATGGTCGGCACCGCGGCCATCGCGGCCCACGCCGAGATCTTGCGCATATCGGTGTTCTGCTGCACGCTCACCTTCGCCAGAGCGGCGTTGATGAGCGAACTCAGCGATTCGTCGAAATCGCTGATCCGCTCGGCGACCTGGGTGTGATGGTCGGCGACGTCGCGCAGATAACGCCGGATCTCCTTGGGCAGCGGCAATTCCGAACTGCGCGAGAGCAATTGCAGCGGCAGCGCGAGCGGATTGACCGCGCGGCGCAGCTCGACCACCTCGCGCTTGAGCTGATAGATGGCCTCGATGGCGAGATTGCTGCGCGGGGTGAAGACCTTCTCCTCCATCTCCGCCACATCGTCCTCGATGTCCTGGGTCACGTCGACGTAGGAGTCCACGACGTGGTCGGCGATGGCGTGCAGCACCGCGCCCGGGCCGAGCGCGAGCCGTTCCGGATTGGCCTCGAGGTCGCGGCGCACGCCGGTGAGCCCGGTGTGCTCGCCGTGCCGCACGGTGACCACGAAATCGCGGCCCATGAAGATCATGATCTCGCCGGTCTCGACGATCTCGGAGATGCTGTTCGGATCGTGCTCGACGTATTTCACCGTGCGCAGCACCAGGAACAGGACGTCGTCGTAGCGTTCGAGTTTCGGCCGCTGATGCGCCTGCACCGCGTCCTCGACGGCCAGTTCGTGCAGGCCGAAAGTGGTTGCGACATCGGCCATCTGGAATTCGTCGGGCGCGTGCAGGCCCACCCACGCGAAGCCGGCCCCGCGCTCGCGCACCGCGGCCAGCGCCTCGGCGTGGGTGAAATGGCCGGGCAGCCGGTGCCCGTCGACGTAGACGCCGCAGTCGATGATCGCGCGCGCGGTGGGCACCGGGATGCGCGGACGCGGTTCCACCGCCTTGCCGCGACCGCGGAACGAGGGCAGGGGTGGCATCTGGGGCACGAGTTGCGATGCTAGTCGCTGCCGTTCGGCAAGATGGACGGGTGCGCATCGACCTGCATACCCACTCCAACGCCTCCGACGGCACCGACACCCCGGCCGAACTGGTCCGCAACGCCGCGGCGGCCGGATTGGACGTGGTCGCCCTCACCGATCACGACACCACCTCCGGCTGGACCGAGGCCGCCGAGGCGCTGCCGAACGGGATGACCCTGGTGCGCGGCATGGAGATGTCGTGCACCGGCCCCGGCGAGGACGGCTGGCCGGTGTCGGTGCATCTGCTGGCCTACCTGTTCGATCCCACCGACGCGGCCTTCGCGCGCGAACGCGAACGGCTGCGCGGCGAGCGCGTGGCCCGGGTCCGGGCAATGGCCGAGCGGATGGCCGCCGACGGCCTGCCGGTCGACGCCGACGAGGTGCTCGCCTCCGCCGGGGCCTCGGCCGGACGACCGCATCTGGCCCGCGCCCTGGTGTCCGCCGGGGTGGTGCCGACCGTCGGCGCCGCCTTCGAGAGCCTCCTCGCCCCGCGCGGCCGCTACTACGTCGAGAAGGCCGACACCCCCTTGCGCCGCGCGGTCGAAATGGTCTCGGCCGCAGGCGGAGTCAGCGTCGTGGCCCACCCGCGCGCTCGCACCCGCGGCCGCCTGCTCGCCCTCGACGAGATCCGCGCCCTGCCCGCCCTGGGCCTGTCCGGCCTCGAGGTCGACCATCCCGACCACAATGCCGCCGACCGCGCCCTGCTCCGCGACCTCGCCGCCGAACTCGACCTCCTCACCACGGGCTCGTCGGACTACCACGGCGCGAACAAGACCATCCACCTCGGCGACTGCACCACCGCCCCGGAGCAGTTCGAACGGCTCGCCGACAAGGCGAGCGGGGTGGGGGTGATCGTGTCGTGAGACTCCCTGCGTACGGGGGATATTCGCTGGGGGCGGGGTGATCGTGTCGTGCGACGGGTAGGCCGGGTCGTTCGGGGTGAGGGGAGGCTGTCGTGAGGTTGGTGCGCGGGTTGAGCGGAATCGTGGCGGGTGGGCTCGTGGTGCTGTGCCTGGTGGTGATCGGGGCCGAGGTGCTCGGGGCGCGGCGGGGATTTCCGGGGCCGGGGGCGGCGACGGTGGCGTGGCATGTGGGAATCGCGTTACTGGCCGTGTGCGCGCAGGTATTCGCGGATCGGCGACGGGGTTTTGCGGCCTTTTTCGGGTCCGTGGTCGTTTTCTGTGCGGCGGGTTATCTTTTGGTTACGCAGTGGTGGAATTAGGGCGAGCGTAATGGTTGCCATCGGGTGAAATGTGCCCGAATATTTTCCTTTGTGGGCGTGCTGGAGTCGGATGTGCTGGTGGTGGGGGGTGGTCCCGCGGGGGCGTGGGCCGCGCTCGCCGCGGCGCGCTCCGGGGCCCGGGTGATCCTGGTCGACAAGGGGCGGTGCGGGGCCAGCGGACCGACCGCGAAAAGCCTTGTGGCCCTGGCGAATTTCCCGCCCGGACCGGCTCGGGAGGAGGCGGTCCGGCTGGCCTTCGCGCGCGGCGGCCGACTCGGCGATCCGGAATGGACGCACCGCGTGCTCGCCGAGACCCACCTCCGGCTCGACCACCTGTTTCGTCGCGGCCGGGTGCCGCACGGTGACCGGTCGGGCGGCCCGACCCGGATTCGCCTGAGCGGCGTCCGCTACCTCGGCCTGCTGCGGCGGAGCCTGCTCGTGGCGGGCGTGCGGATCCTGGACCATCATCCGGCGCTGCGGCTGCTCGTCGACGCCGAGGGCGTCGTGGCCGGGGCGAGTGGATTGTGCTCGGCACGCGGCTACGAGGAGTGGTCCGTGCGGGCGGGCGCGGTGGTGCTGGCCACGGGCGGCTGCGCGTTCCTGTCCGGCGCCGCGGGCGCCGATGTCGCCACCGGCGACGGCCTGCTGATGGCCGCCGAGGTCGGCGGTGAGCTGTCGGGCATGGAATTCTCCAGCGCCTACACCCTCGCCCCGCTCGCCCCACTGCCGCCCACCCCGACCCTCCGCTTCGCCGCCTTCCACGACGAATCCGGCGCGCCCCTCGAAAACCCTGCCCTCGGCCCACACGCCGCCGCCCTCGAGGCCCTCGCCAATGGCCGCCGGGTCTACGCGACGCTCGCGGAGGCCGGTGGGTCGGAAGGCGCGGAGCCTCGGGTTCGCCCGACGCTCGCGGAGATCGATGGGTCGGGAGGTCCGGAGGCTCGGGTTCACCCGAGCTTCGCGGAGGCCGGTGCGTCGGGAGGCGCGGAGGCCCGGGTCGGCGGTCGAGGGGTCTTCGCCACGCTGGAGGCGCTCGCCGGGCTGGGGAGCACCGGCGACGGCGGAGGGGGCCTCGGAGTTGGAGGGGCGGAACACGTTGGCGCTCCGCGCCTTTCGGGTGCGGTTCAGGTGCGGGCGGTGCTGGCCGGTACGGTGCGCGGTACCGGTGGTCTGCGGCTCACCGGGTTCGATTGCGCCACAACGGTTCCCGGGTTGTTCGCGGCGGGGGATGTGACCTCGCGGGAGGCGATCGCCGGGGCGTACGGGGGCGTCGGTGGGCAGCGGGCGGCGTGGGCGATCGCCTCCGGGATGTGGGCGGGTACGGGGGCGGTGCGGTTCGCGCGCGGGCGGGGGCGGGCGGTTCCGGCCCGGGTGGGCGGGGGGCTGCGCGCGGTCGCCGGGATCGATCCGCGGGCGGTGATCGGGCTCGTGCAGGAGCACACCCTGCCGCTGCGGCGCAGCTACTGGCGCAGTGCGGGAAGCCTGCGGGACAGCATCGCGGAACTCGACGCGCTGTGGCCGGTCACCGAGTGCGATCTCGGCGGCACCGGGGCGGAACTGCTGCGGGCCCGCGAGGCGGCCGCGCTGCTGGCCGTGGCACGCTGGACCAAGCACAGCGCGCTGGCCCGCACCGAGAGCCGCGGCATCCACCGCCGCACCGACCATCCCGGCGAGGTCGAGGACTGGCGGCTGCGCCTGCACACCGGGGGTGTCGGGACCGTCTGGGTCGCGCCCCCGCGCGACCTCACTCGGGCGGCCGCCGCATGCGAGTTTCCCCTTACGTCGGGGTAATTCGCGCGCCCTAGGCTCGGGCAATGGCAGCCCGCTCGCCCCCGCGCCACCCGCCTCGCGCAGGCGATTTGGAAACCACTCACCTTTCCTGGCAGAATGTTCCGATCCCTGGCCGACGCCACCGCCCGGTCCGGGAGGTCGGTGAACCGGCACCCGTGACGCACTGCTCCGGATGCGCGGTACGCCCCAACGGCATTACCCGGACACACCCGTCCGGTTTCCGGCTCGACGGATCTCTGCGGCGATACGCCGTAATACCCGGTGCGGCACACCGCGATGTCACCATCGAACGGTATTGCGCGGCAAGCGAGTGTGATCAACGCACCTGCCGAGTAACCGAAAACCATTGATACCAAATACCCGACGGTAACCGCGAGACGGTTCAGTCGACACCGAGCAGGAGTGAAATCGTGTCACCCGTGACTGATGCACCGAACGCCGCCACGGCGAGCCGTGAAACCGATTCGGCGAACCTGTCCGCCATTACGCACGAGGAAATCTTCGCGGGTCATCTGGGGGGCAAGCTCTCGGTGGAACTCACGTCCCCGCTGGAGACCCAGCGCGATCTGTCCATCGCCTACACGCCCGGCGTGGCGCAGGTGAGCCGGGCCATCCACACCGACGCCGCGCTGGCCAAGCGCTACACCTGGACCGACCGTCTCGTCGTCGTGGTCAGCGACGGCACCGCGGTGCTCGGTCTCGGCGACATCGGTCCGCGCGCCTCGCTGCCGGTGATGGAGGGCAAGGCCGCGCTGTTCAAGAAGTTCGCGGGTCTGGATTCGATTCCGATCGTGCTGGACACCAAGGACGTCGACGAGATCGTCGAGACCCTGATCCGGCTGCGCCCGAGCTTCGGCGCGGTGAACCTCGAGGACATCTCCGCGCCGCGCTGCTTCGAGATCGAGAAGCGCGTCATCGAGGCGCTGGACTGCCCGGTCATGCACGACGATCAGCACGGCACCGCCATCGTGGTGCTGGCCGCGCTCAACGGCGCCGCCAAGGTGCAGGGCCGCGACATCGAGGGCCTGAAGGTCGTGGTGTCGGGCGCGGGTGCGGCCGGTGTCGCGTGCACCAACATCCTGCTGGCCGCCGGTGTCGCCGACATCGTCGTGCTCGACTCCAAGGGTGTGGTGAGCCGCGACCGCGCCGACCTCAACGAGGTCAAGGCCGATCTGGCCCAGCGCACCAACCCGCGCGGCATCACCGGCAGCGCCGCCGACGCGATGGCGGGAGCCGATGTGTTCCTGGGCCTTTCGGCGGGCACGATTCCCGAGGCGCTCATCGCGGCGATGGCCCCCGAGTCCATCGTGTTCGCGATGTCCAATCCGGATCCGGAGATCCACCCCGAGATCGCGCACAAGTACGCCGCGATCGTGGCCACCGGCCGCAGCGACTTCCCCAACCAGATCAACAATGTGCTCGCCTTCCCCGGCGTGTTCAAGGGCGCGCTGGACGCGGGCGCTCGGCGCATCACCGAGGGCATGAAGATCGCCGCCGCCGACGCCATCCTGGCCGTGGTCGGCGACGAACTGGCCGCGGACAAGATCGTCCCGAGCCCGCTCGATCCCCGGGTCGCCCCCGCGGTCGCCGAGGCCGTGGCCGCCGCCGCTCGCGCGGAAGGCGTTGCCTAGCAACGATATTCGAACAGCACTCGGGCGCTTCGTTTTCGAACGAAGCGCCCGTCGCCGTTGTCAGCCCTTGCACGCCTTGCGGAGGTCGCGCAGCGGCTGGCGAATGTCGCGGAACTCCCGCAGCTCCTGCTGATGCGACTGCCGATACGCCTGCAATTCGGTGTGCCGCTGATCCTTCGGAAGCGTGCGCACCTTCGCGAGTTCGGCGGCCAGATCCGGATGCGCCGCCAGGTAGTCCGCGGTCCGGGAGGCGACCTGGGCGTGAACCTGCGCGCGTGCCTGCGGACCGCAATCGGGCCCGTCGGCCGAGGCGACGCCGGGCACCGCGACGAGCAGAGCGGCCGCGCCCGCGGTCCCGGCGAGCAGAGCGGCAAGGGTTCGCTTCATCAGAGCAACTCCATTCGAGTCGAGGAATCTTCCACCCACGAATCTGCCCGTCCGGAACGCCTTTCGCCGCTATCCGCCCCCCTTCTTCAGCCGATCCTCAGGCCCGCGCGGGAGCGGCAGTTCGAGCCGGAACAGCGCGCCCGGGCCGTCGTCCGGGGGCGCCAGGCAGCGGAGGTCGCCGCCGTGGGCGCGGGCCGTGCCGCGGGCGATGGTGAGGCCGAGGCCGGAGCCCTCGGCGGAGGCGGGGGTGAGGCGGACGAGTCGCTCGAAGACGCGCTCGCGGTCGGCGGCGGGGACGCCGGGGCCCGAGTCGCGGACGTCGAGGACGGCGGTGGTGGGAGTGCGGGTGAGGTGCACGGTGATTGTGCGCGTGGGGGTTTCGGCAACGGCGCGGGCGGCGTTGTCGAGCAGGTTGGCGAGGATCTGGCCGAGGCGTTCGGGGTCGGCGGTGACGGTGACCGGCGTGCCGTCGAGGCGGAAGTCGATGTCGGGGTGCAGCACGCGCTGTTGTTCGAGGCGGGTGCGGGCCAGGTCGTACAGGTCCACCGGTTCGGTGCGCAATTGCAGGCCCGCGTCGACGCGGGCCATGTCGAGCAGATCGTCGACCAGACGTCCGGCGCGGCGGGCCTCGCGGATCAGCAGGACGTACAGGCGTTCGCGTTCGGCCGGGTCGGCGTCGGCGGGCTGGTGCAGGACGGCCTCGGCGACGGCGCGGATACCCGTGACGGGGGTGCGCAGTTCGTGGGCGGCGTCGGCGACGAAATCGCGCAGGCGCCGCTCGGAGGCGCGGGCGCGGGCCTCGGCCCCCTCGAGGGCGTCCAGCATCTCGTCGAAAGCGCTCGCGGTGCGGCCCAATTCGGTGTCGGTGCGGGTGGGGGAGAGGCGGCGGCCGCGGTCGCCGCGGGCGATGGCGCGGGCCAGTCCGGTCATGGTGTCCAGCGGAGCGAGGGCCTGCCGCACGCCCAGCCAGAGCCCGCCGGTGAGGATGGCGAGCGCGGCCACGACGGAGCCGAGCAGGACGAATCCGAGCCGGGACTGCACCCGGCTCAGCAGCGGCGAATCGATCACCAGGGTCAGCCGGGCGCGGTCGAGTTCGCCGGGCCCGGTGAGCAGCAGCCGCCGCGACGGACCGCGGACGTCCTCGCCGCGCGCGCCGATCCCGTCGTAGTTCCGCCCGTCGGCCAGTTCGAGCCGGGCCCGGATCGACCGATTGTCCAGCTGCCGCATGAGATCGGGCGCGGAGACGTCCTGCTGCGCGAGCTGCCGGGCCAGCCGGGCGCGGTCGGCGAGGATGGTGTTCTCGCCGCGCTGCACGGCCACGGCGAACAGCCCGTGCACCAGCACCACCGCGACCAACAGCGCGATCCCGGAAACCATTGCGGCGGTGAGGGTTACGCGCCTGCGCAGCGATACCGTCCTCATCGCTCACCCACCCGCAGCGCGTAGCCGAGTCCGCGCACGGTGTGCAGCAGCCGGGGGCCGTGCTCCTCGAGTTTGCGCCGCACCGCGCTGACGTACACCTCCACCAGATTGGGGTCGTAATCCTCGTAACCCCAGACGGCCGTGAGGATCTGGGTCTTGGTGAGCACCCGGTCCCGATGCGCGGCCAGGTGGGCGAGCAGCCGGAACTCGGTGGCGGTCAGCGTGATCGGCGTCCCGTTCCGCGTCACCGTCCCCCGATCCACGTCGATCTCGAGATCGCCGACCGTGATCCGCGTCCGCAGCCGTCCCATCCGCCGCAACAGCGCCTCCACCCGGGCCACCAGCTCGGCGAGGTCGAACGGCTTCACCACGTAATCGTCGGAGCCCGAACGCAATCCGCGCACCCGATCGGCCACCTCGTCCCGCGCGGTCAACATCAGCACACCCGCCTCGCACCGGGCCCGGACGATATCGAGCAGTTCGAACCCGTCCCGCCCCGGCAGCATCACGTCCAGCACGACCACATCGGGCCGGAACCGCTCCAGATCCTGTTCGAGACCCGCGCCGTGCTCGCGCGCCAGCACCCGATGCCCCGCCGCGCCGACGGCCGCGGCGACGGCCGTCCGGATGGCGTCGGCGTCCTCGACCAGCAGAATGCGTCCCGGTTCCTGCACGAGCGACATTCTGCGCCGCGGCCCGCCCGGATTCCACCCGCCCTCCACCCGCGGGTGGTGGGCGCGCGCGCCCGCGACGGCGACGCTGAAACACATGAGCATGATCATCGAGGGCGTCGCGATCGTCGCGGTGCTGGTGTGGATCGCGGTGCGGCAGACGCGGTGGCGCGAACTGGCGGCGGGACGGATGTGGCGCACCCCTCTCGTCATCGGCGGGGTCGGCCTCGTCGAGCTGAACGGCGAGATCGCCCACGAGACGGTCGACGCGGTGACGGTCGCGCTGCTGGCCGTGTCGGCCGCGCTGAGCCTGGCGGTCGGCGTCGCCATGGGCCTGCTGTCGCGGATCAGCGAATTCGACGGCAGACTGTGGGCGCGCACCGGCCGGGCCGGATCGGCGCTGTGGTTCGTGCTGCTGGTCGTGCGCGTCGGTGTGGACGTGTGGGCGCACGCGATCGGCGCGCGGCTCGTCACCTCCGTCGCGGTGATCCTGGTGATGCTCGCCCTCAATCGCGTCGGCCGCACGCTGGTGCTGCTGCGGCGCGCCGAGCGTTTCCGTCCGGTTGCGGCACACTGAATCCGATGACCGAACCGTTGCCGATCACGGGCCTGTCCAGGTTGCTGCGCCTGGTCGGGCTGGTCGCCGTGATCGCGACCTCGGCGCCCGCGGTGCGCTGGCAGCATCCGTGGCTCGCGGCGGGGGTGCTCGTGTCCTGGGCCGGATGGGCGGGGTGGACGGTGGCTCCGGCGGGCGCCTCGCGCTGGTGGCCGCGAACGGCGTTGTGCGCGATGGCGATCGGCGGCGGACTCACCGCGGCCCGCTCGACCGGTTCGGCGATCACCGCCTTGGCGACGGTGTTCAGCGTCCTGTCGTGGGTCGCCGAATCGGTGCCCGTCTGCGTGGCGATCGCGGCCGTGGCCGTGCTGTGCGGCGGCCTGTCCGCGGCCGTCGCGCCGCACCCGGTGCGCGCCCTGCCGGATCTGCTGTTCGCGCTCCTGGTCGCCGGGCTGATGGGCTGGAGCCGCCGCCAGTCCCGCACGGCCGCGGTGCGCAATCGCTTACTGCTGGAACAGAATCGGGTGATACGCGCCGAACGCGACCGCGCCGCCGCCCTGGCCGAACGCGCCCGCATCGCCCGCGACATCCACGACGTGCTCGCCCACACCCTCGGCGGGCTGGTGCTGCAACTCGACGCCGCCGACGCGCTGTTCGAGGCCGACGAGAACGACCGCGCCGCCGAACGGGTCCGCGCCGCCCGCGGCCTCGCCGCCGACGGACTCGACGACGCCCGCCGGGTCGTCGGCGCGCTGCGGTCCGACGGTTTCGACCTCACCGCGGAGCTCCAGGACCGCTGTCACCAACACCGTTGCGCCGGTGGGCAAGTGGTGGTCGACACCGAAGCCGAGCTGCGCGGTCTGGACGAACAGGTGGCGATCGCGCTGGCGCGGGCGGTGCAGGAGGCGCTCACCAACGCCCGCAAACACGCCCCCGGCCGCCCGGTGACGCTCACCCTCCGCGACCAGGGTGACCAGCTGGCCGTCACGATCGCCAACCGCGTTGCCCCCCAACGCATTCCGCTCACCGGTTCGGGCACGGGCGCGGGCCTGCTCGGTATGCGCGAGCGGATCGAGGCGGTCGGCGGCACCCTGACGGCCGGAAAGGAGAACGGGCAGTGGACGATTCGAATCCTGGTGCCGCGCCGCTGATCACGGTCGTGGTCGCCGACGACCAGACCGTGGTGCGCGACGGGCTCACCACCGTGCTGTCCCTGCTGCCCGATATCGAGGTGGTCGGCGAGGCCCGCGACGGCGCCGAGGCGATCGACCTCGTGCGCCGCCGCTCGCCCCGGGTGGCCCTGATGGACCTGCGGATGCCCGGCGTCGACGGGGTCACCGCCACCGGCGTGATCGCCACGGACCATCCCGGCACCGCCGTTCTCGTCCTGACGACCTACGCCGACGACGCCTCGGTCGCCGCGGCCCTGCGCGCGGGCGCCCGCGGCTACCTCACCAAGGACGCGGGCCGCGCCGAGATCGCCGCGGCCGTCCGCGCGGTCGCCAGCGGGCACACCACCCTCGCCGCGGAGGTCGGCGCCCGGCTGGTCTCCGGTCTGCGCACCGCGCCGCCGCCCGCTATCGATCTGACCGACCGCGAACTCGACGTGCTCCGCCTGATGGCCGCGGGCCACAACAACTCCGAGATCGCCGAGGCGTTGTTCATCGGCGTCAGCACCGTCAAGAGCCACATCAACTCGTTGTTCGCCAAACTCGGTGTGCGCGACCGGGGTCAGGCCATCGCCTACGCGCACCGCGCGGGCCTCGCGCGCTGAGTCGGGCGGGGCTATCCGCGCACCGGGCGGCGCAGGCGGCCCGTGCCCGGCGCGCTGGCCCACACCGCCCAGGCCAGCAGTCCGTCCAGGACGAGGGCCAGCGCGGCGACCAGCAGCGCGCCCACCAGCACCCGGTCGTACTTGTAGAGGCTGATGCCGTCGAAGATGTAGCGCCCGAGCCCGCCGAGATTGACGTACGCCGCGATGGTCGCGGTCGCCACGACTTGCAGTGTCGCCCCGCGCAATCCGGACAGCAGTACCGGCAGCGCGTTGGGCACCTCCACCCGCAACAGCACCCGCCGCTCGGTCATCCCCATCGCCCGCGAGGCGTCGACCACGTCCGGGTCGACATTGGCGATGCCCGCGTACGCGCCCGCCAGCAGCGGCGGCACCCCGACGGTCACCAGGGCGAGCAGCGGCGGCAGCAGGCCCAGGCCGAGGCCCAGCACCACGAAGGTGAGCACGCCCAGGGTGGGCAGCGCCCGCATGGCGTTGGCGAAGCCGACGATCACGCCGCCGCCGCGCCGGGTGTGCCCGACCAGCGCCCCGATCGGCAGCGCGATCACCGCCGACATCGCCACGGCCAGGAAGCTGTACCACAGGTGTTCGAGCAGCCGCCGGGTGATTCCGGCGGGCCCGCCCCAATTCGCCGCCGTGCTGAGATAGTGCCACGCATCGAGGAAAAGGTTCACGCCCCAACGCCTTTCGCGGGATCGATCGCCGTGCGCACGCGCCGTGCGAGGCCGGGCCGATCGGTGCGCAGCCACGGCGTGGCCCAGCGGCCGAGCACATACAGCACCCGGTCGACCACCAGCGCCAGCGCCAGCACCACGATGATGCCCGCCACGATCTCGTCCGGATAGTCGCGCTGATAGCCCTGGGTGAACAGCTTGCCGAGCCCGCCCACCCCGATCAGCGCGCCGACGGTGACCGCGGAGATGTTGGTGACCGCGACGACCCGCAGATTGGCCACGAAAACCGGTATCGCCAAAGGGAATTCGACGGTCAGGACGCGCCGCGGCCGGGGGTAGCCGATCGCGTCGGAGGCGTCCAGTACCGCCGCGGGCACCGAGTCCAGCGCGGTCGGCACCGCGATGACCAGCAGCGCCACCGAGTAGACGCTCAGCGCGATCACCACGTTCAGCGGATCGATGGTGGCGATCCCGAGCAGCGGCGGGATGATCACGAACAGCGCCAGCGACGGCACGGTATAGGCGATGCTCGCCACCGTCGTCGTGATCCTGCGCAGCCAGCGCACGCGCCGCGCCAGGGCGCCCACCGGAATCGCGATCACCAGCCCGACGACCAGGGGTGTCAGCGCGAGATACAGATGGGTGCGCGCGAATCCCGCGATCTCGGCGAAGTTGTCGAGGAGGTAGCGCACCGGTCACCCGCCCTCGTGGTCGAAGAAGTGCCGGTTGCGTTCGGCGTCCTCGTCCGCGCGCTGGCGGGCGAGCTGCTCGATCACCTCGGTGGCCAGCAGCCCGCCGATCGCCGCACCCGAATCGTCCACGGCCACACCGATTCCCGAGGGCGAGGAGATGGCCGCGTCCAGCGCCTGCCGCAGATCCCCGCCGGGGGTGAACAGCGAACCCCCGGCCGCCATGCAGTCGGCGAGCGCGTGCCCGGCGCGCACGCCCTCGACGCCGGTGACGTCGACCCAGCCCAGCGGGTGCCCGGCGGCGTCGACCACCAGCACCCATTCGCCGGGTTCGAGCCGCAGCTCGCGCACCTGCTCGGCGGTGGCGGTGCGAAGCTCGTGCGGCACAACGCCGTTCGCCGCCCGGAACGACAGCCCGCGGTAGCCGCGATCGCGGCCGGCGAAGCCGGCGACGAAATCGGTGGCGGGCTGGGCCAGCACGGTCTGCGGCGCGTCGTACTGTTGCAACACACCGCCGGGCGCGAAGACCGCGATCCGGTCGCCGAGCCGGATCGCCTCGTCGATGTCGTGGGTGACGAAGACGATCGTCTTGCGCAATTCGCTTTGCAGCCTGCGCATCTCGGCCTGGAGCTCCTCGCGCACCACCGGATCGACCGCGCTGAACGGCTCGTCCATCAACAGGATCGGCGGATCGGCGGCCAGTGCCCGCGCCACCCCGACGCGCTGCTGCTGCCCGCCCGACAGCTGGGCCGGATACCGGCGGGCCAGCGCGCGATCCAGGCCCACCCGGTCCAGCACCTCGAGCGCGTCGGCCCGCGCGGCGCGGCGGGACTTCCCGCGCAGGATCGGCACGGTCGCGACATTGTCGAGCACCGTGCGATGCGGGAGCAGGCCGCCGCTCTGGATGACGTAGCCCATGCCGAGCCGCAGCCGCACCGGATCGGCGGCCGAGATGTCCTCGCCCGCAACGGTGATCGTGCCCGAGGTGGGCGCGATCATCCGGTTGATCATCCGCATCGAGGTGGTCTTGCCGCAGCCGGACGGCCCCACGAACACGGTGAACGAACCGGACTCGATGCGCAGGTCCAGCCGCGTCACCGCGGTGGTGCCGTCCGGATAGGTCTTGGTGACGCCGCGGAACTCGATATCGGACACTAGGCGACCGGCTTGTTCAGCCCCTGCGCGGCCACCCAGTTCTTCGCCGCGGCCGCGGGCTCGGTCTTGGTGGCGCCGGAGACCGCCTCGTTGAGCGAGATGAGCTCGGCCGTGGTCAGTTTCGCCGACACCGCGTCGAGCACCTTCAGCGCCTTGTCGGACTTCTTCTTGGCGTTGAAGACCGGCACCACGTTCTGGGCGGGGAAGTTGTGCTTGGGGTCGGCCAGCACGACCAGGTTGTTCTGCTTGATCGCGGGGGAGGTGGTGAAGATATTGGCCGCGGTCACCTGACCGTCGGTCAGCGCGCGCACGGTGGCGGGGCCGCCGCCGTCGGCGATCTGGACGAACCGGTCCGCGGGGATGTCGAGGCCGTAGTTCTTCTTCAGGCCGGGCAGCCCGCCCGCGCGCTCGGCGAATTCGGTCGGCGCGCCGAGCTTCACCTCGGCCGAATGCGCCGCCAGATCGGCGATGCTGGTCAGATTCCACTTGTCGGCGGTGGCGCGGGTGACCACGACCGCGTCGGAGTCCTCGCCGGGCGCGGGCGTCCCGGCGGCGAGATCGGTGCCCAGCGCCTTGGTGAGGGCGGCGTTCACCTCGTCGGCCGCGGTCGCGGTGGCGGATTGGTCCAGGTATTGCAGCAGATTGCCGGTGTAGTCCGGGATCAGGCCGATCGAGCAGCTGCGCAGCGCGGGAACGTACGCCTCCCGGCTGCCGATATTGAGCTTGGTGTCGACGGTGAAACCGTTGGCGCGCAAGGCTTCCGCGTAGACGTCGGCCACGGTCTCGGACTCCGGGAAGTTCGCCGAACCCACGGTGATCTTGTTCGCGTCGCCGCCGCAGTCACCCGAACCGCTGGACAGCGGATCGGAGTTGCCGCAGGCCGACAGGGCCATCGCGGCGGCCAGGGCGACGGCGGTCGCGAGCACTCGGGCGGCGGTGGTGATGGTGGATTTCAAGACTGTCCTTCCGGTCCGATTACCATCCGAGTCCGGACGGCCATCTTCTGGCTGTCCATACTGTCAGCCGGGAGTCGTTCTTTCTATCCGATCGGGAGTGGGTGTCGCCGCATGAATTCGGTCGCGTCGGTGCGAATGCTGATCGCCGCGCTGGCCGCGACGCTGGCCGTCTCCTGTTCCGGCGCGGAGTCGGCGGCCCCGATCGTCGTCGGCGCGGGCGACTCCCCGCAGTCGCGGATGATCGCCGAGATCTACGCGGGCGCGCTGGCCCGCACGGGCGCGCGCACGGCCGTCCGCGACGGGCTCGGAACGCGCGGTGACACGCTGGCCGCGCTGGACGCCGCGACCGTCACGGTGATCGGCGACGACAGCGGCGATCTGCTGCGCGCGCTCGATTCCGGGTCGCCCGCTCGGCTGCCCGACAAGACCACTCCCGACCAGGCCCTGAAGGACGCGGCGGGACAACCACTCCCGAGCGTGGCCGAGGCGCTCGACGCCGCGCTACCCGAGGGCCTGGCCGTCTCCGATCTCGCCGACGGCACCGATCTGCGGCCGAGTTTCGCCCTGGCCCGGGCGGATTCGGCCGCCACCCTCGAGAACCTGGCGCCGCGCTGCGGGGAGTTGACCCTCGGCATCGCGACGGGTTCCGAACTCGATCCGCTGCGCCCCGCGCCCGACCCGCGGCGGGATGTGCTCGACCCGCTGCACGCGGTCTATCACTGCGATGTCGCCGCGCACGTCGTCTTCGGCTCGGATACACAGCTGCGAGACGCCCTGCGCGACGGGCACGTTCAGGCCGGGGTCTTCACCGCCCCCGCGACCCTGCTGCCCGGGGGCGCCGAGGAGCTGACCCTGCTCGCCGATCCGGACCACGCCTTCCGCGCGCAGACCATCGTGCCGGTGTTCCGCAAGGGCGCGCTGAGCGACCGGCAGATCAAGAAGCTCAACTACGTCGCGGGCGAACTCACCACGGCCGACCTCGCCACGCTCGTCCGTCGCCTGCGCGATGAGCACGTCCCCGCGGTCGAACTGGCCCGGGGCTGGCTCGACGAGCACTCGCTGTAACCCGATCGGGCGCGAGCGGCCCGGGTCCGACCCGGCTCACTGCCGCAGGGCCTCTGTCAGGGCGGGGCTGAGGGCCAGTGCGGGCAGTGACTCGACCAGCATGTCGATCAGCTGGTCGCGCGAAATCGTCTCCTGGCGAAGCCAACTCAGCGTCGTCTCCTCTACGAACGCGATCCAGCCGCGCACGGCCAGCCGCAGCCGCGGGTGGTCGGGATCGTCGACGAGCAGGCGCGCGTTGACCAGGATCCGGTCCACGAACGTCGCGCGCGAGCTCTCGGCGAGCGCGGCCAGTTCCGGATCGGCGCTGCTGGGTCCGCGCAGGATCGCCAGATACGGGGTGCGGTTGGCGCTCACGTAGGCCACGTAGCGCTCGACCGCGTCGCGCAGCATGTCGAACAGTCCCAGGTTCGGATCGGGGGCGGTCCGGTCGAGCAGTTCCTCGTTGGCATTGCGCAGGATGGCGAGCTGGAACTCCTGCTTGGAGGCGAAGTAGTGGAACAGCAGGCCGCGCGAGATCCCGGCCTGCTCGGCGATCTCCCCGATGGAGATGTCCTCGATGGCCCGCTCGCGCAGCATCTCGGTGCCGAGCGCGATGAGCTGCCGACGACGTTCTTCCGGGCTCAGACGTACCCGCTTGGCTGGTTCTCCGGAGTTTCTGTCGGTCACCCGACAATCGTACTGAACGAGAGTCAATACTGTTGACTGCTGCTCAATAAGCGCTTAGGCTCGGTTACATGAGTCGCAAGGTTACAGACAAAGATGTCGACCGCGCCGCCCGGCACGTGCACATCCTGATCGTCGGCAGTGGGTTCTCCGGGCTGGGCATGGCGATCCGGCTCCGTCAGCAGGGTCAGGACGATTTCCTGGTGATCGAGCGCGGCGGCGACGTCGGCGGCACCTGGCGCGACAACACCTACCCGGGCGCGGCCTGCGATGTGCCCTCGCATCTGTACTCCTACTCCTTCGCGCTCAACCCCGACTGGACGCGCTCGTTCTCCCGGCAGCCGGAGATCCAGCGCTACATCAGCGACGTGGCGGATCGCTATCAGGTTCGTGACAAGCACCTGTTCGACACCGAGATGACGAGCGCGCGCTGGAACGAGGCCGACGCCCGCTGGGAGGTCCAGACCAGCCGGGGCGCGTTCACCACCGACATCCTGATCTCGGCCATCGGCGCGCTGTGCGAGCCGAATCTCCCGGATATCAAGGGCATCAACACCTTCGAGGGCCAGATCTTCCACTCCGCGCGCTGGGATCACGACGCCGAACTGCGCGGCAAGCGGGTCGCGGTGATCGGCACCGGCGCCTCGGCCATCCAGATCGTGCCCGCCATCGCGCCCGAGGTGGCGCATCTGGACGTGTACCAGCGCACCGCGCCGTGGCTGCTGCCCCGGCTGGACCGGCCCTACACGCTGCCGGAACGGTTGGCGTTCAAGCACATTCCCGGCGTGCAGCGGCTCTCGCGCGCGGCCATCTACGCCGCCCGGGAGACCCAGGTCGTCGGCCTGGCCAAGTTCCCGCCCGCCATGCGCGCCTTCGAGCTGCTGGCCAAGGCCAAGCTCGCCTACGAGGTGCGCGATCCGGAGCTGCGCCGCAAGGTCACCCCGAACTTCCGCATCGGCTGCAAGCGCATGCTGATCTCCAACGAGTACTACCCGGCGCTGGGCCGCGACAATGTCGACGTGGTCACCGACGGCATCCGCGAGATCCGCGCGAACTCGATCGTCACCACCGACGGCACCGAGCGCGAGATCGACGCCATCGTCGTGGCCACCGGCTTCCACGTCACCGACAACCCGGCCTACGAGACCGTGGTCGGGCGCGACGGCCGCTCGCTGGCCGAGCAGTTCGACGCCACCGGGCAGCAGGGCTACAAGGGCGCGGCGATCGCCAACTACCCCAATATGTTCTTCCTGCTCGGCCCGAACGTCGGCCTGGGCCACACCTCGATGGTGTACATGATCGAATCACAGATCAACTACATCGCCGACGCGGTGGCCACCTTCGACCGGCAGCACCTGCGCACGGTCGAGGTGCGGCAGGACGCGCAGGACCGGTTCAATCGCGAGTTGCAGGCCAAACTGGTCGGCAGCGTGTGGAACACCGGCGGCTGCGCCAGCTGGTACCTCGACAAGCACGGCAACAACACCACGTTGTGGCCCGACTTCACCTTCCGATTCCGTAGGCTGACCGAGAAATTCGACGTGGCGGCCTACGACACGACAACCGAGACGGCCCGCGTGGGTTCCGATGTGAAAGTGGTGGCAGCACAGTGAGCAACGACGCTTACTTCACGGGCAAGGTCTGTGTGATCACCGGCGCCGGTTCGGGCATCGGCCGGGCGCTGGCGGAGAATCTCGCGCGGCGCGGCGCGAAACTCGCCCTCTCCGATATCGATACCGAGGGCCTGGCCGAAACCGTCCGGCGCTGTGAGGCTTTGGGCGCGCAGGTCAAATCCGATCGGGTGAACGTGGCCGAGCGCGAGGCCGTGCTGCTCTACGCCGACGCGGTGCGCAAGCACTTCGGCGTGGTGCACCAGATCTACAACAACGCCGGGATCGCCTTCCACGGCGAGGTGCTCGACTCCCAGTTCAAGGACATCGAGCGCATCATGGACGTCGACTTCTGGGGAGTCGTCAACGGCACCAAGGCATTTCTGCCGCATCTCATCGAATCCGGCGACGGCCACGTGATCAATGTGTCCAGCCTGTTCGGGCTCATCGCCATTCCGGGCCAAAGCGCTTACAACGCCGCCAAATTCGCGGTGCGCGGCTTCACCGAATCGCTGCGCCAGGAGATGCTGGGCCGTAAGCATCCGGTCCGGGTGACCTGTGTGCATCCGGGCGGCATCAAGACCGCCGTCGCCCGCAACGCCACCTACGCCGAGGGCATCGACGCCAAGCAGTTCTCCTCGTTCTTCGACAAGCAGCTCGCGCTGCACACCCCGGAGATGGCCGCGCAGACCATCACCGAGGGCGTGCGCAAGGGGCACGGCCGGGTGCTGATCGGCTGGGAGGCCAAGCTGCTCGACATCTGGGTGCGCGCCACCGGCTCCTGGTACCAGCGCGCGTCCGCCATCGTCAACCGGCGCATGATGCCCTGATCGACGAAAGTCTCACGCATGTACGGCATTTCGCTACCGTCCCCGGTCGCCCGGGTGGTCCTGCACCCGATCTTCCGCTACTCGCTGCACCACCGCGCGCCGTGGCGGTTGCAGCGGGCCATGCTCGACACCGCCGCGCGCCTGCAGTTCCTGCCGCGCGGCACCCGGGTGGAGCGGCAACGGTTGGGCGGGCGCCCGGCGGAACTGATCACCGTCGGCGCGCCCACCCGGTCCGGGGCCGTGCTCTACCTGCACGGCGGCGGGTACACCGTCGGCTCGCCCGCCTCGCACCGGTCGCTGGTGGCGCATCTGGCGCAGCGGCTCGGGCGGCCGGTGTATTCGCTGGATTACCGTCTGGCGCCGGAACATCCGTTCCCCGCGGCGCTCGACGACGCCGAGGCGGCGTTCCTGGAGCTGGTCTCCCGGGGCCTGCGTCCGCACGAGATCGCGGTCGCGGGCGACTCGGCCGGGGGCGGGTTGTCCCTCGCGCTGTCGCTGCGACTGCGGGACGAGCACGGGATGCGTGCTGCCGCACTGGGTTTGATCGCGCCGTGGTCGGACCCCAACGAGGTCGACGACCGGTACCGCGACCTGGTGACCAGCAAGCCGTGGTCGACCGCGTGCGCGGCGGCCTACCGGGGCGAGACGGACGGCCGCGATCCCGGCTACGCGCCGCTGCTCGGCGACCTGCGCGGGCTGCCGCCGACCTATGTGCAGGTCGACGTGAGCGAGCGCCTGCACGATCAGTGCGTGCGCCTGGTCGCCGCGCTGGAGGCCGCCGGGGTGTCCACGCGGTTCTCGATCACCCGCGGGCTCTGGCACGTGGCCCAGTTGCAGGCGTCGCTGGTTCCGGCGGCCGCGGTGGCCGTCGACGAACTCGCGGACTTTCTCGATGAGTCGCTTCGACCTGCGCAAACGCGGTCAATAGGATAGAAGGAACCGCGTCGTCGCGGCGCCCGGCCTCGCCAACCGGGCGGTCGGGCGGTGACCGCCGTCTCGGCTTGGCGTACATTACCGGTGAGTTAACCACGTGGAAGGGCACCGATGCGAGAGTTCGAAGTCCCGGCTACCTACACCATTCCCGAAGTCGTCAACATGTGCGACGGCGCCTTCCGGCATGCCGAGCGCACGCCCGACCTGGTGGTGTTCAACAGGCCGGACGGCAAGGGTGGGTGGACCGACGTCACGGCCGCGGAATTCGCGAAGGCCGTCACCGCGGTGGCCAAGGGACTGATCGCGTCCGGCATCGAACTCGGCGACCGGGTCGGCATCATGGCCGCCACCCGCTACGAGTGGGTGGTCCTGGACTTCGCCGTCTGGGCCGCGGGCGGCTGCACCGTCGCGATCTACGACAGCTCCTCGCCCGAGCAGGCGCGCTGGATCCTCGCCGACTCCGCCACCAAACTGCTGGTGGTCGAGAACGCCAAGCATCGCGCGACCATCGCCGAGATCGAGTCGGGCCTGGCGGACCTGAGCGAGACCCTGGAGATCGCCACGGGCGCGATCGACGAACTCGTCGCGCGCGGCAAGGACGTCGACGACCAGGCCGTCCACGATCGCCGCGCCCAGGTGAAGGCCGCGTCCCCCGCGACGCTGATCTACACCTCCGGCACCACCGGCCGCCCCAAGGGCGTCATGCTCTCGCACGCCAACCTGTACGCCGAGTCGGCCGCCGACCGCGGCCAGATGGGCCGATTCCTCCAGCCCGGCAAGCGCTCGCTGCTGTTCCTCCCGCTGGCCCACATCTTCGCGCGGGCCGTCGCGCTGGCCGCCTTCGACGCGGGCGTCACCGTCGCCCACACCGCCGACTGGTCCACGCTCGTCGACCAATTCGGCCAGTACAAGCCCGATTTCATCCTGTCGGTGCCGCGCGTGTTCGAGAAGGTCTACAACGGCACCAAGCAGAAGGCGCAGGAGGGCGGCAAGGGCAAGATCTTCGATATCGCCGCCGATACCGCCATCGCGTACAGCGAAGGGCTGCAGAAGGGTTCGGTCGGCCTCGGATTGCGTTTGAAGCACGCGGTTTTCGACCGCTTGGTGTACAGCAAGCTGCGCGAGGCGATGGGCGGCCGCTGCGAGAGCGCGGTCTCCGGCGGCGGCCCGCTGGGCGCGCGCCTGGGCCACTTCTTCCGCGGCGCGGGCGTCACGATCTACGAGGGCTACGGCCTCACCGAGACCACCGCGGCCATCAGCGTCAACGTGCCCGACCACATTCGCGTGGGCACGGTCGGCCAGCTGCTCCCCGGCCACGCCGCCAAGATCGCCGACGACGGCGAACTGCTCCTGCGCGGCCCGGTCGTCTTCGGCGGCTACTGGAACAACCCGACCGCCACCGAGGAGGCGTTCGAGGACGGCTGGTTCAAGTCCGGCGACCTGGGCGCGATCGACGACCAGGGCTTCATCACCATCACCGGCCGCAAGAAGGAGATCATCGTCACCGCGGGCGGCAAGAACGTCTCCCCGGCGATGCTCGAGGACGCCCTCCGCGCCCACGCCCTGATCAGCCAGGTGATGGTGGTCGGCGACGGCCAGCCCTACATCGCGGCCCTGATCACCCTCGACCCCGAGGCGCTGCCGAAGTGGAAGGAACGGCACAACCTTCCGGCCGATACGCCGATCGAGAAGTTGATCTCGAATCCGGAGTTGGTGGCCGAGATCGACGAGGCTGTGGCGCAGGCGAACAAGCTGGTGTCGCATGCCGAGCAGATCAAGAAGGTGCGGATCCTGCCGGTGGATTGGACGCAGGAGACGGGGGAATTGACGCCCAAGATGTCGTTGAAGCGGGCTGTGGTGATGAAGAATTACGCGGCTGATGTGGAGGCTATCTACAGCTGAGCGGGTTTGCCTGAGGCCCCAGCCGAATTCGGTTGGGGCCTCAGGCTTTGCAGGGCTGGCGCTGAGTCGACGCTGGGCGTGTTCCGCAGCACTTCTCGAGCCGCGCATCGAGGGCTTCAAGCCAAGGGAGTGGCTGATCCGGCCCGAAGATTGCGAGGGCAAGGCGAGACGTCGGTGATTACTTGATTCATCATATAATCGGTGTCGATGCGCGCCGGGTAGGGGTAACGATCGAGGTCGAAGTCATCGACCACACCGCACAGACCGCATAAACGCGAAAAGAAACCAACCATTACGTTCGGAATTCGAAGAATTCTGAACTCGATAAGTCGAACCGCCGTCGAGCAGTGGGTAGAGTAGGCTCCTGACAAGTCGAATCCGAGGACTCCAGTTCCTCGTCGATCGGCCGCACAGTCGAGATCGGTAAGGGCGCAATGGCGGTTGTACCCGGGGGAATGCCCGAACGCGGACCTGCACTGCAGCACGTCTACGACGCTGTGCACGGCACAATCGACACACGTGACGCTTGCGTCTTCGATGAGCGGCCCATGATCGCTCATCTGCTGGTTTCTCCGGTGCTTTCGAGGATGCGCAGAATCAAGCAGTTGGATTTCGCGTCCCATGCATTCTCCGCAGCGGATCACTCGAGGTTTGCTCACGCCATCGGGACGATGCACATCATGCGCAAGATACTGAACCGGCTGGTCGACTGCGGGGAGACATTCGGAAAACAACTCGAGTGTTTGAAGCGCATCAGTCCACGTGTCTTCGCCGGTGATAATGATGCCGATCGTGCGATGCTTTTTCAGCACTTACTCCTTGCTGGCCTTCTACAGGATATCGGGGAATTGCCCTACGCTCAGGCGACCCGCCATGTGTGCACCCCGACTTTCGAAATGCGACAACATGTCTCCCTTTGTACTGGAATTCGCGAAGATCAGCTGAACAACAAGCAGACCTTCACGCTGGCAGGAATTCTGGACGAGAAGACGGCCGACTTACTCGATCCCGTCGACATCGGATTTCTTGCTTACTTACTCACGGGCCATTCTCCCCATGCGGAAGCTGACTCGTGTTTGCGTCCCTTACGTCATATGGTCGACGGAACTCTCGATGCCGATCGCCTGGATTACGTCTTTCGAGATGCCTACCACACCTACGGAACTTCGGGAGAAGCAAGCTCTGTTATCGACACGATTCTCTATTACGACGATACCGGACCGGTAGTCAGCGACGCGGGGCCCGTCTCCAATCTACTGGTAACCCGAGCTCGATTGTACTCGTCGGTGTATTTGTCTCCGGCCAACAGATTCAGGCTTCTTCTTCTTCGCACAGCGTTACGTGGTATCAGGGACGAGAACCAGTGCGCACGTGAGTTCTTCGGGCCCAGTGGGGCGGATATCTCTTTCGACGACTTCCTGGACCTGGACGAGATGACGCTCAATTCTCGCCTCTATGACTTTGCTCGCGGGAAGTTCGCGCGCTGTCTGGATCAGAGATCGCGGAAGGCCCTCGAGATATTCACAGGTAAGTACATCGACTATCAGCATTTTTGGGTGGCTCCACCAGATGAGACGAATGTAGAGCGTCCGCGCGCCGTCGAGCTGCCGGATGATCTCTTCTTCGATACGCTCAGCGATCAGCAGCGGCCGATATACCACTCTGGTTCGGTCAGGGTGAAGAATGATAGTTTACGGTACGTAGAGGACACTGTTCCACTCGAAGATTGCGCTGGTCCGTATTCGGATATGTTTCAGTCGGCCACCTCCACCCGTCCGATGAAAGACAGTATCTTGGTATTTCTGCCGGTTACCCATCGAGGTCGGGCATGGGAGGAATTTCATGCTGCGCTGCACACGGGAAGCCTTTACGATATTTTGCTGGAGAACGATCCGGTCAGCGTGATTGATTTTCCCACCGATACCCGTGACCGCCTCGGATTCGTTGGGCCCGCACTATTCATATCGTTTGCGGGGCCGGATGTGCAGATTGTTCGTCGAATTGCTCAAATCCTCCTGACGCTGCGGCGGCGATACTTCTTCTACGGAGGACGGTTTCAGGGCGTGGGCGCTACAGCACGAGAGAAAAAGGTCAATGCTGTGAAAGAGGCCGATGCTGTTCTGATCGTTGCTTCGACGAGTTATGCGGCCAGATACAAGCAGGAGCCGGATGGCTATATCGCGGCAGAAATATTCGCGATCAGCACACACCGCCAACATGATCCTGGTTTTGCGTTGGTCGTTCTCACCGCTGACGACAAGAGCACAGTGAGAAGCACTCTACCGTGGCGATCAGCCTTCGGTTTCGACGAACCGCCGTTCTTCGGCGAGCCCCTACGTGGTGCGGGACAGCTCGAGCTGGAAAACGCGGTTCGAGCCGCGCTGGAAGCCATCGATAGTGATGCTTCTTCCACTCGCGATACCGAAACTGCGGGAGCCTGAGATGACTGCTCCCATGATTGTACGGATCGCTCTGTTCGGTCCCTCCGGCGCGGGCAAATCGACAACCGGTCGCCTGATCGCGCAACGATGTCAGGTTGCGAAAGTGGAGTTTCATCGATTGTCGCTGGCAGAACCTCTCTATCATGCCCAGACGGAGATATACCGCTTGGCACGACGTCCTCTGGAAGATCCTCATGTCCAAGACGCGGAGCTTCTGGCCGTGCTCGGCCAGCAGATGCGAAGAATCAATCCATCAGCGTTGATCGACGACTTCTCGGACCGTCTACAGGTTCTCCTTGCCCGAGTGCGATCTCGAAGCGGTAGGCACATCATCCTGTGCGATGATATGCGTTATCATGACTGGAAAGCCCTCGAACAGCTGCAATTCGTACCGGTGAAGATATTCGCAACGCCAGAGGATTGCGCCGACCGCCGGCGTATGCGCGGTGATATCAGCAGTGTAAGTGGTATACCGTGGTCCGAGCAGGGGCTCGATGGGATTACGCCAGCTCATACCCTTGCCAACACCGGTTCTCTCGATGACCTGGCGGTTGCAATCGAGCGTCTCTTCGAGGAGTTGTTCATATGATATTGACCAGCGATGCGATACGGCGATCGGTTGCCTCGGGAGAAATCACGATCCAACCTTTCGATGAAGCACTGCTCAACCCCAATAGTTACAACTATAGACTCGGACGATATTTGAAGATCCCTCCGGTGACTCCGCTCGATCCGCTGTCATCCACGGAGTGGCTGGAGACTGAAATTCCTGAGGACGGAGTCGTCCTGGAACCCGGTCGAATATATCTTGGTCATACTCACGAGGAGATTGGGAGTCGAACGTTTGTAACCTCCTTGATCGGCCGTTCTTCGATAGGGCGACTCGGGCTATTTTTGCAAATTTCTGCGGACCTCGGTCACCAAGGAGCGATCCACTCGTGGACGTTGGAGCTCATGGCGGTTCAGCCCATTCGAGTATATGCCGGTATGAGAATCGGTCAGGTCAGTTTCTGGGTGGCGACCGGACAAGTAAGGGAATATCGAGGGCGATACGGAAGTGATCTCAGGCCCCGCGAGTACGTGCGCGGTAGTCATGGGCTACTTCGGGTGGAGACAGCGCAATGATCCTGACCGGTCACGAGATACTGCGCGAGCACCGTTCGGAGCGGATCAACATACGTCCATTCAATCCGGAGCAGATAAATCCGAACAGCTATGATTTTCGTCTCGGCCCCGTTTTGAAAACCTACGTTGACTACGTCCTGGATACTCGGCGTCCGAACGAAGTGACAACGACTGAAATTCCACCGGCCGGGCTGGTGCTCACTCCGGGTCGGATCTACCTCGGTCACACCATGGAGGTCATGGGAAGTGACTATTATGTTCCAATCATCCGCGGTAAATCCTCCACTGCGCGACTCGGTCTTTTCGTACATGTGACCGCTGACATCATCGATATCGGTAGTCACAATCAGTGGACTCTGCAGTTGTACCCGGTCCAGCCTGTCAAGGTTTACCCTGGTATGCTCGTCGGCCAGGTTACGTTCTGGAAAACCGTGGGTGAAGTTACGCTCTACTCCGGGAAGTATCAAGGATCGATGGGTCCCGTCGAATCGCTCGTTCATCTCGACTACGCGGCCGAAACTACCTGAAAGGACGAAGGGATTTGATTCTCTCGAAGCCGACGATCATTGAATACCTGGACAAAGGACTGATATCCATGCTCCCCCCGGTCAACGCCGAAAGCGTCAGGCCGTTCGGGATACGGGTGCACCTTTCGGATGAGATACTGCGGCCACGTTCGACGGTGGTGGATCTCAGTACACCAACCGACCCGGATGATCTTTACCGGCGTGAATCGATTGTGAAAAGTCCACTGGTACTGAAACCTGGCGAGTTCGCGCTCGGCGCCACCATCGAGGCGTTCAAGGTGGACCCGGGGTTGGCATGCAAGCTGGATGGCCGTAGTACGCTGGCTCGGCTCGGACTGATGGTTCATTGCACCGCTGACACCATCGACAACAACAACCGGGCCCACCGGGTCGTCGTGCTGGAGCTGAAGAATATTTCGTCATTCACGATGAAGATCCCATTCGGATACGGGGTGGGGATGTTGACATTTTTTCATGCTACCGAGCCGGTCGACATCGAAGACGAGCAATCGCAGTATGCGGGGCAACGAAAAGTTACCGGACCGAATCTTAAATTCCCACCGCCACTTCGTATACCGGATTGTGTCGCGTCCTATCCAGCCTTCTGACTGCCGACGTGAGTCTGTCATTCCATACATCACAGACGCCCTGACCCAGATGGAGCGCGCAGCGGCCATCGAGGGAGTGGATGTCGGGCGAGTCGTAATATGTTCTGGTTCGAGGCGGTTCGCCGTCGACTCGTTCCCTGTCAAAAGCATCGCGATTCCTATGCACAAGGTGTCCCGGTCTGGCTTGAATATTCTCGGTGATCAGAGGCGGTAGGTGGTCCCGTATCAGGCACCTCGAATTCCGCGGTGCTACACCTGTATTGTCAGGGTGACGAGTAGGGGTGGGGCGATGGCGAAGCCGCGACGGAAACAAGCGTTCGAAATGGCGTTGGTGGTGCGGGCGGCCTTCTGGCTCGCCCTCGGCGCCGGTGCCGTACTTTTGGCGCTACATGTGGGAAACGCGAGATCGACTGTACGCCAGCGCATTCCGGCCAATCCTGTGACGGCTTTCCAGGATCTCGGGCGGCGTCGTTTGCACTGGCCCGACGGTGCCACCGCGACATTGATCGTTGAGATCGTGGTCCTGTTGTTGCTTCTACTCGTGTTCACAGCGGCTCGTCGGTGGGTTACGCGTGGACGACTGGCTGTCGATCAGAAGGCCCGTCTCATGGCCCGTGGAAAGGCCATTGTCCCGTTCACCGAGGCGGGGTCGCGGGCTCGGGCCGAGCAACTGGGCATTCGGCTGGGAGACGGCGATTCACCCGGCATCCCTATCGGCACGGCGGTCGCGGGCGGTAAGCGGCTCTTCGGGTCCTATGACGATCTGCACTTGGACATCTGGGGTCCGCGGCAGGGGAAGACGAGCTGCCGGTCGATCCCGGCCATTGTGGAGGCGCCGGGACCGGTGATCGCCACCTCGAGCAAACGCGATGTCTTGGACCTGACGCGAAAGGTGCGGATGGCCAAGGGTTCTCGAGTTTTCGTCTTCGATCCCGAGGGCATAGCGAAGGAAGAGCCCGATTGGTTCTGGGACCCGTTGGCATGGGTGGATGCTCGGTACGAGGGCTGCGAGATCCGCGCGGCCCGGCTTGCCGGACACTTTGCCGACAGTACGAGGTCGGATTCGGCCAACGAAATGGAACGCTTCTACGAAGACGAGGCCGAGGACCTGCTGAAGGGGCTTTTTCTCGCCGCGGCGGTGGGGGAGCGTCCGATCATCCAGGTCTGGGAATGGGTTTTGAGTCCCTTCGATACAGAGCCGATCGAGCTGCTGCGCGTCGCACGCCATCATTGGAGCGCGTCGGCCCTGTCGGCTCAGTACTCCACCGGTCGCCAGCAGGGAGACCGCGTGTTTCGCACTGCCAGACGCATGATCGGTTGCCTTGCACTCGCCGCCGTGCACGCGTGGATTACTCCGGGTGGTGACCGAAGGCAATTCGACGAACTGGAGTTCATTGAAACCAACGGCACGCTCTACAACCTCTCCCTCGAGGGTCGCGGTTCGGCAGCCCCGCTGGTGAGCGCACTGATCGAGGCAGTGCTCGATGTGGCGGTCCGGAAGGCCTCCCTGTGTCCCGGGGGGCGATTGCCGACCCCACTCCTGGCAGTCCTCGATGACGCCACGCACATGGTTCGCTGGCGCGACTTTCCGCAGCGGTACAGCCATTACGGCTCGCACGGCATCATCCTTATGACGATGTTGCAGTCGTGGGCACAGGGCGTCCGCTGCTGGGGGCACAACGGGATGGCCGAATTGTGGTCGGCCGCGACGATCAAGGTATTGGGTGGCGGTGTCGACGAGGCGCCCTTCCTCCGGGATCGGATGGATGGTGTCGGCAGTCACGATGTGGAGATACGATCGGTCACGCTGTCCACCAGCGGCCTTGGCTATTCGACGACGATCAGTTCGGCCAGCACGCTCGGTGTCTCCGACCTTCGATCGTTGCCCCGTACACGGGCAGTGATGTTCGCGCCGGGTATCCCGCCTGTGTTGATCAAGACGCAGCCGTGGTGGGAGGGCGAATACGCCACGGCTGTGCGCCGTTCGATCGAGGATCGAGCAACGCAGCGGCGTGCAATGGCGACAGATCTTGTCGGGACGTCCGGGCTGGTTGGGCTCACTTCCTCGGGCTCAACAGAACCAATGGAATCTCCCGAGTAGTCCGCTCCTGATACCCCGCGTAAACCTTGTATTTCCCAGTGACTTTCGGCCACAAATCGGCCCGCTCCTCGGCCGAAGCGACCCGAGCCGTCATCGGTTTGCGTGGGCCGCTGCGGAACGAGACCTCCACCTCCGGGTGCTCACGCAGGTTGAGGTACCACGCCGGGTGCACCGGGTCGCCGCCTCGGGATGCGACGACGACGATGGTGTCGCCTTCGACCAAGGGGGCGGTGAGCATCACCGAGTGTGGCCGCCCCGATTTTCTGCCGATGGTCGTCAGTTCCAGGGAGGGCATTCCGCTGAACGTGTTGCCCAGCTTGCCGCCGCTGATGCGGAGCAGGCCGCGGTGGACCATGTTCATCGTCTTCAATGCCCGATCCGACGGCATGGGGTCTCCTGTCTCGATGTTCGTGCGCTCAGGCAAGAGTAACCAGGTTGCGTCGGTTCGGGATTGGAGAAACGCGACTCCCTGGCTAGCCGACCGGGCCCTGACCGAGTTTGGCCTGGACGGTCCCGGTGCGCCCGGTCCGGTCGGTCACCGTCAATGTGATCGTGTCACCCGGGTGGTAGCGGTCCATCGTGTTGACCAATGTGGTCGCCGAGTCCACGGGATAGTTGTCGATCTTGGTGACGACCGTGCCCGCGCCCAGGCCGAGTTGATCGGCGGGGCCGCCGCGGACGACGTTGCGGATCAGTGCGCCGCCGTTGGTGTCGCTCACCGACACGCCGAGGAAGGCGGTCGCGCCGATGTGCACGCGGTCGGAGGCGGTTTTGGCCTGGATCTGTTTGGCCACCGACAGCGCCTTGTTGATCGGGATGGCGTAACCCTCGCCATTGCCCGCGCCCATGCGGAAGCCCTGGGATGCGGCGGTGTCGACGCCGATGACCTGGCCCGCGCTGTTGATCAACGGGCCGCCGGAGTCGCCGGGCTGGATGTCGGCGGCGACCTGGATGAGGCCGGTCAATTGTTCGGAGGCGCCGGAGGATTCGTCGCTGGCGGTGATGGACTGGTTCAGGGCGGTCACGCGGCCCGCGGCGGCGGTGGGTGTTCCGGTGCCGCCCGCGTTGCCCACGCCGACGATCGCGTCGCCGACCTTGACCTTGTCGGAGTCGCCCAGGGGCGCGGTCTTCAGGCCCGAGGCGTTGCTCAGATGGATGACTGCCAGATCGTCCTGGCGGTCGTATCCGGTCACCGTCCCGGAGTACGTCTTGCCGTTGCCGACGTCGGTGACCTCGACCTTGGTCGCGCCCTGGACGACGTGGTTGTTGGTGAGGACGTCCCCGTCCGAGGTCAGTACGATTCCCGTACCCGCGCCCGCGCCGTTCTGGAGTCCGAGTTCGGTGTTGACCAGGGCGATGCCCGGCGTGACCTTGTCGACGGCGTCGGTCAGGTCGGCGGGTGTCGTCTTGTTGTCGACCGGTTCGAGGACGCTGCTGCCCGGTGCGTTGGCGAAGGGGGCGCTCGAGTGCGGTCCGGGCATGGTGAACCGCGACGACACCAGCCCGATCGCGACGGCCATGGCCAGCACGATCACGGCCACGACGCCGAAGATCGACCCGTGCCTGCGCCGCGGCGGCTGCGGCGGTGGCGGCGGTGCGTACGGTCCTTGTGCGGGCCAACCGTTCTGATTCGGATACACGCTCATCACGTCCTCGCTCATGCCCAACGTTGATTCCATTAAGCGCCCGATCCCTGAGAGCTCGCTGGGTTCTTCCAGTGGGAACGCAACGTGCTCGAGGGCACATTCCGGGATGCCCGGTTCTGACGAATCCATGACGGCCCGCTTTCGTTCGGCCGCTCGGGCCGTCGCGGAACGTAGGCTCGCGCCATGATCGGTTCTGGGGCCCGGGTGGCCTGTGGGATTGTGGCGGGGGCGCTGGTGGTGGGCGTCGCGGAGCTGGTCGCGGTGCCTATCGGGGCGGGCAGTGCGCCGCTGGCGGCGGTGGGCGGGGCGGTCGTGGATCGCACGCCGACCTCGGTGCGGGAGGCCGTGATCGACGCGGTCGGGACCAATGACAAGTTGCTGCTGTTTCTCGCGATGGGGGCGGTGGCGCTCGTCGTGGCGGGGATCGCGGGAGTTGTCGAGCGGGCTGGACGGCCGGTGGGGTCGGTCCTGTTCGGGGTGTTCGGGATCGTGGCGGCGTGGGCGGCCGTGAGTCGGCCGGGGGCGGGGTGGACCTGGGTGTTGCCGTCGGTGGTGGGGGCGGTGTGCGGGATCGTCGCGTTGCGGAGGCTGGTTCGGCGGGGGGAGGGTGATGAATCCGGTTCCGGGACACGGGAATTCGCGTCTTCTGTTCGGGGGAGTGCGCGTTCTTCCGTGCAGCTCGAGGGAGAGAACGCCGAGGCGCTGCGGCCTGCCGCCGCTGAGGGCGCGAGCGTGGCCGGGCCGCGATCCGAGGTCGGCCGCGGTTCGACGGCTGTTGGCGACTCCGGCCACGAACGAGGCGTGGGCCGTCGGCAATTGGTGCGGGGAATCGTCGGTGTCGGCGCCCTCGCCGCGGCGGCGGGGGTGGCGGGGCGCGTCCTCGGCTCCCGGGCGAACAATGTCACCGCCGAGCGCGCCGCGGTGCGCCTACCGGTCCCGAATTCGCCCGCCCCGCCGATCGATCCGGCCGCCGATCTCCGAATCCCCGGTCTCGCACCGTATCTCACGCCGAACAGCGACTTCTATCGGATCGACACCGCGTTGCTCATGCCGCAGGTGAGTACCGACACCTGGTCGTTGCGCATCCACGGCATGGTGGACCGCGAGATTCGCCTCGGCTACGACGATCTGTCGTCCCGGCAGGCCGTCGAGCGGCTGGTCACCCTGACCTGTGTCTCGAATCCCGTGGGCGGCGACCTGATCGGCAACGCCCGCTGGCTCGGCTATCCGCTGCGCGACCTGATCGCGGAGGCGGGGCCGCACGCCGACGCCGATATGGTGCTGTCCCGCAGCTTCGACGGATTCACCGCGGGCAGCCCCTTGGCCACCCTGACCGACGGCCGCGATGCCCTGCTCGCCGTCGGCATGAACGGCGAGCCGCTACCCGTCGAGCACGGGTATCCGGCGCGGCTGGTGGTGCCCGGCCTGTACGGCTATGTCTCGGCGACCAAGTGGGTCACCGAATTGGAGATCACGAGATTCGATCGCGCGCAGGCGTATTGGACCAAGCGGGGATGGTCGGCGCGCGGGCCGATCAAGACGGGGACCCGGATCGATACGCCGCGCGACGGCAGGGATGTCCATCCGGGCCGGGTTCCGATCGCCGGGGTCGCCTGGGCTCAGCATCGCGGCATCACCGGGGTCGAGGTCCAGATCGATGACGGCCCTTGGGAAACCGCGCGCCTGGCGACCGAGCCGTCCATCGATGCCTGGCGGCAATGGGCGTACGACTGGGACGCCACGCCCGGCCTGCACAAGATCCGGGCGCGGTCGATCGATGAGACCGGCCAACCGCAGACGGCGGAGAACCGGGATGTGCTGCCGGACGGGGCGACGGGTTATCCGGCGATCACGGTGCATGTGAGCTGACTCACTAGAGGGCGCCCTTGCATCCTGTCCTCTGTAGAGCTGACAGGGCTCTCAGCTCTATACACAGGCTGCTGTGTATAGTAGAAGACGATAGACGGCTCTACAGAGTGTCTATAGAGAGACGTACGAGGCCGAGATGTCGGGCGGGAGGCAGATGGACGTTACCGAGTTGGAGGCCCTGCTGGGCGAGTGCAGGAGTCTGGGCGGGGATCACAGTACGTGTGAGATCAAGAAGTCCCAGCGGGGATTCCCGCATACGACTTGGGAGAGCATCAGCGCTCTCGCGAATGCCCAGGGCGGGTGGATCATCCTGGGAGTGGACGAAAAACGAGACTTCACCGTCGTAGGGGTCGAGGATCCGGCACAGATCGAATCTCAATTGGCCGCTGCGTGCTCGGAAATGGAGCCTCCGGTGCGGTCGGAGATTCGCACGGTGCACGTAAATGGAAAGTCTGTAATCACCGCCTACATTCCTCCGATTCCCCGAGACCAACGCCCCTGCTATAGAAGGAGCCTCGGCCCTTATGCGGGATCTCGGGTCCGGGTGTCCGACGGCGACCGAAAATTTACCGACTACGAGGTGTCGGTTCTTCTGTCCAACCGTACCGAACCGCGTCATGATATCAGCCTGGTGCATTCTTCATCGATGGCGGACCTCGATGAAGAGATGTTGTCTTCTTTTCTGAGACGGGTCAGGGAGACCAAAGGCGAGATTTTTCGCCGAGTGGACGACGTGCGGGCTTTGACGATGCTCAATGTCGTCAAAGAGTACGATGGTCGTGTCGTCCCTACCTTGGCAGGTCTTCTCGTCTTCGGGCTCTATCCGCAGACTTTCGAACCTCAGCTCGATTTGACCTTTGTCGCGTATCCGGCAGGTGAGCCGGGTATGCTCGGAACGGTTGGCGAGCGCTTTACTGAAAACAGGGCGATTGACGGGTCGATTCCGGTCATGGTCAATGAATGCATCCGAGTGCTGAAAAGAAATATGAAGCGCCGGAGCATCGTGACCGGTATATACCGTGTCGATGAATGGGAGTACCCGGAAGAGGTGCTCCGAGAAGCCTTGGTAAATGCACTAGTGCACCGTGACTATTCCGAACATGCGAGGGGTATGCAGGTCCAGGTGGAGATGTATCCGGACAGGCTTTTGATTCGAAATCCTGGCGGGTTGTATGGGCCGGTCTCTGTTGACAACCTCGGGGTCGATACAGTTTCTTCCTCTCGCAACAAAGCACTGTTGAAGATCCTCGAAGACACCCCTTACGGTGAGGGTCATATGGTTTGCGAAAATAGAGGTAGCGGTATTACCAGGATGCGGATCGCTCTCACGGAAGCCGGGATGGAGCCGCCTCGATTTCTGGATAGTATATCTTCCTTTACCGCCGAATTTCCCAACCATACTCTCCTCGACGAAGAGGCGCTTGCCTGGTTGCAAAACCTCGACAACCGTCCTTTGAGTCGCTCCCAGATGACCGCTCTCGTCATTCTGCGCAGCGGTGCGGCGCTGACCAATAGCGCATATCGTCAGGCTACCGGGATTCAGGACAGTCGAGTGGCCAGTCGTGAGTTGAAGGAGCTGGTCGACAGGCAGCTCATCGATCAGGAAGGGACGCGGGGTACCGCTACTTATCACTTGGCCGGAAGGCCGACGCAAGCGGAGCTTACTATTGACGGGGAGCAAGAGGTAGTGAATGTGCCGATGCCGAGCACGGCTCCCCTTACTCCCTTGCAGCAACAGGTCTTGGACGCGGTCGGAGAGGATGAGGTTTCGCGCTCGGAGGTCGAGAAACGCACCGGACTTGCCTCGAGCCAGGTTATCGCGGTATTGCAGACTCTCCGTGATAAGGGGCGCTTGGAAATGGTAGGTCGTCCACGCTCGAGAACCGCTACCTGGCGGGTAGCACGTCGGGCCTGAAACATAAATGGGTGATACCTGTTGCTGTTTGCCCGTCCAGCGCGAAGTGCTGGGATAACGGTAGTGCGAGTCAGTACTGGCGGGAGGGCTGTAGCTGCCGTGCCGGAGCGATACCCACCCACCTCAGGGCAGAGGTGGTGTTAGCCAGTACGACCACGAGAGCGACCAGCACAGCCCCGGCGAGGATGGCGATCCTCGCATCCCACGTCGCCGCGAACGGGCCGCAGAGAGCGCCCATGCCGATCAGTTCCAGCGGGGCAAGGACGTTCAGCAGCGTGCGGCCACCGTTGCGACGGTTGAGCAGGAGGATCGCGGCGGTGACCCAGAGCATCGCGAGGACGATCGCGACCCCGGCGATCACCCGCTGTTGGAGGATGTCGCCGCTGTAGTCGAACTCCGACGAATCGAAGTCGGAGATGAGCACGAAGGCTTGCACAGCGGCGAAGACCGTGATCAGGGCGACCAGGATCGCCAGAATGCCGCTGATGATCGCCGCGGCACTGCGCGGGGATCGTGGCGGCGGCGGGTACGCCGGAAAACCTTGCGGCGGATAATGATTCGCCTGCGGCGGATACGCGGGCGGCGGATACCCCGGCTGACCGTACGGATAGTTCACAGATGTCCCCCTTTCACACGAGGACAACCCTATCCGGGCCGAACGCCACACGTACGGTGAAACCCGTGGGCACCGTAACCCTCCCGGGCATGGGGCCTTTATTCGGATTCCGAATACTTCCGGGAGGGCGATGGCCCGCCCTCGAAGGAGACGGGCCACCGAAACCCCTTGCGGCGCAGCCTCAGTGCCCCACATCCACCGGAACGGCCGCATCCCGCTTCTCGGCCTCAGCCCGCTTCGACGCCCGCGAGCCCACGAACAGCGCCGAGGCCAACGCCCCGATGATCAAGACGAAGGCGGGCAGGTACATCGACTCGCTCAGGGCTGTGCTGATCTTGTCGAGGATCTGGGGTGGGACGTGGCCCATGCCCATGCCCTCGCCCTGGTTGCCGCCGTCGAGGCCCTGGGCGGACATGCGGGAGGCGAGGAGGGCGCTGATGGCGGCGCTGCCGAGGACGGAGCCGACCTGGCGGGTGGTGTTGTAGACGCCCGCGCCCGCGCCGGCTTGGTGCATGGGGAGGTTGCGGGTCGCGGTGGAGGCCAGGGGGCCCCAGATGCCCGCGTTGGCGAAACCGGCGAGGGCGGCGGCGAGGAGGAAGACGGGGATGGAGCTGTCGGGGGTCATCAGGGAGACGAACCAGAAGACCGACACCGAGAACAGGGCGAAGCCGATGGTGGGGATGACCCGGGGCGGCATGCGGTCGGAGATGCGGCCGACCAGGGGGGCCGCGATGCCGGTGACGATGGCCATGGGCGCGAAGACCAGGGCGGACTTGGTGGGGGAGTAGTCGCGGACGGTCTGGAGGTAGAAGTACCCGGGGACCATCAGGGACGCCGTCGCCACGCCCATGGTCGCGATGGCCAGGCTGGACAGCGCGAAGTTGCGGTCGCGGAACAGTTGCAGCGGGACCAGGGGCTCGCCCTTGTTGCGCGCCTGGTTGACCACGAACAGGCCCAGCACCACGAGGCCCGCGATGATCATCGCCCAGATCAGACCGTCCCAGTCGCGGGTCTTGCCCTCCTGAATCCCGAAGACCAGCAAGAACATTCCCACCCCGCTGAGCACCACGCCCACGAGGTCGAACTTGTGCTCGTGGGTCTCCAGCGACGGCACCAGCCACAGCGCCAGCGCGAACGCGACGATGCCGATGGGGACGTTGATGTAGAAGATCCAGTTCCAGCCCAGGTTGTCGACCAGGACGCCGCCCAGCAGCGGCCCGACCAGGGTGGCCAGACCGGCCACGCCGCCCCACAGACCCATCGCCGCGCCGCGCTTGTCCGGCGGGAAGGTGCGGGTGATGACGGCCATCGTCTGCGGGGTCATGAGCGCCGCGCCGAGGCCCTGCACCGCGCGGGCCGCGATCAGCATCTCGATGGTGCCGGACATACCGCACCACAGCGACGCGAGGGTGAACACGGTCAGGCCGACCAGGTAGACGTTCTTGGGGCCGAAGCGGTCGCCGAGGCGGCCCGTAACCAGCAGCGGCACAGCATAAGTCAGCAAATAGGCGCTGGTGACCCAGATGACCTTGTTGATGTCGGTGTGCAGATCGGTGAGGATCTTCGGGTTGGCGACCGCGACGATCGTCATGTCCAGCAGGATCATGAAGAATCCGACGACCAGCGCGTACAGCGCCAGCCAGGGATTGCGTTGGGTTGTCATGGGGATTCCTATCGAAGTCTGTCTCTGCGGATCTCGGCCAGGACGTCGTCGGTGACCGACGAGCCCCAATCGGAGCCGATTCCGCTTGCGGGAGAGTCGATTCGGGCGCCGTCGGAGTCGAATTTCTCCCACTCCAACGTGCCGTCGCCCAGTTCGGCGACAATGCGGCGTAACCAGGTGAGTTCGGCGTCGAGCTGGCCGCGCAGGTACTCGATGACCATCCAGTAGCGGCGCGGTACCTCCTTGCCGACCAGCCAGCCGCGCAGGGCGTCGAGTTCGGTGAGGTCGCCCTCGAGCGAGCCGATGCGCTCGGTCAGCAGCGAGATCACCTCGGCCGCGGGCAGGTTGTGTGCCTCGGACATGGCGACCGGGAAGATCGGATACTCCCGGATGGGGCAGCGGAGGATCGCTCCGATCCGCTCGCGCAGGGCGGCGGTCCCGGACGACGCGATCCGATAGATCGTGCGTTCGGGGCGATTGCCCGCGCGGTCGGTGCCCTCGGCCTGCACCATGCCCTGTTCGGCCAGGCGCGTGACGGTGTGATACAGCGAACCGGGGCGGATCTTGATCAGGTAGTCCTCCCGGCGTTGCAGCAGCGTCTGATACATCTCGTACGGATGCATCGGCCGCTCCTCGAGCAGCGCGAGCACGGCCATCGCCAATGGCGTCAGCTCCGCACCCGGCTGCTTGGTCATCCTCGAGCTCCCTTCTACGCCGCCGAGCCTAGCGCGGCCGCATGACATCATCCGCATCAAATATTCCACGCCGAATATACGGCTTGGAAGTGGAGGCGGACAAGCGAGATCGTGCTCACAACGCCGCGCGCGGGCTATAGATGTCGCAGGTAGCGGTCGGGCGCGTCGAGGAAGGCGCGCCAATTGCGGACCATGTCGAGCTGCTCCCACTCGCGGTACTCGATGCCCTCTCCGGTGAGTTCCATGATCTCCGCGCCGGGGCAGGCGGCCAGGACGGGGGAGTGGGTGGCCATGACGACCTGCGAGCCCTCGGCCGCCAGATCGGTCAGGACGCCGAGCAGGGCCAGGCAGGACTGGAACGACAGCGCCGCCTCGGGCTCGTCGAGCAGCCAAAGCCCTTGTCCCACGGGACGATCCGCGACATATCGGAGAAACGACTGGCCGTGCGAGAGCGCGTTCCAGCGGGGATCGGTCTCGCGCACGCGGAGGGCGTCGGCCTGTTCGAACAGGCTCACCATGGTCTCCGCGCGCAGGAAGCCGCCGTTGGTGGGGCGCGGGAACACGCCATCGATCCGCAGATGCTTCCACAGATCCGCGTCCCCGGAGGTGCCGCCCGGCAACCAGAGATCGTCCGCGCCGCGCATACCCCGCTCCCAGGCGGTGGCGATCGCCTCGACCAGCGTGGACTTCCCGATCCCGTTCTCGCCCACCAGGATTGTCACCGGTCGCTCGAAAACCAGTCCGTCCGCGCACATTTCGGCCACCGCGGGCACGTCCAGATACCAGGCGTTCGGATCGAGATCGTCGCGCGGCGCGAATTCGATTCCGCGCAAGATCAATCGGCTCACACTTCCCCCTCGAAACGGCGAACGCCGGGCCCGTGGAATCCGGACCCGGCGCTCATCGGCACGATCTAGACCGTCGGCGCGAACGCCTCTTCGATGATCTCCTGCTGCTCCACCGCGTGCACCTTGCTCGACCCCGAGGACGGGGCCGACATGGCACGCCGCGAGATCCGGCGCAGCTTGTTGAACCGCTCCGGCAGGATCTCCGGCAGGTTCAGCCCGAAGAACGGCCATGCGCCCTGGTTGGCGGGCTCCTCCTGGACCCAGACGAGATCGGTGGCGTTCGGGTAGGTCGCCAGCTTCTCGTTGAGGCGGTAGGACGGGATCGGGTAGAGCTGCTCGATGCGGATGATCGCCACATCCTCGCGGCTCTTCTTGGTCTTCTCCGCCGCGAGCTCGTAGTAGAGCTTGCCCGAGGTGAGCAGGATCCGCTTCACCTTGCCGCGGTCGCCGTCGCCGCTCTCGTAGGTCGGCTCCTCGAGCACCGAACGGAACTTGTTGTCGGTGAAGTCCTCGATATTGGAGACCACGGCCTTGTTGCGCAGCATCGACTTCGGGGTGAAGACGATCAGCGGGCGGCGGATGCCGTCGAGCACGTGCCGCCGCAGCAGGTGGAAGTAGTTCGACGGGGTGGACGGCACCGCCACCGTCATCGAACCCTCCGCGCACAGCTGGAGGAACCGCTCGATGCGGCCCGAGGTGTGGTCGGGACCCTGACCCTCGTGCCCGTGCGGCAGCAGCAGCACGACCTCCGAGAGCTGACCCCACTTGGCCTCACCCGAGGAGATGAACTCGTCGATGATCGACTGCGCGCCGTTGACGAAGTCACCGAACTGCGCCTCCCACAACACGAGTGCGTCCGGGTTGCCCAGCGAGTAGCCGTATTCGAAACCGACAGCGGCGAATTCGCTCAGCGCCGAATCGTGCACCGCGAACCAGCCCGGATTCTTCGAGCCGATGTTGTGCAGCGGGGTGTACTCCGCGCCCGTCTTGCGGTCGATGACCACGGCGTGCCGCTGGGTGAACGTGCCGCGCCGGGAGTCCTGACCGGTCAGGCGCACCGCGCGACCCTCGTCGATCAGCGTGCCGAAGGCCAGCAGCTCGGCGAAGGCCCAGTCGACCTTGCCCTCGTAGGCCATCTCGCGCCGCCGCTCCAGCACCGGCTTCACGCGCGGGTGGACGGTGAACTCGGCGGGCACGTTCAGGAACGCGTCGCCGATGCGCTGCAACACCGTCTTGTCCACGGCCGTGATGACCGTGCTCGGCACGGTCTGTTCCATCTCGACCGACGGGCTCGGCGACGGCGGGTACTTCTCCAGCTCGCGCACCTCGTTGAAGACGCGCTCGAGCTGACCCTGGTAGTCGCGCAGGGCGTCCTCGGCCTCTTTCATCGAGATGTCGCCGCGGCCGATCAGGGCCTCGGTGTACGCCTTGCGGACGCTGCGCTTGGTGTCGATGACGTCGTACATGTACGGCTGGGTCATCGACGGGTCGTCGCCCTCGTTGTGGCCGCGGCGGCGGTAGCAGATCAGGTCGATGACCACGTCCTTGTGGAACTTCTGCCGGTAGTCCACGGCCAGGCGGCACACCCAGTCGCACGCCTCGGGGTCGTCGCCGTTGACGTGGAAGATCGGCGCGCCGATGAATTTCGCGATGTCCGTGGCGTATTCGGTGCTGCGGCTGTTCTCCGGGGCGGTGGTGAAGCCGATCTGGTTGTTCACCACGATGTGCACGGTGCCGCCGACGCGGTAGCCGCGCAGGCCCGACAGGTTCAGCGTCTCGGCGACCACGCCCTGCCCGGCGAACGCCGCGTCGCCGTGCAGCATCAGCGGCACGACCGAGAAGGTGCGCGCCTCCTCGCCCTTGGTGACCAGGTCCTCCTTGGTGAGCAGATCCTGCTTGGCGCGGACCAGACCCTCCAGCACCGGGTCGACGGCCTCGAGGTGCGACGGGTTGGCCGTCAGCGAGACCTCGATGTCGTTGTCGCCGAACATCTGGATGTAGGTGCCCTGCGCGCCGAGGTGGTACTTCACATCGCCCGAGCCGTGCGTGGCGGCCGGGTTCATATTGCCCTCGAACTCGGTGAAGATCTTCGAGTAGGGCTTGCCGACGATATTGGCCAGCACGTTCAACCGGCCGCGGTGCGGCATGCCGATGACGACCTCGTCCAGGCCGTGCTCGGCGCACTGGTCGATGACCGCGTCCATCATCGGGATGGTGGTCTCGGCGCCCTCCAGCGAGAAGCGCTTCTGGCCGACGTACTTGGTCTGCAGGAAGGTCTCGAACGCCTCGGCCGCGTTCAGCCGGGACAGGATGTACTTCTGTTGCGCGACAGTCGGTTTCGCGTGCTTCTGCTCGACCCGCTCCTGCAACCACTTCAGCTGCTCGGGGTCGAGGATGTGGGTGTACTCGACGCCGATGTGGCGGCAGTAGGCGTCGCGCAGGATCGACAGGACGTCGCGCAGCTTCATCCGCTCCTGGCCGTGGAAGCCCGCGACGTTGAATTCGCGGTCCAGGTCCCACAGCGTCAGGCCGTGCTGGGTGACGTCGAGATCCGGGTGGCTGCGGAACTTGTCCTTGACCAGGCGTAGCGGATCGGTGTCGGCCATCAGGTGGCCGCGGCTGCGGTAGGCCGCGATCAGCTCCTGCACGCGCACGCTCTTGTCGACGCCGCGTTCGGTGATGTCCTTGCGCCAGCGGATCGGCTCGTAGGGCACGCCCATGCCGTGGAAGATCTCGTCGAAGAACTCGTCGGAGATCAGCAGTTGATGGATCGTGCGCAGGAAGTCGCCCGACTCCGCGCCCTGGATGATGCGGTGGTCGTAGGTGGAGGTCAGCGTCATGAGCTTGCCGATGCCCATCTCGGCCAGCTGCGCGTCGCTCATGCCCTGGAACTCGGCCGGGTACTCCATCGCGCCCGCGCCGATGATCGCGCCCTGACCCGGCATCAGCCGCGGCACCGAGTGATTGGTGCCGATGGTGCCCGGGTTGGTCAGCGAGATCGTGACGCCGGTGAAGTCCTCGGTGGTGAGCTTGCCGTCGCGGGCGCGGCGGACGATGTCCTCGTAGGCGCTGTGGAACTGCGCGAAGGTCATCGACTCGCAGTTCTTGATGGCGGCGACGACCAGGGTGCGGTTGCCGTCCTTGCCCTGTAGATCGATGGCCAGGCCCAGATTGGTGTGGGCGGGGGTGACCGCGTTGGGCTTGCCGTCGACCTCGGCGTAGTGCCGGTTCATGTTCGGAAACGCCTTGACCGCTTGGACGATCGCGTAACCCAGCAGGTGGGTGAACGAGATCTTGCCGCCGCGGGTGCGGGCCAGGTGGTTGTTGATGACCAGCCGGTTGTCGATCATCAGCTTGGCCGGGATGGCCCGGACGCTGGTGGCGGTCGGGATGGTCAGCGACGCCGACATGTTCTTGACGATCGCGGCGGCCGGACCGCGCAGCACCTTCGACTCGTCCTCGGCCTGCACGGGCACCTGCGGGGCCGACTTGGCCGGGGCCGCATTGGAACTCGGGGCCGGGACGGTGCGGGCCTCCCCGCCACGCGCCTGCGGGGGCGCGGCGGCGTTGGAGGCGGCGGCGTTCACCTTGGCGGCGGCGGGCGCCGGGGTGCGGGCGGGCGTCCCGGCGGGCGCGCTGCTGGTGGGCGCCTGGGCGGGGACAGCGCTGGCGGGTGCCGGAGCGGGCGCGGGGGCGGGCGCGGCGGCGTCGGCGGTGGGTGTGGCGGCGGGCTTGCTGTTACCAGTGTCTCCCGGCGTCTCCGGGGTGTAGTCGGCCAGGAACTCGTGCCAGCTCTCGTCGACCGACGACGGGTCTTGCTTGTACTTCTGGTACATCTCGTCGACGAGCCACTGGTTCTGTCCGAACTGGGATGTTGAGCTGCTCACAGCAGGTGTTCGCCTCATTTCGTTCTTCGCGCTGCGACGTTTGTGACGTGCTCGGCACGGGTAATCGGCTCGATGCGCGCCGATGCGCCCTTTCTGAGGATAGGCCCAGCCCTTCTCCGGTGTCCCCTGGCCGTGACCGCGGGTCCCTCGAGGTTTGCTCACTTCCCCCGTCTCGGGCTCCGCGGCCGACGATCACGGGCCGCCGGACAAGCCCAGCCTCTTATGGTGTCGACTCGTCCGTGACTGAGAATATTCCTTCGCTTCCGAGTGGCGCTCCCCACACTCCTCCGATGTCGCCGCCCACAGTCGGGAGTACGGTCCCGAGGCCGTGAGCAGTTCGGTGTGCGAGCCGATTTCGGCGATCCGGCCGTGTTCGACGACGGCGATCCGATCGGCCCGCGCGGCCGTCGCCAATCGATGCGCGACGATCACCGACGTGCGGTTACGGGTCAGCGATCGGCTCGCCGCCAACACCTTCTCCTCGCTGTCCGGGTCGAGCACCGCGGTGGCCTCGTCCAGCAGCAACAGGTCCGGATCGACGAGTTCGGCGCGGGCCAGCGCGATGAGCTGCCGCTGGCCCGCCGACAGGCCGCGCCCGCCCTCGCCGACGGGCTGGCCCATGCCCTGCGGGAGCGCGGTGATCATCTCCAGCGCGCCGACCGTCGCGGCGGCCCGCTCGATCTCGGCGGCTGTGGCGGACGGTTTGCCGAACGAGATGTTGCTCGCCACGTCGCCGGTGAACAGGTGAGCCTCCTGCGGGACGACGCCGAGCCGGGCGCGGTAGTGGGCGAGGCGGTAGCGGCGGATGTCGGTGCCGTCCACGCCGATCGGACCGCCGCCGGTGTCGGGCGGCAGGTCGTAGAGCCGGGCGAGGAGCTTCACAATGGTGGACTTACCCGCTCCCGTCGGACCTACCAGGGCCAGACTCGTTCCGGCCGGAATCGTCAGCGAAACGCCTTGCAGCGCGGGATTCCTCGCTTCCGGATAGCGGAAGTCGACCGCGTCGAAGGCCACGTCCCCGCGCAGCCGTCCCGGGATCGCGACGGCGTCGGGCGGATCGGCGGCGATCGAGGACGGGGTGCGCAGCAGCGCCTCGATCCGGCGCAGCCCCACCCGGGCCTGCTGATACCCGTCGAAGACCTGGGAGAGCTGCATGATCGGACCGAACAACAGGCCGAGGTACAGCACGAAGGCCACCAGCGTGCCCGGGGTGACGGAACCGTGGGCAACATCGCGGGCCCCGACATAGACCACCGCGGCCTGCGCGAGATCACCCCACGCGATGACCGCCGCGAAGTACAGCGCGATCGCCCGCTGCGCGCGCATCCGGCTGCGGCGGTAGTCGTCGGAGTAACCGGTGAAGCGCCGCGCGGCATCGGCCTCGTGCCGGTACGCCTGGGTGGCGCGCAGGCCCGCGACGTTCTCCTGGAAGTCGGCGTTGACCACGGCGACGCGTTCGCGGGCGGCCGAATAGGCCGAGGCCGAGATCTTGCGGAACACCAGCGTGGCCGCGATCAGCGGGGGCAGGGTCGCGAAGACCACCATCGCGAGTCCGGCATCGATGAGCAGCAGCGCGCCCGCGATGCCCAGCGCGGTGACCAGACTGATCAACGCGGTGCTCAGCCCGGTTTGCAGGAACGTCGACAGCGCGTCGATATCGGTGGTCATCCGGGTCATGATCCGGCCGGACAGTTCCCGCTCGTAGTAGTCGAGGCCGAGCCGTTGCAGATGCGCGTAGCTGCGCACCCGCAGGCCGTACAGCAGTCGTTCGCCGCCGCGCGCGGACAGCAGCGTGTTCGCGGTCTCGTCGGCCCAGCCGAGCGCGACCAGGATCAGGCCGCCGATCGCGGCCGCCGCCAACGTCTTTCCGCTGTGGGCGGCCACGCCGTCGTCGAGCGCGTAGCGGGTCAGCGCGGGGAAGGCCACGCCGATGACGCCGTCGACGGCCAGCAGCGTCACCACCGCGGCGAGCAGCCAGCGCACTGGGCGGAGCAGGCCGCGCAGCCGGAAATTCGGTTCGGGGCGTTCGAGTTCGGCGGTGTCGAGGCCGGGTTGTTCGGTCGCCGCGGGCAGCCGCGCGAGGGGGCCGCGCAGTTCGGCGGGGATGTCGGCCTCGGGCGGTTCGGGCGCGGCGTCCCGGCCGCGCCACGGGTCGCCGGTGCCCGCGGGTTCGGGCGGGTCGAGCCGGATCACCCGGTCGGCGTGGGCGAGGGTGGATTCGCGGTGGGCGAGGATGAGCGTCGTGCGGTCGGGACGGCTGGGCAGGGCGTCGAAGATGGCGGCCTCGGTGACCGCGTCCACGGCGGAGGTGGCGTCGTCGAGAACCAGCACGCGCGGATCGGCGAGCAGGGCGCGGGCCAGGGCCAGGCGCTGACGTTGCCCGCCCGACAGGGTGAGCCCGCGTTCGCCGACGACGGTGTCGTAGCCGTCGGGCAACTCGTCGATGAACTCGTCGGCCGCGGCCTGTTTGGCGGCGCGGCGGATCTCGGCGGCGGTGGCGTCGGGACGGCCGAGGGCGATATTGGCGGCGATGGTGTCGGAGAACAGGAACGGGTCGTCGAACACCACGCCGACGGCCGCGCGCAGCTCGCTCGCCCGCACCGCGCCGATATCGACCTCGGAGTCGTTGCCACGCAAGGAAATTCGGCCCGAATCGGGTACGAATAGGCGCGGCAGCAGCACCGCGAGGGTGGACTTGCCGGATCCGGCCGGACCGATGATCGCGACCGTCTCGCCGGGCCGCACGCTCAGGTCGAAATCGCGCAGCACCGGCCGGTCCGGATCGAATCCGAAGGTGACACCGCGCATTTCGACGCCCAGCGGTCCGTCGGGCACGGGCCGCGGATCGGCCGGGTCGGCGGTGTCGGGCGCGTCGTCGATGACCTGGTAGACCCGTTCGGCGGCGGCGCGGGTGAGCTGGGCCATGACGATCACGTTCGAGACGATGCGCGTGCTCGAGGCCAGCATGGTGACGTAGGCGGCGAAGGCGAGGAAGGTGCCCACCCCGATCTCGCCGTGCAGGGCCAGCGTGCCGCCCAGCGCGATCACCGCCACCAGGCCGATCTGCGGGACGGCCGCGACCAGCGGCTGGAAGCGGGATTCGATGCGGGCCGCGCGCATCCGCTCGGCGTAGAGGCGGCGGCCGTGCCCCTCGAGCAGCGCGACCATCCGGGCCTCCTGCCCGAAGCCCTTCACCACCCGGACCCCGGTGACGGTCTCCTCGACGTGCTGGGCGAGGTCGGCGGCCCGCTGCTGCGCCGACCAGGTCGCGGCGTGGAACCTCGGCCGCGCGCGCCGGATGACCCAGCCCAGCACCGGCATGGTTGCCAGCGCGACGACCGCCAGCAGCGGGGACAGCACCAGCATGACCGCGGCGGCCATGACGAAGATCAGGACCGAGGCCGCCGACAGCGGAACCATCGCCAGCAGGCCCTGCACGAGTTGCAGATCGCTGATCGACCGCGACACCACCTGCCCGGTGCGCAGCCGATTCTGGCCCGGCCCGTCGTAGCGGTGCAGCGCGGTGAGCAGGTTTACCCGCAGCCCGTGCTGCACGTCGAGGGCCAGCCGACCGGCCAGCCAGCGCCGCCCGTAGGACGTCGTGAAGCGAATCAGCGCCAGCGCCACCAGAATCCACGCGACCACGGCGATCCCGCGCACATCCCCCACCCGGGCCTCGTCGAGCGCGCGCTTGGCCGCCACCGGCACCGCCACCTCGGCCCCCGCGCCGCAGACGATGCTCACCACGACCCCGGCCGTCACCCAGGGATGCTCCAGACAAGCGGCCCACAACCGCCGCACCCAGCCGCGCGTTTCCACTCGATCGACGGTACTCACCGCCGCCGACAGGAGCCGGACGGTTCGATGCCCGGGCGGCGCACCACCCGGGCATCGGGATACGGGGACTACGGGGTCGAGTAGCCGATCAGAGCGCCGATGCCCGCGCCGATCGGGACGGTGACCAGCGCGCCGACACCGCCGAGGAAGAAGCCGATGACCGCGCCGATCCCCGCGCCGATGAGCGCGCCCACGCCCGCGTTGTACTGCTTGCGGGCGATGGTGTCCTGGGCCTCGTCGACGGCCTGGGCGACCTCGGTCCCGGCGGTCGGCGCGGTGAGGGTCAGCGTGCGGCCCTCGTCGGCGATGGTCGGGGTCAGGGCCACCGTGTTCGCGGCGGTCCGCAGCCCGAGCGGAATCGACGCGACGACCTCGCCGGAGGCGCCGGTGAGCGTGATCGAGGCGGCGTCGGGCGCGAGCGCGAAGCGGCCGCTGTCGACGGTGGTGACGACCCCCCGATGGTCCGCGGTCGGCGCGGTGACGAAGCCGATGCCGTGATCGGTCGCGTGCACCGCGATCTCGGTGCCGCTGGCGGGTGCCGGTTGGGCATTGACGGCGCCGGCGGTGATTCCGGTGGCGCCGATGGCGAGCAGGGCAATGGCGGCGAACTTGGTGGTTCTCATCGGTTTCCCTACATTCGTTCGGCTGAACCGCCGGACCACATTCCGCAAAGACCGTGCCCCGGCGAATCTTTCGGCTGACCACCGAATCCGGTGATCGGGAGGTAATATTACCGGTTCGACGCGTATCGCGTGGGGGTCCGAGACCAGTTGGTCCGAGGGCGACGACGGTGTGGCAGAACGGGTTTGGCGCGCCCGCGCCACGATCAGACGTCGCGCTGCCGCACCGCCCACCATGCCCACGCGCCCGCGGCCGCCGTCCACACGAGCAGCACCACCGCGGCGGCGGGGCTCGGGGCGAACAGCCGGTTGGTGGTGAACGAGCCGACCGCGACCGTGGCGATGGTGGCCGAACCGGGGAACACGACGGCCAGGCCGTGCGAGTCGGCGCCGTGCGCGACGAGCCACACCAGGGGTTCGATGATCACCAGCCAGCCCAGCGCGGCGCCGAGCGCCGCGACGGTCCCGCGCAGCAGCAGGCCCAGGCTCGCGCCGATCACGCCCCAGCACACCGCGACGAGCAGACCGCCGCCGAGCACGGCCACCAGCCGCAGCCCGAATTCGATCTTGTCGCGGCCCGCCACCACCAGCGCGAGCGCCGCGCCCACCTCGGCGGCCGCGGCCAGCAGCAGCGAATACGCCGCGGCGACAGCCATTTTCGCGCCGAACAGCAGATCGCGGTCCGGGGTGAACAGCGCGGTCATCGAGATGGCGTCGTAGCGGTACTCCCCGGCGGCCGCCACGGCCCCGCTCACCAGCGCCGCGAGGGCCGCCACCGCGATCCCGACGTACAGGCCCAGGCTGGCCGTGCCGGTCGCCGGATTCTGATTCGCTTGCGGCCCATGGCCGATGGTGACACTCACGATCGTGGCCAGCAGGCCGACCAGACCGCACACCGGCAGCAGCCCCCAGGCCCACCGCAGGGTGGTGAGCTTGCGGGCCTCGGCGGTGGCGGCCCGGCTCACGTCCGGAGGCAGGGTGCGGATCATCGGGGCGCTCCGTACGGGGTGGGGGGCACGGTGCGGATCATCGGGGCGCTCCGTACGGGGTCGGGGGGACGGTGCGGATCATCGGGACCCTCCGTACAGGCTCGGGGGGACGGCGCGGATCATCGGGACCCTCCGTACGGGATCTGGGGGACCGGGGCCGCGCTGTCGGTGAGGGTGGCGAGGACGCGGTCGGGGTGGACCGGTTCGGGCACGAGATCGGTCAAATGCACCTTGGCGGCGCGGGCGGCGTCCTCGATCTCGGTGCGCGACGCCTCCGCGACCGCGAGCCTGCCGTCGGCGCGCATCACCGCGTCGGTGAAGCCCCGCGCCGCCAGCACGGTCGCGAGCGCGATCGGGCTGGACGCGCCGACGATCAGCCGATCCGGATGACCGCGCCGCAGCCGCCGCGGACTGCCCTCGAACACCACCGTGCCCGCGCCGAGCACGACCAGCTGATCGGCCACCGGCAGCGCCGCGGCCAGGCTCTGCGCGGTGAACAGGGTGGTCCCGCCGCGGCGGGTGTGCCCGCGCAGCAGCTCGAACAGCCAATCCCGTTCGGCCCCATCGAGTCCCGCGAGCGGATCGTCCAGCAGCAACAGCGGCGGATCGTCGAGCAGCGCGACGGCCAGCGCGAGGCGGCTCGCCAGCCCCGGCGACAGGGCACCCACCCGCAGGTCGGCGACCGGCTCCAGTCCGGTGAACGCCAGCACCGCGGCCGCCCGTTCGTCGCTCACGCCCGCCGCGGCGGCCCAGACCCGTGACTCGCCGCGAACCGTGCGGCCCGGGTGCAGGCCGCGCGGTTGCAGCACGACCCCGACCGAGCGTTTGCCGGGCCGCGCCTTCGATCCGGGGCCACCGACCGCGGCCGTCCCGGAATCGGGGGCGAGCAATCCCGCGAGCACGCGGACCAGGGTGGTCTTACCGGAACCGGGCGGGCCGACGAGCGCGGTGGTGGTGCCCGCGGGCACCGTGAAGCTCACGTCCCGCAGCGCGGGCACCCCGTCGAACCGCTTGTGCAGCCCGGTGATCGCGAAGGCGAGCGATCGCGGCGCGCTCACCGCGGCTCGTTCCCGGGCGAATCGTCCAGTGCCGGAAGCGGATCCGCGTCGATCACCATCGGCCCGCGCCAACCGCGCGGCGGCGGCCCGAAGGCGTTGTGCGCGTTGCCGATCACGGTGCGGCCGATGGCGCGGTTGCCGAAACCGCCGATGGCCGCGCCGATTCCGGCCGGGATGACCTTGCCGACCATCAACGCGCCGCGCTTGGCCAGGAACTGCATCACGAACCGCTTCACCAGCGTGTCGTTCATCCCGCTGATACCGGGAATCCTGGTGGCCAGCAACGTGCCCCAGTTCTTGGCGGAATGCCCGACGCTCTTCTCGACGATCTCCATACCGCTCTCGCCGAGCACGACCGCCAGCACCAGGGCCCGGCGTCGCTCGCTGTCCTCGGGCGCGATGCCGTGCACCGCGGCGACGGCCAGGGTGAACACCGCCGACGCCTCCAGGAAGAACGCCGTCTCCGCGCTCATGGCCGCCAGCGAGGTGATCGTGCCGACGCCCGGGATGGCGGCCGTCGCGCCTACGGCCGTGCCGCTGCCGGTGACCGCGGTGAGGTACTGCCGCTCGAGCCGTTCGACGATCTGGGCCGGGCTCTCGTCGGGGTGGGCGCGTCGTAGCCGCTCGACGTACTTTGCGACCGCGGGCGCCTGCACCTGCGCTCCGTTGTCCAGCAGCGACACCACGGCCTTCTCCAGGCCGGATCTGAACATCGCCAACAACCCCTCTCGTTCGCTCAGCTGAGACTCTAACGAACGGACTCCGCGCGCCGGTTCCGTCGCGACGACCTACCGTGGAAGACGTGAGTGGCGTGTCCGATGGCGCGCGGGGTGTGCCGCATCCGCGACTGCGGCCGTTCCTGCGCGAATACGACGGCTATCTGCTGCGCGGCTTCCCGCCGGGCCGCCACATCGGCATGCCGAGCACCACGCTGACGGTCATCGTGACCATCGACGAGCCCCTCGACCTGCCCGTCGCCGGACATCCCGCCCAGCCCGGCGGCCGGTGGGACACCCTGGCCAGCGGACTGACCGTGCGGCCCAGCGTGATCGCGCACCGCGGCTTCCAGCACGGCATCCAACTGGCCCTCACGCCGCTGGGTTCGCGGGCGCTGCTCGGCGTGCCGGTGGCCGCGCTCGGCGCGTGGGTGATCGATCTGACCGATCTGCTCGGCCGCGACGCCGTCGAACTGCGCGAGCGGATCTCGGCCACGGACGTGTGGGCCGAGCGGTTCGCCGTCCTCGACGAGATCCTGTTGCGGCGGGTCGGCGAGGTGGCCATCGATCCCGCCCTGGATCGGGCCTGGCGGCTGCTGACCGACCGCTCCGCCGTCCCGCGGGTCGCCGACGTCGCCACCGAGATCGGTTGGAGCCGAAGGCATCTCGGCCATCGCTTCGCCGCCGAATTCGGCATCACGCCCAAGGACGCGGCCCGGCTGGCCCGCTTCGAGGCGTCGCACCGGATGCTGCGGTTGCCCGGCACGACCATCGCCCGCGTGGCCGCCGCGACCGGCTACTACGACCAGGCCCACATGGCCCGCGAGTGGCGGGAACTGGCCGGGGTGCCGCCGTCGCGGTGGCTGGCCGACGAACAGTTCCCATTCGTCCAAGACGACGCCTCAGCGGCTGCGCGAGGCTCGTACCCATGAGCGAGACAACCACTTCCAAGACCGTGATCTGGCCGACGTTCGTCTACCGCGACGCCGACAAGGCGATCGCCTTCCTGATCGAGGCGTTCGGCTTCGTCCAGCGCGCCCGCTACGGCAACGGCGACATCGTCGAACACGCCGAACTCGGCTGGCCGGGCGGCGGCGGCATCATGCTCGGCTCGGTGCGCGAGGGGATGGCGCTGTGCGATCAGCCGCCCGGCGTCGGCTCGGCCTACGTCGTGATCGACAACCCCGACGAACTGTACGAGCGCGCCAAGGCCGCCGGCGCCACCATCACCCGCGAACTGCGCGACGAGGACTACGGCTCTCGCGGTTTCACCTGCCGCGATCCGGAGGGCGTCTACTGGAGCTTCGGCACCTACGCGGGCACCCAGTGATCGGGGGGGCAGGGCCTCGGCCGGGCGGCTACCGAAGTCTCACACCGGAACCCAGTGATCGGCGGGCACCCGCTCCGCCGGTAGCGGCGGCGGGGGCGGGGTCCCGTCGCCGAAGGGCTTGCCGCCCAACGCCTCTCGGCCGTGCGGGGTGAGCCAGCCGGACAGGTCCGGGCCCTTCGGCACGATCCGGGTCGGATTGATGTCGGTGTGCACGATGTAGTAGTGCTGCTTGATCTGGGTGAAGTCGGTGGTGTCGCCGAATCCCGGGGTCTGGAACAGGTCCCGGGCGTAGGCCCACAGCACCGGCATCTCGGCGAGTTTGGCGCGGTTGCACTTGAAGTGCCCGTGATAGACCGCGTCGAAGCGGGCCAGCGTGGTGAACAGCCGCACATCGGCCTCGGTGATGGTGTCGCCCACCAGATATCGGCGATCGGCCAGCCGCTCGGACAGCCAGTCCAGCGCGGCGAACAGCCGATCGTAGGCGGCCTCGTAGGCGGCCTGGTCCCCGGCGAAGCCGCAGCGGTACACGCCGTTGTTGACCTCGGTGTAGACCCGCTTGTTCACTTCGTCGATCTCCGCGCGCAGCGGTTCGGGGTACAGCTGCGGCGCGCCCTCGCGATGGAATTCGGTCCACTCCGTGGAGAAGTCGAGGGTGATCTGCGCGAAGTCGTTGGTGGCCACGGCCCCGGTCGGCACGTCCACGATCGCGGGCACCGTGATGCCGCGCGGATAGTCGGGGACCCGCTTGAAGTACGCGTCTTGGAGGAAGTGGATCCCCAGCACGGGATCGACCTCACCCGGATCGAGATCGAAGGTCCAGCTGCGCTTGTCGTGGGTGGGTCCGCACAGACCCAGCGAGATCACCTGTTCGAGGCCGAGCAGCCGCCGCACGATCAGCGTGCGGTTGGCCCACGGGCACGCGCGCGCGGCGATCAGCCGGTAGCGGCCCGGCTCGACGGGATAGCCGTCGCGGCCGTCGGCGGTGATGCGGGTGGTGATGTAGTTCGTGTCCCGCTTGTACTCGCCGGGCTCGACGTAGCTGCCGTTGTTGGACGACGAGGTAGTCACGCGGCCAGTCTTCCACGCTTTCGCCGGGATCGATGACTGGATAGATTCGGCGGATGAGCGATTCGAGCACCCCGGCCGGAACCCAGCTGACCCGCGTCGAGACCGACAAGGGCGCCGAACTGGCCGTCCTGACCATCGACAACCCGCCGCTGAACCTGTTCGACAAGGCGCTGATGGAGTCGATCGCCGCCGATATCGCCGATCTGGCCGCCGCCCCGCCGCGCGCGGTGCTGCTGCGCGCCGCGGGCAAGGTCGTCTCCGGCGGCGTCGACGTGCACGTCTTCGACGGGCTGTCCGTCGAACAGGGCGCCGAGCTGTGGCGCGACCTGTTCGAGCGGATCATCCATCCGCTCGAATCCCTGCCCTGCCCGGTGGTCTTCGCCGCGCACGGGCTGACCCTCACCGCGGCCTTCGAGATCGCGCTGGCCTGCGACATCATCCTGGCCGCGCCCAAGGCGAGGTTCGGTCTGGTGGAGACCGTGGTCGGGCTGACCCCGTCGATGGGCGGGCCGCAGCGGCTCGCCGAGCGCGCGGGCTCGGGCCGCGCCCGCGAACTGGTGATGACCGGCGACCTCTACGACGCGACCACCCTGGCCGACTGGGGCGTGGTCAACGCCGTCCACGACGACGTCGACACCGCCGCCCGCGCGCTGGCCGCGCGCCTGGCCGACGGCCCCACCAAGGCGCACGCGGCGACCAAGGCCATCGTGGCCGCGTGGCGTTCCGGCGGTGTGGCACACGCGGATTCGGTGGTTCCGGAGGTGTCGGGCGAGCTGTTCGCCACCGCGGACCTGCAAGGGGCGGTCCGCAGCTTCCTCGAGGTCGGTCCGGGCAAGGCGAGCTACACCGGGCGGTGACGCGCCGGACACGTTCGTCGCCTATTCGCCCGCGCTTGTGATGTGCATCATATAGTCACAGGTGCGCGCATCGAGGCACTCGGAGGAACGCATGGCGCAGTCACTGGTGGAGTACCCGCAGCGAGTCTGCCGGCCAACGGATTTCGCGCCGCTGGCCCGCGGGGCCGACGGGGTGTTGCGGTACGGCAATCTGAATCCGGCGCTTACCGAGCTGCTCGACGTGCAGGTCCACGCGTTCTCCGGCCGCGAGGCGGTGGTCGAGATCGGCGGTCCGCGACTGACCTATCGACAGCTGTGGCACTCCGCCTCGCGCATCGCGGGCGGGTTGCAGGAGCACGGCATCGGCTACGGCGACCGGGTCGCGGTGCGGCTGCCGGTCGGGGTGCGCTGGGTGCAGGCGTTCCTGGGCGCGCTGCTGTCGGGTGCGGTGCCGGTGCTGGTGCAGGACGGGTTGCCCGCGGCGGTCGCCGAGCGCGTCCTCGCCGACAGCGACGCCGATTTCGTGCTCGCCGACGACTTCCCGGACGGGGCCGCCTACATCGACGACGGGGCGGCCCTGAACGAACTGGCGCTGCTGTGTTACACCAGTGGCGCTGTGGCGCAGGACGATTCGATCACGCCCAAGGGCGTCGAGTTGACCAACGAGAATCTGCTCTCGGCGATCCGCTCGGTCGTGGGCGCGCTCGACCTGCCGACCGACGGCATGCGCAATCTGGTGCTGCTGCCCTTGGCGCACGCCAGCGGCTGCGTCGATCAGCTGCTGCCCACGTTCGCGGTCGGCGGCACGGTGGTGCTGGTGCCCGAACCGGCGCTGATCGCGGAAACCATTGTGGCCGAACGCATCGACATGGTCTCGGCCACGCCGCGCATCTTCGCCGGGCTGCTGCCGGAACTGGCCGGGCTGCGCGCGGAGGGCGTGCGCCAGGTGTGCAGCGCGGGCCATCGCACCGAGGTCGCCGCCACCGGGCCGGGCACCTGCGAGGTCGTCTCGGCGGCCCTGCGCGAGGTGTTCCCGCTGGCCCGGCAGTGGTCGGTGTGGGGCGCCACCGAGACCAGCGGGATCGGCCTGGCGCTGGCCGACGGCGGCGACACCCACGCGGCCGACCTGCTCGGATTCCCCTTCGGCGGAACCGAATTGGCCCTGTGGGGCCCGCGCGCGAGCGCCGGTCGAGGCGAATTGCTCTGCCGCGGACCGAATGTCGCCCCCCGCTACTGGAACGACCCGCAGACCACCGAATCCCGCTTCACCGGCAGCTGGTTCCACACCGGCAACCAGGTCGAGATCGACGCCGAGGGCCTGGTCCACCGGGCCGAATGAGTCACTCCAGCAGCCGTTCCCGCAGCCGTTCCCGCAAGGGATCGCTCAGCCCGATCGCGTCCAGGTAACCGTCCAGGTCGCCGTAGATGCGTTGCATCGACGCGGTGCCCGCCGCGAGGTACTCGGGGTCGACGCCGAGCACGTCCAGCGGCAGTTCCACCCGGCCGCCGGAGTTGATCTCGACATCGCGTCGCAGGTGCTCGACCGCACCGTTGCTGAGCAGGAAGTCCTCCAGGATCTCGGTCTCGGTGACGCCGACCGCGCGCAGCAGGGTGGCGATGGCCCAGCCGGTGCGATCCTTGCCCGCCGCGCAGTGCACCAGCACCGCGCCGTCCCCGCGCACCAGCGATTCGGCGATGGTCACCAGCGCGACCCCGGCCTCGGCCATGGCCGGGAAGGACGCGTACACCTGCATCATCTCCGAGCGGCCGTCCTGGTAGACCACCTCGTGCGGCGGCTTCTCCCCGATCTTGGTGTCGAACGGGCTGAGCTCCAGCCGCACCCGCGGCGGCAGCACGTCGTGGCCGAGATGCTCGATCTCGCGCGGGCCGCGCAGATCGTGCACGGTCGCCACGCCGAGTTCGCGCAGGGTGGCCTGCCCGTCCTCGTCGAGCCGGCACAGATGCGCCGACCGCAGCAGCACGCCGCTGCGGACCTTCGCGCCACCGGCCGTGCGCAGGCCGCCGACGTCGCGGTAGTTGAACGTGCCGGAGATGAGCAGATGATCGGGTCGTGCGCTGGTCATCAATCAAGGCTAGGGCGGGGGCGGTAGCGCGGGGGTGTCGTTTGCCGATCGAACGGACGAATCCGCGGTGGCGTGTGGGATCGGCCACAGCTGGGGGATTCAACCCCCCGGACACCGTAAAGTTTGCTGGTCGGACGAAACGAGGGCGCACGCGTCCCCGCGGCGTCCGTTCGGTCGCGAGGCGGTACCGGAGGGGTAACAAAACAATCTTCCGGTTTGAAAATCCGATTTAAACTGATCGCGATCCTTGAAAAAGCTCTAATATTGATCAAGTTGGACGGGTCGACCGGGGCGATCCCGGTGCGATCGAAGCAGACCGCAAACCCGTTGAGCGAGCCGCGCCAGGCGAGGTGCGCGCGTTCTTTCGCCCGAGGGAGTCGTTGTGAGCGCAAGTAGAGAGATGATGGTGATCCGACCGCGTCCGGCGGTCGCGCAGGCCGTCGAACAGGCGGCCGCTGCCCTGGACTACACCGGCACCCGCGCGCTGCGGGTGCTGTTACATGCCGGGGTGAGCGCGATGTGGCCGAGCATCAAGGCCGCGCCGGACAAGCATCTGCGCTCCTACGAGTCCGCGATCGCCGCGCTGCGCCGGCGCTGGGGCAGCCGCGGTGAGTGCGCGGCCGATTCGGTCGCGGCGGAGATGTTCCGCGATCTCGACGCCGAGGCCGCCGCCTTCCTGCAACTGTGCGCCGAGCGCTCGCGCACCGAATGGCTCGAACCGGTCGAGGCCGTGGCCGCGTACTCGGTAGCCGTCCTCCAAGGCACGGTCCTGCGCTGGCTGGCCGACTGCGACGACGAGACCACGCTGGTCGTCATCGACGATCTGGTGTCGAGCCTGTCCACCAAGGCCGCCGACCTCTGAGGCATCTGGACGCCTGACCAGTTTCATGGTTCAGTGGAACCCGTGACAGACGTGTCGCCGATTCCCGGCCTGCACGCGGCCACGGCCGAGCTGGATCCGCCGCTGGCCGCCCTCGATCTCACCGCCCTGCGCGCGAACGCGGCCGATCTCGTGCGCCGCGCCCGCGGGGTGCCGATCCGGGTCGCCAGCAAGTCGGTGCGCTGCCGGGCGGTGCTCGAGGAGGTGTTGGGCGGCGGCCTCACCGCCGCCGGGGGCTTCGCGGGGATCATGTCCTACGCGCTGCCCGAGGCGATCTGGCTCGCGCGCCGGGGCGCGGGCGACATCCTGCTGGGTTATCCGACAGCGCATCGGGCCGCGCTCGCCGAACTCGGCGGCGACGAGACGTTGCGCGCCGCCATCACGCTCATGATCGACGATGTCGCGCAGCTGGATCTCATCGACGCCGTGCTCGCCGGGCGCCGCGCCCGGCCGCGGGTGTGCCTGGACGTCGACGCGTCGCTGCGGATCGGGCCGCTGCACCTGGGCGTGCGCCGCTCGCCGATCCGCACCCCCGAGCAGGCCGCCGAGCTCGCGCGCACCGCGCGGGCGCGCGGCTACGACGTCGTCGGCGTGATGACCTACGAGGCGCAGATCGCCGGACTGCCCGATACCAATCCCGTTGTGCGCCTGGTGAAACGGGCCTCGGCCCTCGAGATCGCGGAGCGGCGGCGGCAGGTCCTCGACGCGGTGCGGTCGGTGGTCGGCGAGCTCCGGATCGTCAACAGCGGCGGCAGCGGTTCGATCGAGGTGAGCGTGGCCAGTCCGGAGGTCACCGAGGTGACCGCGGGCTCGGGCCTCTACGTGCCCACCCTGTTCGACGGCTACCGCGGTTTCACCCCGCGCCCGGCGCTGTTCTTCGCGTTGCCGGTGCTGCGCCGCCCGGCCCGCGGCATCGCCACGGTCTTCTCCGGCGGCTACATCGCCTCCGGTCCCGCGGGTAAATCCCGCGTGCCGAAACCGGTGTGGCCCAGCGGTTTACGGCTCATCGGCACCGAGGGCGCGGGCGAGGTGCAGACCCCGCTGACCGGCGCGCCGGAACTCACCGTGGGCGACCGGGTCTGGTTCCGCCACGCCAAGGCCGGGGAACTGTGCGAACGCTTCGACGAACTCCACCTCGTCGATGCCGACGGCACCCGCGTCGCCGTCCCCACCTACCGCGGCGAGGGGCGCGACTTCGGCTGACCCGCGGACGCCGCCGGATTGGACAGTTCCAGGAACGCGGCCAGATCGGCCAGCTCCGAGGGGGTTTCGGGTAGGTACTCGGTGAGCAGGGCGGAGTGCACGATCACCGCGGACCACATGGCGCGCGAGACGGCTGTGGTCAGCCAGTGGCGGGACAGCAGCGCGCCGATGCCGTGGGGCGCGTCGGCGGGGGTGGAGGTGGCGGTGGAGACCAGTACCACGGCGGCCTCGCGGCCCTGGAAACGTTCGGTCGTGCCGACCACGACGTCCTCGATCCGGGCCCGCGACAACAGGGTTCGGATGCGCGCCACCTGCGCGTGATAGGGCGCGACCACGAGGATGTCGTGCGGATGCAGCCTGCGGGTCACCGCGCCCTGCCGCCACGGCAGCCCGAGCAGCGCGCGCACCTGACGCACGATCTCGCGGGCCTCCTCCACCGATTCGGTGCCGTTGCCGCGGTGCCGCACCGGCACCATCCGCACGCCGGGCGGGATGTCGGCCAATTCCCGTGCGAGGGTGACGGTTTCGTTGGAGCGCAGCCGGTCGCCGTAGCGCAGCCGGGACACCGGGGCGCACAGCTGCGGATGCATCCGCCAGGTGCGGTCCAGGAAGTAGCCGAATTCCGGTGGCAGCGTGGGGGATTCGCCGACCAGGCGGCCCAGTGCAGATTCGGCGACCGGTTCCGGGTGGGTGCCGTGCGTCGGCAGCGGCGCGGGATCGCCGAGCAGCAGCAGATTGCGCGCGCTGCCCGCCACCGCGACCGCGTCCGCGAGCGGGAAATGCCCCGCGTCGGGCAGCACCAGCAGATCCAGCACGCCGGGGGCGATGCGCTCGGGATCGGCGAAATCCCCGGGCAGGCCGCCGATCACGCAGCCGTTCACGGCGTTGTCCAGGAACCGGGGGTACCGGGCCGGATCGATCGCCAGCCACTCCGGCGCGACCTCCTGCGGATCGGATTTGGCCACCAGCTCCGGCAGCACCCCCGCGCGCACCACCGCGTCGAGCACCTCCTCGACGGCCGAATGCGATTGCGCCACCACGCCTATCCGCCACTTGTGCCGGGTCACGAGCCGTTCGACGACCCGCGCACCGGTATCGGTCTTCCCGGTGCCGGGCGGTCCCTGCACGGCCACGCAGGAGTCGTCCAGATCGAGCACCGCGGCCGTGACGGCGGCCGCGTGATCACCGAAGACCTCCGGCAGCTCCCCACCCGACAGCAGCCGGGGCGGGCGGCGGCACAGCAGATCGAACGCGGCCGTCAGCGGCGCCTCCGGCAGCGTGACCAGCAACTGATTGGCCGTCGCGGTCAGTGCCGCCGCGATGTTCTCGTCCCCGCCGGGCGGCCGCGGCACGATCGCGATCGGCAACTCGTCATAGGGCGCGCACCCCTCCGGCAGCAGCTCCTCGACGCGCACGATGTCATCGGAGTTGTCGTCGCGCGCACACCCGAGCACGGTCGCCGCCGCAACGGCCCGCCGCCCCGGCGCGGCCGACATGCCCGGCATAGCCGAGGAACCCGGGATCACCGAGGAGCCCGCCATCGCCGAAGAACCTGGCACCCCCGAAGAACCCGGCATCGCCGACGAGCCCGGGATCATCGACGTATCCGGCATCGACGACATGCCCGGCACCGGATGGTCGTACAGCGTGAGCACCGGCGTGCCGGGCGGCGGCGTGCTGCCGGTGCCCAGCCGCCCGGTGAGTTTGAGATAGCGGCGCATCGGGCGCTGGCCGGTGCTGTGCCATTTGGTGTCCACGCTGCCCCAGTCCGCCACGAGAACCCCTGGGCCGTCGGCCCATTCGGCGATGGGGCGGTGCAGGCGGTCGGTGTGCGCCCAGTGCAGTGGGCGGCGTTCGCGGCGGTGGTAGGCCAGCACGGCGGCGGTGAGGGCGGCGATCTCCTGGCCGGGGGTGCGGGGTTCGTCTGTGCCGTAGGCGAATTCGCGCAGGGCGGACTCGACCGCCGACGGCGTCTCGGGCACGGTGTCGCGCGGGGCGGGGCGGGGGCGCACGTCGTGCTCGTCGGCCAGCGCGCGCAGCCGATCGCGCACCAGCAGGGTGAGCGCGGTCGCGGATTCGATGGGATCGCAGTCGGATTCGGGCACCCGGTCGAGCAGGGTCGCCAGATCCGTGAGCCGATACGACGGCTCGCCCACCAGCAACGCCGCCCGCACGATCGGATACAGATCCAGCAACGCGCCCAGCAGATCGTCCACGATGCCCTCGTCGACGCCGCAGCGGGCGCACAGGTCGGCCAGCACTTCCCGCGCGGCCGAACGGTAGTGGTAGATCCGCAGATCCGGATGGCGTTCCTGCCGATCGGCCAGGAACTCCAGCAGCGCGGCCGGATCATGGGCGATGTCGAAGGCGTGGAACAGGATCGCGGGCGGTTCGCCCTCGTCGCTGGTGCGGGTGGGCGCGACGCCGACCCCGGCCACCGTGGCCGGCGTACCCGCCAGGGTGAGGAAGACGTCGCCCGGGGTGGTCGGCGGCAGCGCGGCCAGCGCGGTCGCGTCGGTGACTACGCACACCGGCTCCCCGGTGCGCTCGCGGCGCAGTTGCGCCTCGGCCTGGCGGCGCAGCGTCACGAAGGTCTGGGTGGCGACGCCGCGCACCGCCGTCTCGGTCCGTGCCAACCGGTCCACCGTGGTGATGCCCGCGGCGTGCAGCTGGGCGCGCACCGCCGGGCGCATGCCGGCCACCAGCAGCAGGTCCCGGCCCGTCACCAATTCGGCGGTGCAGGTGGCGCATTCGCCGCACGCCAGATAACGGGGATCGCCCCACTGCACGGGCAGCAGCTCGTCCTGTTTGGCCTCGAGGATGGCCGCCACCCGGCGGCGGCGCGCCCGCACGACCGTCATGGCATCGGACAGTTCGCGTGTGCGTTCCCCGCTCGCCGTCCGCACGAGGACGCGAGGATGAACCCCGAAACCGTTGCGCTGCAAGGCTTCCGCGCAGGCGGCGGCACGAATCAGCCCGACGATCGGGGCGTCGCCGGTGGCGTCGTAGAGCTGATAGGTCGTCTCCGGCGGGACGACCGGATCGTCGGTCGCGGCGGGCGGTGACAGCGCCCCCGGGGCCCAGCCGTCCGGGCCGGGGGTCGATCGGTCGAGGGCGTCGCCGTCGATGACCTGTTCGTAGGCCGCCTCGTCCAGCGGGAACAGCCAGCGCTGATCCTCCGGCACCGGGGTCTGTTCGGGACGTTCGCGCGGTGCGGCGCGCGAGGGCGGCGCGGCGGCCTCCTCGACCGGCTCCGGGGTCGCGGGCGGCATGGGCGGCGCCGGGGTACGCACCAGCGCACTGCCGTACGCGACGAGGGCGCCGTCGAAGAACACCGGCCCGAGGATCACCTCCACACCGGCCGACAGGGCGGCGATGGTTCGATCGTGCGCGCGGGTCAGCGCCGCGACCGTCTCGGCGGGCGAACCGAATTCGACCGGATCGATGCGGACGGGCTCGTGCCCGAACCGTTCTCGCAGGTCGTCGCCGAATCCCTCGGGCGGGGACGCGAAATCCAGGCCGCACCCCGCGCGGCCGCCGAGGCCGAGTTCGGCATCGAGCGCGCGCAGCAGCGCGAACTCGCAGCGCGCCGCCTCCACCAGGTCGCCGGTGCTGCACACGACACGATCACCGAACAGAATCAATCGCGGCCCTCCTGAGTTTCGGACACCCGCACCAGACCGCACATCCTCGTGTGTCAGCCGCGCTCAGCGTAATCATTCGAGGTGGCGGGGCGTGGCGTGAGGGGGGCGTGTCGCGCCTGCGACCGAACGGAAGGAAAATCACGGTCATGCAGACCGGTCAACCCAGCCGCACCGCGATGGCGGCCGCCCGCCATCGAGCCGACCATCAGGAACTGGAGGGCGGCAGTATCTTTCGCGACCCCCTCGCCCGCGCCGTGCTGGCCGGGGTCGAGCCCCGCGGCGACCACCTCGCGCACGCGGGGCGGCAGCGCATGCGCGGATTCATCGTGCTGCGCGCCCGATTCGCCGAGGACGCGCTCGCCGACGCGGTGGCGAACGGAACGGACCAGGCGGTCGTCCTGGGCGCGGGACTGGACACCTTCGCCTACCGCAACCCCTATTCGAATCTCCGGGTATTCGAGGTCGACCATCCCGCCACTCAGGAGTGGAAGCGGGAGCGGTTGGCGGCGGCCGGGATCGCGATCCCGGATTCGGTCGCCTACGTGCCCGTCGATTTCGAACGGGACGATCTGGGCGCGAGCCTGCGCGCGGCGGGATTGGCCGCGGACCGCCCCGCGTTCGTGATCTGGCTGGGCGTCACGGTGTACCTGACCCGCGCCGCCCTCGCCGAAACCCTGCGCGCGCTGGGCGAACTCGCCCTGGGCAGCGAACTCGTCTTCGACTACGGCACCCCCATTCCGCCCCCGGCCACCCCGGAGGAGCGGACCGCGCACGAGGATCGGGAACGCCGACTGGCCGCGGCGGGCGAGCGGTGGATCACCTTCCTCACTCCGGCCGAGGCGGCGGAGTTGTTGCGCGACAACGGCTTCCAGGTCCTCGAGGACAACCCGGTCGGCGCCCTGACCCCGCGCTACATCGACGGCGCGCCCGCGGTGGCGGCCGGTCCGCGGCTGGTGCGGGCCCGCGTCGGCGGCTGATCCGGTGCCGTACTTCCAGGGCGGCCGCGGGCGGTTGCACTACCGGATCCGGGCGGTGCCGCGCCCGCGCGCCGTGGTGGCGCTGCTGCCGGGCAGCGGCCAGCACAGCGGGCACTATCAGCGGTTCGCGCGCGCGTTGAGCGCGCGCGGCATCGAGACGTGGGCCCTGGACACCGCGGGTCAGGGCCTGAGCGAGGGAGATCCCGACAATCCCGGCGCCCCCGCGGAATTGGCGGCCGACGCCCGCGCGTTCACCGATCTGATCCGCGCCCGCCACCCGGATGTGCCGCTCGTCGTCGTGGGTCATTCGCTCGGCGCGGCCACGGCGTTGACCGCGTGGCTCGAATGCGCCGCCGTGGTCCTCACCGGCACCCCGGCCCGCGCGGTCGCGGCATTGCCCGAGGTCCCGGCGCATCCGCCGGTGCTGGCACTGCACGGCGTGGACGATCGCCGCGCGCCGATCGATCCGATCAGGGAGTGGACCGCGCGCGGGCGCTCGATAGGCTTGCGTGAGTACGCCGATGCCGGGCACGATCTCCTGCACGAGCCGGTACACGCACGGGTCACGGCCGATATCGCGAAGTGGATCGACGGCGTCGTCGCCGAATGGCATGACGACCGGATGAACCGAGCACGAGAAAGGGGGACCGGTGCAATCTCAGGAGAAGGCGGATCTGCGCGCTGATGTCGCGGCCCTGTCGCAGGCGGTCGAGGACGGCACGCTGTGGATCGACGGCGTCCACGTCACCGAGGGCACGCACGAGCGCTGCGCCCAGCGGTACGAGGAACTGGCCGAACGGATCGAGAGCCAGCTCGGCGGGCTGCGCGCGGCGGTGTCGCTGCCCGGCTTCGGCGGTTTCGAATCCGGCAACGCGCTGCGGCGCGGTTTCGAGAGCAAGGCCGCCGAGGCGCTGCAACGGTTGCAGGAGTACGCCGACGCCGCCCGGCAATTCGCGGATACGCTGCGCGCGGCGGGCGCGGTGTACGCGCGGCACGATTCGGACGCGGCCACGGCCCTCGGCCGGATCGGCGCGCAGACCGTGGGGGTGGGTCATGCATGAGGTGGGCGGGCGCGCGGCCACCCCGGGCACCGATCCGGACTACGCGCCGAACTGCGAGGTGTTCGATCATCTCGGCTACGACGAGATCTATCGCGCTGTGGCGCAACTGAAGCCGGAGGTGCTCACGGCCGGACGGCAGGCGTGGCAGCGCTCGGCGACCGGGGTGGGGGAGGCGGTGCAGCAGGCGCACGCCGAGATCCGCGGGGCCATGGCCGACGGCTGGCGCGGTCCGGGTGCGGCGGTGGCGGCGGCGGCGATGCAGTCATTCGAGGAACTGGGACAACATCTCTCGGATGTGCTGGCCGTGGTCGGGCAGCGGCTGGACCAGGCCAACGACGCGGCGGAGACGCTGCGCGCGGCCCTGTCGAAACCGGTTGCGGCGCAACCCGATCTGGAGGCCGCGCTGCTGGATCCCAAGCAGGCCACCGCGAATACGGCCCTACAGAAGACGGCGGAGAATCTGCGGCTGGACGCCGTGCGGGTGATGCACACGGTGTACGAGCAGACGTTCCTGCCCACCGGCTCGCAGGTGCCCGCCTTCCACAGCGGCGGGCTGTACCCGAATACGGTGGTGGTGGAGGGGCCCGCGGATCCGACCGCGCCCGGGGGCGGTTCGGCCGATGTCATGCGGCCCGGTGCCGTGGTGGGCGGGGACGCGGTGGTGCGTCCGGTCGCCGAAACCGTCACGCCGACAAACGAATCCGTCGCGGATGGGGCGAGTGCACGGAAAGGTGAGGTGACCGAAGGGGTTTCGGCCGCGGTTCCGACTTCGCCCGCCGCGGCGACCGCTCCCGTGGCTGCGACCGCGCCCTCCGTGGCGACCACGCCCGTCTCCGTTCCGGCATCGGAACCGGTCACCGCGACGACTGCCTCCGTGTCGAATACCGCTGCGCCGCATGTCGTTTCGCCGAGCGGTGCGCCCGGTGCGTCCCCCGCGGCCGCCGCGCCGATCTCGGCCCCTGCCACCCGGATCGCCGCCGCCGACAGCGAACAGCAGCGCAAACGCGACGACCGCCGCGACGGGAACGGGACCGGCGGCACCGATGCCATCGGCGGTATGGGCGCGGGCGTGGTGGGCGGTCTGGCCTCCGGCGCCTTCGCCGCGAGCGGTGACACCATGCGGCCCGCCGCCGCGACGCCGGTGCGCCCCAAGGTCGTCCGGTTCGACGACGAGGACGACGACGAGTACTACTCCGACTTCGACGAGCCCACCTATCTGGAACCGGGCGAGCCCGGCGGCGATCTGGTGGGCCGGATGGATCCGACCACCCCGCCGGTGCTGGGGGAATGGGCTGAGGAGTGAGATGGACCCTCACCCCCGATCAGTTCGCGCTGGCGTGGGAGCGGACCGACGGTGATCGCATCCCGTATCCGCTGGCGGTCCGGCTGTCGGCGCGCACCAGCGACGAGCGCGCGGCCCAACTGCCCGCGCTGAACGAATGGTGCGCCCGCACACTGGATCCCGATCTGGAGGCGGCGCTGCGGGTGCTGGCCCGGCCCGCCATCCGGGTCGAGGTCTTCGGGGAGCAGGGTCCGCCGGAGCAGGCGCAGCCGGTCCGCGTGCTGGGCGCCACGGCCGGACACGTCGCGGTGGTGGCGGCGCAGCGGGCGGGCGCGGATCCCGAGCGCGGCGAGGCCGTGCGGCTGTTCGTCGGGCACCCCAGAACTCTTGCCGCGCGGGTGATTTCGGTGCTGCCCGAGAGGGAACCCGGTGGCCTGCCGCGCTACACCGCGCCGCTGAACCGGGTGCGGGAGGACAGCCGGGATCTGGTGACCGTCCCGGTCTCCGGTCCGACGGTCTCCGCGCGCATGCGGCGGCTGCTGAAACAGCCGCGCGAGGGCATCGGGCAGATCGTGGTGTCGGTGCGGCGCGCGGACGATACGGTGCGCCCGCTGGGGGTGCTGTGCTGGATCGATGTGGCGGGCGACGGGCGGTACGCGATCCGCACCCGCACCGATGTCGACATCGTCCCGGTGACGGCGGAGGCGTTCGCGGCCCAGCTGCGTCCGGTGCTCGCCGCCGCGGAGCGGCTGATCGCCGACCACGCGGTGTGGTGACCCGGCGTCAGCCCGCGCCGTCCCGCAACAACTCCACGACCTCGTCGTCCTCGAGCTGGTGGAAATCCTCGTAGGCCCCGCCGACGCCGCCGAGCACGCGGGGGACGAAGGGGCAGACGACCTCGTCGGCGAGGGGTTCGACGCGGTGCAGCGCCTCGATGGAGGAGACGGGGACCGCGACGGTGATGCTGCGGGGGGCGTGCATGCGGGTGACCCGGCAGGCGACGGCGACGGTCGCGCCGGTGGCCATGCCGTCGTCGACGATGACCGCGGTGCGGTCGGCGAGGGGGACGGGCGGGAGTTCGGCGCGCAGAAACCGTTGGCGGCGTTCGAGTTCGGTGAGTTCGGCGTCCTCGACGTCGGCGAGCTGGTCGGGGGTGACGCCGGTGTGCTGGACGACGTCGTCGTTGAGGACGCGGACGCCGCCCTCGCCGATCGCGCCCATGGCCAGTTCGGGTTGCCAGGGCACGCCGAGTTTGCGGACCAGCAGCACGTCGAGTTGGCCGCCGATCACCGAGCGCACGCCCGCGGCGACCGGCACCCCGCCCCGGGGCAGGCCCAGCACCAGGGGGTGCGCCGCCCGCAGGTGGGTCAGCGACCCACCCAGCGCGCGCCCGGCCGCGACCCGATCGGGGTAGATCATGGTGCGGTCCAGTCTAGGGCGAGATGGTGAAACGCCGCAGCGACAGACTCGGATTGGTGGTGCGGACCTGCTCGAGGTGGTCGAGGTCGACCCGGGCGGTGGCGATGCCGTCGGCCTCGCCGAGTTCGGCCAGCACGGCGCCCATCGGATCCACGATCATCGACGCGCCCGCCCCGCGCGGCGTCGCCTGATCGGCGGCGGCCACGTAGACGGTGTTCTCGATGGCCCGCGCGCGCAGCAGCGTCGTCCACTGGTCCACCTTGGCCGGACCCGGAATCCATTGCGCCGGAAGCAGAATCACGTGCGCCCCGGCCGCGGCGACGCGACGGCAGCCCTCCGGGAAGCGCAGATCGAAACAGGTCTGCAAGCCGAACACCACCCCGTCCACGGTGAACGTGGCCGGATCGGCGATATCGCCCGCCAGCACGATATCGGACTCGCGGAAGCCGAACGCGTCGTACAGATGCACCTTCCGATACACCGCCGCGAAGTCCGCCTCGGGCCCCGCCGCCACGAGCGTGTTGTAGATCCGCCCGCTCTCCTCGCCGCCCGGCGCCTCCACCACCCCCGCCACCAGATGCACCCCGAATTCGGCTGCCAGCCCGCGCAATCCGGAGACGAACTCCCCCGTGATCGGCTCGGCCGCCGCCACCACCCGCTCGTCCAGCCGTTTCACCGCGAACATCGAATACTCCGGCGCCACCACCACCCGCGCCCCGTACTCCGCCGCCGCCCGCACATGCTCCCGCAACATCGCGAGATTCGCCGCCTTGTCGGTGTACGGCCCGAACTGCACCACGGCCACATCCACCGCCCGCGCCGGCGTCGGCACCGGCGCGGGCGCCGGACTCGGCTCCGCTACCGCCTCCGTCCCACCCACCGGAACCGACCCACCGGCCTGCACGGCCGTCGAACTGCTGATCACGACCGACGGCACCACGCCGGACACGGACTGCTGGGGTTGCATACGTCTCACCGTATTGTCCCGACGCCCCGCCCGCCCACCAGGAGCCTCGAGCTGGGCGGGATTGTTGTAAACCACATCGGTTTCGAGTTGTCGGGTGGTCGAGCAGCGACCGACGGTAGCCTGGGCGAGTACCACTCCAGCATGTTCGATCTGACCTACCAGCGAGGAACGCGACACGGTGACCGAAGCTGTCGACATCGGAAAGATCCACGACTTGGCTGCGGTGGTAAGACAAGCCACTCCCGCCACCGACATGACCTCGCGGGAGATCTACGAAACCACCGCATCATTGCTCGCGGTCGTGTCGGCCCTGAGCGATCTGGTGGCCGAAACGGCCCGTCGCACAGCAGAACTCGTTCCCACCGGCGACGACTCGCACCTGACTCTGGCCGAATCCCAGCTCAGGCAGGCTGCGGGGCACATCATGGCGTTTCGCTGGGAGCTGGGCCGTGCGGTCGGTGCGGACGTCAAGATCCAGCGGATCGGAGATCACGGCCCGCGCGGAGTCGAACCCACTGATTGAAGCGGGTCCGACTCGGCGATGCTCACGGACGCGTCAAATGCACGTTGGAGAAACAGCCTATGTACCGCTCCTCGTGATCCATGATCGAGACGTACACATCCGCGCTGTTCCCCGCTAGGTCCAGCCGGTAATTCAGCGGATGGCCCTGATTGTCCCACCAGATCTTGACCGTATCGTGATGACCGTTCCCGTCGCTGTAGTCGATGAAGGCGACACCGGAATCGTCGTTGACCACGGGGGACAGATCCGTGCCGAGGATTCGCACCGACCACTCGTCACCACCACGAATCACCCGGAAGTGAATGTGGTCATTGCAGTGCGAAGGTGGTGCTTGGATCGGTTGAGGTTGAGGTGTCCTCGCCTGCCAGCCGGTCGTCGTGAGCCCGGGAGCGGTCAGTTGCGCGGCGCCGACGGCGGTCGCCGGAGCCGACAGTGCCGGGCACATCATCAGGCACACGAACATAGCGAGTTGCATCACGCGAACAGGCACAACAATCCCCTCCCAGTTTCCTACTTGCCCCCCGCGAACCAGAGGTTGCGCAGTGTTATATGCCGATGGACTGGCCTGAATCCCCCAGCGGCTCAACGAAATACGAGGTTCATTCTACCCCGTTGGCGAGACTTGGCGGAAGACCTTTGCGAACCGGACGCGTCGGGCAGTGAGTGCTTGAACGGATCGAAACTCGCTGGGTAGCAAACGATTTGGTGTCGCACGCGCGCGGGGTCATTATCTTGTGTCCCTCGCCGCGAATGCGGCAAATCTATACCTCGGACTCGCGAGTTCGCGTGCCGAGTACTCACCGACATATCGAGTTCTGAGATCTGAAACCGTGGGCACGACATGATGCGCAGTAGCGGTGTGATGATCGGCACGCTGGGGCGGCCTCTCATGGGAGGCGCTGGTCGTGGCCCTGTGTCGGTACGAAATCCGGAGGAGATTGCGGGTCGGTGCCCCACGAGCGTCCAGGATCGGCGGGCTCGGTGGCTCGTCGCGGGAGAGCAGTGGCGGTGGGTCGAACGTCAGCTAGTAAACTGCTGGTCAATATGAACACTCCACCGGTCGACAGCGTTGCCCATGACAACGAGAGGGACGCAGCCGACCCGTCCTTCGCCGATCTAGGTATCGATGACCGCCTGCTCGCGGCCATCGCCGATGTCGGCTACGAGTCTCCCTCCCCGATCCAGGCGGCGACGATTCCGCCGTTGCTGGCGGGGGCCGATGTCGTGGGGCTGGCGCAGACGGGGACCGGGAAGACGGCGGCGTTCGCGATTCCGATCCTCATGGGGCTCGAGGGTAAGGGGAAGGCGCCGCAGGCGCTGGTGCTCGCGCCGACGCGGGAGCTGGCGATCCAAGTGGCCGAGGCGTTCGGGCGGTACTCCTCGCATCTGCCGGGGGTGCACGTGCTGCCGGTGTACGGCGGCCAGAACTACGCCGTGCAGTTGTCGGGGCTGCGCCGGGGCGCGCAGGTGGTGGTCGGCACGCCGGGGCGCATCATCGATCACCTCGAGCGCGGCACGCTGGATCTGACCCAGCTGCGGTATCTGGTGCTCGACGAGGCCGACGAGATGCTCAAGATGGGCTTCCAGGAGGACGTCGAGCGGATTCTCGCCGACACCCCGGCCGACAAGCAGGTGGCCCTGTTCTCGGCGACCATGCCGTCCGCGATCCGCAAGATCTCCAAGCAGTATCTGAAGGATCCGGTCGAGATCACGGTCAAGACCAAGACGACCACCAACACCAACATCACCCAGCGCTACGTGCAGGTGTCGCATCAGCGCAAGCTCGACGCGCTCACCCGCATCCTCGAGGTCGAGTCCTTCGAGGCGATGATCATCTTCGTACGCACCAAGCAGGCCACCGAGGAACTGGCCGAAAAGCTCCGCGCCCGTGGCTATTCCGCCGCGGCCATCAACGGCGACATCGCGCAGAACCAGCGCGAGCGGACCATCGGCCAGCTCAAGGCCGGATCGCTGGACATCCTGGTCGCCACCGACGTGGCCGCCCGCGGACTCGACGTGGACCGCATCTCGCACGTGGTCAACTACGACATCCCGCACGACACCGAGTCCTATGTGCACCGCATCGGCCGCACCGGCCGCGCGGGCCGCACCGGTGAGGCGCTGCTGTTCGTCGCCCCGCGCGAACGCCGCCTGCTCGACGCCATCGAACGCGCCACCCGCCAGCCGCTCACCGAGATGCAGCTGCCCACGGTCGAGGACGTCAACGCCCAGCGCGTGGTGAAGTTCCAGGACGCCATCACCGAGAACCTCGCCTCCGACAATCTGGCGCTGTTCCGCAAGCTCATCGAGGACTACGAGGCCGAGCACAACATCCCGCTCGCCGATATCGCCGCCGCGCTGGCCGTGGGCGCGCACGACGGCGAGAACTTCTTCATGGAACCCGAGCCGGAGCCCGAACGCGGCCGCCGCGACCGGGACCGCCGCCGCGAGCCCGGCGCACCCGCCGGCCCGAACCGCGTCACCGGCGGCGAGATGGCGACCTACCGCATCGCGGTCGGCAAGCGACACCGCGTGGTCCCCGGCGCGATCGTCGGCGCGATCGCCAACGAGGGCGGCCTGCGCCGCAGCGACTTCGGCCACATCAGCATCCGCCCCGACCACAGCCTGGTGGAACTGCCCGCCGATCTCCCCCCGGAAACCCTGGATGCTTTGCGCCGCACCAGAATCAGCGGCCAACTCATCCAACTCCAACTCGATCAGGGCCCACCCAACCACCGCGCGATGCCCCGCAACCATCGCCGCGACCCCAAACGCCCGGACCGCCGCAAGCCCCGTTCCTGAATCACGAAGGCCCCCGGCGGAATCCGCCCTCGGAGTCGAGCACCTGCCCGACCACCCAGCGCCCCGCATCGGACACCAGCCAGGCGATGAGCCGCGCCGGATCGTCCGGATGCCCGGCCTCGCCGCGCGGGAAGGCCCGCCGAAGGCGGTCCAGGCCCTCGGGGGAGAGGTATCCGGTGTCGACGGGCCCCGGGTTGACGGTGTTGAGCAGGATGCCCCGCTCGACGAGTTCGGCGGCGACGGTGGCGGTCAGCCCGGCCAGCACGGATTTCGCTGCGGCATAGGCGATTTCGCCCGGCAGCGGGCCCAGATGCTGTCCGGACGTCAGCCACACCACCCGCCCGCGATCGGTGACCGCGTCGCGTTCGGGGCGGTAGCGCCGCGCGAACTCGCGGGTGAGCAACAGCACCGAGCGCGCGTCGACGGCCCAATGGGTGTCCAGCATGTCGGCGTCGATGTCGAGCAGGGTGCCGTCGCCGCCGCTGCGCGCGTGATCGGCCACCAGGATGTCCACGTGACCGAATTCGCTTGCGGCGGCGGCCATTACGCGCTCCGGTGCGACGGGATCGGCGAAATCCACACTCATATCAAATATCCGGGTCACCGCCGCGAGTTCCCGCCGGACCGCGCCGATGTCGTCCGCGCCCCACGGCTGCGCCTCGTCGTGCGGAACCCAATGCGTCACAAGGAGATTCGCGCCCATGGCGGCCAAGCGCCGCGCGACCGCGAAGCCGATTCCCCGCCGTCGGCTCACCCCCGTGACGATCGCGACGCGCCCCGACAGTTCCCCCGGCATCGGCTCACCCCTTCGCCCGCGTCCCGCACATCGGCTGACACGTCGACGACATCATCGGCGCGCGCTCGGCGTCAACCTGTTTTCGCGACGACTGGCCCGGCCTCGCCGGACGCTCGTGCCTCGACACAGCCGGGGGAACGCGGGCGTCCCCGGATCAGTTGGGCGTAACCGGCCCGTTCTCGCCCGGCGCGCCCTTGTCGTCCGTCGTGCCCGAACGCGGTGCGGGTCGCCCCGGTGCGGCGGACGGGCTCGGAACCGGTTGGGCCGGAGCGGCATTGGGGTCCGACGGTAGGGGCTCGTCGGCGACGCTGAACATGCCGACGGTCGGGGTCATCACGCACAGGGAGGTCGGGTAGTTGATCGTGCCCCACATGGTGGCGACGATGGTGCCCGCGCCGGTTTCGACCGTCTTGGACAGGCCGGGCAGGTGGTAGTCGGTGAGATCGTCGAGCGGGTCGATTCCGGCGCGGCCGTTGTTGACGTTCACCCAGGCGACGGTCAGGCCCGAGGAGATCGGGAAGCCCGTCACGGCGGGGGTGGCCTGGAAGGTCAGGGTGCCCGGGGCGCCCGCGATGCCGCGCGTCGACCCGGCCTCGCCCGAGATCCCCGAGGCGGCGGTCAGGGTGAAGAAGGTGTCGCCGCAGCCGACCGTCGGCGCCTGGTACGCGAACGGCGCGAAACCGCCCGCGACCTGCTCCAGGTGCGCGGCGGTGATGAGATGCGCGGCCCTCGCGGTGGACTCGACCCCGGCCCGGGCCGCCGGATCGTCGCCCGCCGTGGCGGTCAGCCGCTCGATCGCGGTGTCGAGGGGGGATTGCGCGGGTTCCGCGATGGCGCTGCCGAACGTGGCCGCCGCCCCCACTGCGAGGGCGGCCGCGGTCACGGCCAGGCGCGCGATGGTCCTGCCGGTCATCCGAGCAACGTACCAGTTCGTCAACGGATCGCGCCGCCTCGGTTACATCCACGCCACCCCGGGCAGACTGTGATCCAGCGGACAACCCTCCATTACCGAGGGGTAGGTTTGATCACGGACAGTCCGAACACGGTGGGAGACGCCCATGAAACTTGCCTTGTCACCCGATGAGGTGGCCTTCCGGGACGAACTGCGGGAGCTCTACCGGACCAAGATTCCGGCGGAGATCCGTGACAAGATCAAATACGGCAGAGAGCTCTCCCGCGACGACATCGTCACCTCGCACAAGATCCTGCACGAGCACGGCCTGGCCGTGCCGAACTGGCCGGTCGAGTGGGGCGGCAAGGACTGGACGCCGATCCAGCGCCACATCTGGGAGGACGAGCTGCAACTGGCGTGCGTGCCCGAGCCGCTGACGTTCAACGCCAACATGATCGGCCCGGTGATCGCGCAATTCGGCTCGCAGGAACTCAAGGAGCGCTTCCTCCCGCCGACCGCCGCCCTCGACATCTGGTGGTGCCAGGGCTTCTCCGAACCGGACGCGGGGTCGGACCTCGCCTCGCTGCGCACCACCGCCGTGCGCGACGGCGACTCCTACATCGTCAACGGTCAGAAGATCTGGACCACCCTCGCCCAGTACGCCGACTGGATCTTCTGCCTGGTCCGCACCGATCCGCAGGCGCCGAAGAAGCAGGCGGGCATCTCGCTGCTGCTGTTCGACGTCAAGACCCCCGGCGTGACCATCCGCCCGATCAAACTGATCGACGGACATCACGAGGTGAACGAGGTCTTCTTCGAGAACGTCCGCGTGCCCGCCGACCAGCTCGTCGGCGAGGAGAACATGGGCTGGACCTACGCCAAGTTCCTGCTGGGCAACGAGCGCACCGGCATCACCGGCGTGGGCCGCACCAAGGTCAAGCTCGCCGTCGCCAAGGAGTACGCGGCGAAGACCTCGGTCGGCGACGGCACCCTGCTCGAGGATCCGCTGTTCGCCTCCCGCATCGCGGAATTGGAGAACGAACTGCTCGCGCTGGAGCTGACGCTGTTGCGGGTGGTCGCCAATTCCCAGGAGGGACGGCCGAATCCGGTCTCGTCGGTGCTCAAGCTGCGCGGTTCGGAACTTCAGCAGGCCGCCACCGAGCTGCTGCTCGACATCGCCGGCCCGGACGCGCTCCCGGTGAACGCCGAGGGCATCGGTTCCCCGGACTGGGCCCAGCGCAGCGGGCCGTCCTATCTGAACTACCGCAAGACCACCATCTACGGAGGCTCGAGCGAGGTGCAGCGCACCATCATCGCCTCCACCATTCTCGGATTGTGAGGCGCCGCAATGGATTTCGAACTCACCGATGAACAGGGCCTGTTGCGCGACACGGTCCGGGATCTGCTGACCCGCGCCTACGACCCGGAGACCCGGCTCAAGGTCGTCGACACCGATCTGGGCTGGAGCCGCGAGGTGTGGTCCCAGCTGGCCGAATTGGGCGTGCTGGGCCTGAGTTTCAGCGAGGAGGACGGCGGCGTCGGCGCGGGTCCGGTCGAGACGATGGTCGTGGTCGAGGAGATCGGCCGCCGCCTTGCGCCCGAACCGCTGGTGGACGCGGTGCTGCTGCCCGGCGGGCTGATCGCCCGCGCCGGTACGGCCGAGCAGCGTCAGCGGGTGCTGCCGGAGGTGGTGAGCGGCGCGAAGCTGCTCGCCTTCGCCCACGACGAGCCCGGTTCGCGCTGGCCCGCCGTGACGGTGGCGACCACGGCGACAGTCGACGGCGACGGCTATCGGCTCACCGGCACCAAAAACCCGGTGGCGCACGGTGATTGCGCCGACGAGCTGGTGGTCAGCGCGGCGCTGCCGGACGGCGGCACCGGACTGTTCCTGGTCGCGGCCGATGCCGAGGGCGTGACCCGCACGCCGTACCGCACGTTCGACGGCCGCCGCGGCGCGCAGGTCGAATTCGCCTCGGCCCCCGCGGAACTGCTCGGGGAGGGCGACGCGAGTGCCGCCGTCGCCGACGAGATCGGGGTCGCCCAGGCCGCCCTGTGCGCCGAATCCGTCGGTGCCATGGCCGAGGCGCTGCGGCTGACGACCGAATACTTGAAGACGCGCAAGCAGTTCGGCGTCACGCTGTCGAAGTTCCAGACCCTCACCCAGCGCGCCGCCAACCTGTACGTCTCGCTGGAGCTGGCCCGCAGCATGAGCTACTACGCCACCGCCTCCCTGGCCGACGGCACGGTGAACCCGATCGCCCTGTCCCGCGCCCGGCTCCAGGTGGCCCGCTCCGGCCGGCACATCGCCCAGGAGTCCATCCAGATGCACGGCGGCATCGGCATCACCACCGAATACCCCGTGAGCCACTACGCCGCCCGCCTCACGGCCCTGGAACGCACCCTCGGCGCCCCCCTGGACCACCTCCACATCCTCACCGCCCACACCCCCACCTACGACCTCGTAGAGCTGTAACGGCAACCCAGCCGCACCCCTTATCCGAATCCGCACCCCTTACAGAGCCATGTAAGGGGTGCGGATCTCGAGAAGGGGTGCGGCTGGGGTCAGTCGGTGTGGGTGGCGGGTTCGGCTCGGAGGGTGGGGGTTTCGTGGGGGGCCGCGGCGGGGGTGGTCGGCTGGGAGGTGGGGGCCGGGGTTCGCGCGGGGGTGGGTTGTTCTGAGGTGGCCGAAGGGAGGGGGGAATCCTCGGTGGGGGTGGCCGAAGGGGTGATCGGGAGGTTCTTGGTGGTCTCCGGATCCTCGGGGGCCTCGACGGGGCGGGGCGGTTCCGGTGCGGCAGCCGGGGATTCGTTGCGCGGCAGATCCGGTGCGGCGGCGGGGGATTCGTTGCGCTGTGGTTCCGGTACGGCGGCAGGGGATTCGTTGTGCGGCGGTTCCGGTGCCGGAGCGGGGGACTCGTTGCGGGCCGGTTCGGCGGGGCGGGGCTGGCCGTCGGCCGGTTCCACCGGGGGATTGCTCGTGGTGGTGGAGGTGGTGGCGCTGGTCGGGGTGCGGCGCGGGGGCGTGTTGATCGCGATGCGCCAGGTGGGCGACGGCGGAATGAGCACGCCGGGGGTGGTGCTCGTGGAGCGGGTGCCGGGCTGGGCGCTCTGGAGGTCCGAATTCAGCGGCGGCGGTGCGACATAGATGTCCTGATGTCCCAGACCGCACGAACCGATCAGAACCAAACCGAGCGAGACCGCGCCCGCGGCGATCGCGGGACCCGTCACCTTGGCGGTCAGCCGGCGTGAGGTGTCGTCGGCGCGATCACCCGCGCTCTCCCTGCTGCCGTCCATGCGAGTGGTGCTCCTCAATTGTCGAGTCGCCTCACCTTAATCGAGGTCGAGGCATCGGGCTAGGCAGGCCGGTCGGTCGGCAAGATACCCGGGGGTAATGTCAAACATTACTGATTCATATATCGAATTGATTACTTCAGCGTGTCGCGGGCACGTGTCGTGTGAAGATTCCGCAACGGAGTCGTACCGTGTGAGCAAAGTTACACGTGAGACGCCCGAAATGTATTGAGGGACAACCGCGAATGTCGCAAACCCCCGACGGGCGTCATCGAGGAGTGATGATGGGAGCATATTCGACATCCCCGCTGCGTGCGGTGTCGGACAACGATTCGGGCGCAACCGAATCCGGCCGCACCGGGTGGGCGATCGTCTCCCGCGTGCTGGCGTGGTCGATCTTCCTGGGCGGACTGACCGGCGCGGTGCTCGGCATCGCGGGTCTGCGCGTGGAGATCACGGTCGCCGGACTGATCCTCGCCTGCACGGCCGGTCTGGTGTTGTTGAAGCTGCGCGCCGACGCGCACGCCGAACGCTGAATTCCCTGGGCTCGGCGGGCATTCGCGCCTACCGTGAACATGTATGAGGATCGAGCTGACCGAGGACGCCGGTGAGTTCCGGCGTCGGGCGGGGGAGTTCCTGTCGCGTGATCCGTTGCGGCACACCGTGGTCGCCACCGCTGTCGACAATTTCGTCAGCGGACTGAGCGACGGGCACGTGCTGTTCGCGGCCGTGACCGCCGGGGACGATGTGATCGGCGCGGGTATGCGAACCGGCGGGCAGGGTGTGTATCTCAGCGACGTGCCCGATCCGATCGTGCCGGAACTGGCCCGCAGCTTCGCCGAACGGGAACCCACCGCGCCGGGGGTGGAGGCCGCGCCGGGCATCGCCCTGGTCTTCGCCGAACAGTGGACGGCGTTGCACGGCAGCAAGTTCCGGATGGACTTCGCCAGCAGGCTGTATCGGCTCGGAACCCTGCGCGCGCCGGAGGCGGCCGGGTCGGTGCGCCGCGCGGTCGACGCCGATCTCGAGCTGTGCGTCCGCTGGCTCGACGGTATGCGCGCGGAGGTGGGCGTCGGCATGGATCGCGCCGCCGTCCGGGTCCGCATCGCCCTGGGCCGACTCTGGTTGTGGGAGCGGGACGGTCGCCCCGTCTCGATGGCCGCCCACCAGGCCCGCGCCTACGGCTGGAGCCGGATCGGCCCGGTCTACACCCCACCGGAGGAACGCCGCAACGGCTACGCCGCCGCCCTGACCGCCCATGTCTCCCAATGGCTCCTCGACCGCGGCACCCGCGTCTGCCTCTTCGCCGACCTCGCCAACCCCACCTCCAACAAGATCTACCGAGCCATCGGCTACGAACCGGTCCGCACCTACGCCCACTACGCTTTCGAGTAACCCCAGCCGCACCCTTTGTTCGAATCCGCACCCGCTGCACGGCCCTACAACGGGTGCGGATTCGAATAAGGGGTGCGGTTGGGTTGGTTCAGTTGGGGACGCGGGTGGGGTCGATGGGGGTGTTCTGGGCGGCGGCGAGCCACCAGTGGTTGTCGCGGTGGATCAGGATGTAGAGGGCCAGTTCGGAGAAGGCTGTGGGATCGGTTGCGCGCCTGCGGATTTGGGTGATGACGACGTTGGGGGCGGGGCTGGTGGCGGTCACGACCTCGAAGGTCGAGGCGGGGGCGATCCGGTCGCGCATGAGTTGGTGGTGGATGGCGTTGAGGTGGGGGTAACCGGTGACGGTGGCGCCGAAGGGGGAGCCCCAGAGGATGTCGGCGGCGAAGGAGTTGTCGTAGCGGTCGGCGTCGGAGAGCTCGACCGCCTGCTGGAGTTCCGCCGCCAGGTTCGCGGCGATCGCGTGTGCCTCCGCCTCGGTGGCCGGGTCGGACAGAGTGGGTCGGGTGGTCATGGTGTGCTCCGTTCTCGGTGGTCCATCCCGAACCTAGAAGCTGAAGTTCACTCGAGGTCAAGGGCGCGTCGTCGACCCGAGGTCGGGCGTCGGCGGTAGCCGCGACTCCCATCGGCGGGAAGTCAACCGGCCGTGGCGATTCCACCGCGATCCGACGGTGTCCGAGACCGGCGGATACGCGGCATGCGGGGTGTGTTCTGGCTAGGCTCGGTGGGTGCGGTCGTCGGAAGATCTGAAGCGGCGTTGGTTGACAGAGGCGCGGCAGGTGTTCGCCCGGCCGGGGATGTACGCCCGGTCCGGTCCGGAGATGGAGTCGGTGGCCGGCGAACGGCTTGGAGATCTGTGCTATCTGGACGAGCGCGACGATGAATACGAACAGGTTCGAAAGTTCTTGCGGGGCTTCGGAAAACTCGGAGTCCACGGTCCTTTCGCGGCGGTCTTCGATGTAGAGCGCCGCTGCACGGACGAGGTGGCTTCGGTGTACGCCGAGGTGTATCACCGCCTGGGCTATCTGCCGGTCGAGCGGCTGCTCACCGCGGAGGAGTGGCTGCCGCTGACTCGTCTGCGGGAATGGGTGGGTGTCCGTGACGTGCGGCGCGGTGAGGTCGAGGCCGCCTTCGGCGCACCGAGCTTGCTGGTGGGCAGGCGCGTGTTGTGTTACGCCCCGGCCGACGGGGGTCGGTGGGTGTTCTTCGATTGCTGGGATGAGCTCCCCAGGCGGTATGCGCCCGGCAAGGGTCGTTTCGACGGCGGATTCGACCCCGATCCGCTGGTTCGCGACATCCGGGTGCCGGCAACCGATTTCGAGGAAGGTCTCTTGTTGACCTTGTACGGCAGGGTGCTGCGGTGGGGGCCGGGCTGGTGGATCGATCACCCGAGCGATAGCCAGACCGCCGAACACGCGGCGTTCGCGGCCCAGCTCCGGCAGATCGAATCCGCCGACCCGTCTCAGGGTAACCGTCGGCACTGACGGTCCCGTGTGGGATACAGGTCCCGGCCAGCCTGAACATTTTGTGATCGGCATGAGCGTACGTTCCGGAGGGGCATATCAGCAGCGCGTCAGGCGGTGGCACTCGGGCGCTCGCGACCGACCGTCCGAGGGAGTCAACAGTAAGGTGCGGCTGCCTTGGGGTTGCTTCACAGTGCCACGAAGTCGGCTCAGCGTCGGTGTGCGGATGTGACGTCCCCGAGGACGTGTCGCACCGCCCCGCCGGGATCGTGGGGCAACGTCTCCACCCGCCAGGCGATGATCTGGTCCGGACGTACCAGGACCGCGCCGGAGCGTTCCACATCCACTGTGTAGCACCACGATTCGTCTAGGGCGTGGACATGTACCGACTGTCGCGCCGACTGCCAGGCTTCGCCGTCCGGCCCGGTGAGCAATACGAAATCCGTACCTATGAGATCGAGGGTAGACCTGCCGTCGGTCGAGAACCGGTGGGGGAGGCGGGTTCCGGGCTGGCCGTGTAGGTCGAGGCGGGTCATTGTGTGTGGGCTGCCGTCGGGTACGAGAGCGCCTGTGGCGTAACGGGTTCCGAGGATGAGGGCGATCGGGTCGGCCAATGGGGTGCCGTCGGTGGAATCGGTTGTCATGCGGCGTAGGTCGGGGGTGCGGATGCTGGACTGGTCGGCGATGTGCCAGCCGGTGGGGTGGCGTTCGGTGTGGTAGCTGTCCAGGAGGGTCGGGTTCGCGTCGCCGCGCAGCACCCACCCCAGTTTCCAGGACAGGTTGTGGGCGTCCTGGATTCCGGTGTTGGCGCCCGCGGCCGCGTACGGGGGCATGACGTGTGCGGCGTCGCCGGTGAGGAAGACGCGGCCCGAGCGGTAGGCGTCGGCTACGAACATTCCTGGCTCCCAAGTCAGTACGCTGAGTATCTCCGGGTGTGCGTCGGGCACGCCGAGGGCCTCGCGTACCACCTCGGCCCAGTCGTCCGCCGGGCGATCGATGTCCACGGCCGTGCTGAAGATCCACCGGTAGCGTCCGTCCACCGAGAGGAAAGCGCCTGGCGTCACGGGGTTTTCGATCTGGCAGAGATTGAACTCCCGGCCTCGCACCGCATCCGACAGGTCGGCTCGGAAGTACACGTTCACCGCGCGTCCCAGCGATCCGCGCCCGCTGCGGGCGATCCCGAGCCGCCGCCGGATCGGGCTCGCGGCCCCGTCCGCCGCGATCAGCCAGGCGGCGCGCATCACACTCATCGAACCGTCCGCGGACCGCAGTGTGACATGGAGACCCGTTGCGTCCTCGGTGAATTCGACACACTCGACACCGAACCGGATATCCGCGCCGCGCTCCTCCCCGAGTCGCCGCAGCACCGGTTCCAGCGTGTCCTGCGCGCACAGGCACGCCGCGGTCGGGGTGATGGTGTCCCACTCGGGCACGCCGCCGGGCAGGGTGAACGGGAGCCGCTCGGCCTCGGCCAGCGTGGGACCGGCTGCCATCGCCTGGAATTCGGCCAGATCGGCCGCGGCGGCGAACACCTCCTCCGCGATGCCGATCTGCCGGAACAACTCCATGGTCCGGATGTTCACGCGCCGGGCCTTCGGCTGCGGCGACGTCGTCACCCGCCGCTCGACCAGCGTGACCGCCACACCGTGATACCGCAGGAACAGCGCCGCCGACAGCCCCACCAGGCCGCCGCCGACAATCACAACGCGAGGTTCGTGTATCTCGTACACCATGTGTACTTAGTACACGAATGGTTGAATGCGGGCAAGGAGGTGTGATGACCGACGAGGCGCCCGGCCCGCTCATCTGGTCGCTGCCCGAACCCCCGGGACGGCCGACGACGAGCCTGAGCCGGGCCGACATCCTGCGTGCGGCCCTGGCGATCGCCGACGCCGAGGGCGCGCGGGCGCTCACCATGCGCCGGGTGGCCACGGCCGTGGGCGCGTCCACCCCTATGTCGCTGTACCGCTATGTCGGCAGCAAGGACGGTCTGGTCGATCTCATGATCGATGCCGTCTACGGCGAGATCCCGCTCCCCGCCGACGCCGGGAGCTGGCGACTGGGCCTCGAGCGATTGGCGCTGAACACATGGGAGGTGATCCGCCGCCACCTGTGGTTCGGTGAACTCGTGCACACCCGCCCCCCGCTGGGCCCGAACGCCTTGCGCTACTTCGATTTCCGCTTCGCGCTGCTGGAGCCGCTGGGGCTGTCGGCCGACGAGCTGACCCTGCTCACCGGGGCGGTGGACGGCCACATCGTCGGCGCCGCACTGCAATCGGCCGAGGAACTGCGCATGCGCGACCGGATCGGCCTGCGCACCGACGCCGAACTCGAGGCCGCCGCCCGCCCGGTCGTGGAGCCGATGCTGTCCGGCGATCGCTATCCGGCCTTCGCGCGCTGGTTCCGGGGCCGGACCGGTTCGGGGCCGGACGATCCGGTCGCCTGGACGCTGGCGTGTCTGCTCGACGGAATCACCGACCGCCTGGGGTTGCCTCGATAACGCTCGATCAGCGGCGGCGTTTGCGGCGCATCGGCGGATTGACCTCGGGCGCTTCGGGTTCGCGTTCGAGCACCAGGACGGCCAGGGCGGTGTCGCGGATCAGCAGATCGAGATCGTCGAGCAGGCCGGTCACCGCGTCGCTGGCCTCCCGGAGTTCGGCGTCGGTGTCGGAACGTCGCTCGAAAACCGCACGCAGCGAATGTAATTGCAAACCGACATCGAACAGGTGGCGCACCAAGCGGTCGCTCAGGGTGGTGAACTCGGCTCGATCGCTCAGCGACTCGTCGCGCTGAATGCCTTGGGGCGTGGGAAGATTCACGCCATTGCGGTCGTGCACAGAATCCACGTTTCCTCCGGTCGCGAACGGCGGTGGTCGCGAGCCTCGCTGTTGGACTCGGAAAGGTGTCGTTTCAATACTAGTCCGATTCGTGAGCGTTCACGTCCGGTGCGGCCGCCCGGATCCCCAGACCGCCAAGGATAATCGGAGCATGGCGGACCGAAGCCGGCGAGAGCTGCGCGAACTGACCAATGGTGATGCCCTGCGACTGCTCGGATCGGTGCGATTCGGCCGGATCGTGTTCGCGCGGCACGCCCTGCCGACCATCCGTCCGGTCAACCATCTCCTCGACGGCGAGCAGGTGATCGTCTACGCCAACCTGAACATCGTGGCCATGCATTCGGACCGCCAGGTGGTCTCCTACGAGGCCGACACGATCGACCACCAGACCCAGCTCGGGTGGTGCGTAATCCTCACCGGCACGGCCGAACCCGTCCTCGACGCCGACGAGGTCGCCCACTACGACGGGCTCGTCGAGCCCTGGCTGCCGGGCGCGCAGCACCGGATCGTGCGGATCAAACCCGATATCGTCACCGGGATCGAGTTGATCGACAAGCTCGAGGACGATCAGGACTGATCGAGCGCGGCGATCTCGGCGTCGGACATGCCGAGCAGTTCGCGCAGCACCTCGTGGGTGTGCTCGCCCAGATCGGGGCCGACCGAGCGGATCGGCAGCGAGCGGCCGCCGATGACGGGCACGATGCCGGTGAAGCCGACCGGTTTGGGTTCCGGTTCGCCCACGTCGACCGGGAAGGTCTGAATCATGTTGCGGGCCCGGTACTGTGGATCGTCGGCGATATCTGCGGCGGTGTAGATCGGGCCGCACGGAATGGCGGCCTCCTCCAGAATCCGCAGGGCCTCGTCCCGGGAGTGCCGCCGGGTCCACTCGGCGATGGCGGCGTCGAGCCGTTCGCGGTGCCGCCAGCGGCCCGCGTTGTCCTGGAGTTCCGGGTCTGCGGCCAGATCGGGCCGGTCGATCACCCGCATGTAGCGCTGGAAGATGGCGTCGCCGTTACCGCCGATGATGATGCTGGTGCCGTCGGAGCAGGGGTAGGCGTTGCTGGGGGCGATGCCCTCCATGCGTCCGCCGACCCGCTCGCGGCGGATGCCGTAGGCGAGGTAGTCCGGGACGAGCGACTCCATCACCGACAGGATGGACTCGTTCAGCGCGACGTCGATCACGCGCTGGTCCAAGGGGATTCGGCCGTCCGCGCGATCGCGCCGGAACAGGGCCATGACCGTGCCGAACGCGGCGTAGATGCCCGCGATCGAATCGCCGATCGACACGCCGACCCGCACCGGCGGGCGATCCGGATCGCCGACCAGTTCGCGCAGGCCGCCGACCGCCTCGGCCACCGCCGCGAAACCCGGACGACCCGCCAGCGGCCCGGTCTGCCCGTAGGCGGAGATCCGGGTGACGACCAGATCCGGATTGGCCTCGTCGAGCACGTCCGGACCCAGTCCCCATTTCTCCAGCATCCCGGGCCGGAAGTTCTCCAGCAGCACATCGCAGTGCCGGATCAGATCCAGCACGACCGCACGGCCCGCCGCGGTGCGCAGGTCCAGGGTGATGGAGCGCTTGTTGCGGTTGACCGTGCGGTACAGCATCGAGGTGTCACCCCCGTAGAGCCGCCAATTACGAAGCTCGTCACCGGTTTTCGGACGCTCGACCTTGATCACGTCGGCGCCGAAGTCGCCGAGTATGCGCCCGGCGGTCGGCGCCGCGATGTAGTTGCCGAGTTCGAGCACCCGAATCCCGTCCAAGGGGCGAATCTCCATGCGGAGAGCATGCCAGCTAGGCGGCGCGGACGTCCTCGACGATCGAGTAGTGCCCGGCGTCGCCCGCGATCGGCGTGCTGGGCACGCCGTCCACGCCGACCGGGATGTCGCCCGCGAGGGTGATGCGGGTCAGCTTGCGGTGCTCGCCGCCGTCGTAGTCGTCGATGGCGTAGTGCTGGGTGGCGCGGTTGTCCCAGATGGCGACGTCGCCGAGCGACCAGTTCCAGCGGGTGGTGTGCTCGAGGCGGGTCACCCGATCCTGGAACAGCCGGAACAGCGCCTGCGATTCGGCGCTCGACACCCCCACGATCTGCTTGACGAAATGGCCGAGCAGCAAAGCCTTTTCGCCGGTTTCGGGGTGGACGCGCACGACCGGGTGTTCGGTCTCGTAGAAGGTGGACTCGAATTCGGTGCGATCGGTGCGGGCGCGGTCGTGTTCCTCGCTGACGTAGTCGTAGACGTTGGAGTGCCGGGCGCGCAGACCCTCCGCGAGCCGCTTCAGCGGTTCGGGCAGCGAGTTGTACGCCGCGACCGTGGACGCCCACGTGGTCGAGCCGCCGTAGCTGGGCAGCGTCACCGCGCGCAGGATCGACGCCTTGGGCACGCGGTCGACGAAGGTGACGTCGGTGTGCCAGCTGTTGGCCCGGCCGTGCTGGGAGTCGATCGCCAGGCTCTTGATCCCGCGGGAGGTGACGGTCGGATGCGGGGTGGTCGGGGTGCCGAGCAACTGCGCGAATTCGTACTGGCCGTCCTCGGTGAGGTGCTGCTGCCCCTGGAAGAAGATCACCTTGTGCTCGTTGAGCGCCGCGCGGATCGTCGCCACCGTCTCCGGGTCGAGATCACCGCCGAGCCGCACCCCATCGATCCGCGCGCCGATGTGGGTACCGAGCTTGACCACCCGCACGGCGGTCTCCGTGGCTGCTGCGTAATCGACAGACATACAAGGCCTTTCGTTGGAACCGAACGGCTCCGAGCAGACCACGGCCGGGCTCTCCGGGGACACCATTACGGTCACCCGGATCGCAAAGTGCTACCCCACGTGCTCGCGCAGATACGCCATGTCCTCGGCCAACCCCTCGGCGGGCGTCTCCAGCACGACCGGCGCGTCGGCGGTGCGGCAGACCTCGGCCAGCAGTTGCGGATCGATCGTGCCGTCCGCGAAATTGGCGTGCCGGTCCGCGCCGGAGTTGAACTCGTCGCGGGAGGAGTTGAGGTGGACCAGATCGATGCGACCGGTGATGGCGCGGATGCGCTCGACCACCCCGACGAGCTCCTCCCCGCCTGCCCAGGCGTGGCAGGTGTCGAGGCAGAAGCCCGCGCCGTGGTCGCCGACGGCGTCCCAGAGCCGGGCGATGGCGTCGAAGTGGCGGGCCATCGCGTGATTGCCGCCCGCGGTGTTCTCGATCAGGATCGGGACCGCGAAACCGCCCTTGTCCGCCTGGCGTTCGAACAGCTTGCGCCAGTTGCCGATTCCGGCCTCGATCTCGGCGTCGGAGCGCACATGGCCGCCGTGCACGACCAGGCCGAACGCGCCGAGGTCCGCGGCGGCCTGCGCCTGCTGGGCCACCGCGTTGCGCGAGGGCATCCGCAGCCGGTTGTTCGTGCTGGCCACGTTGATCTGATACGACGAGTGCACCACCACGTCGATGGGACTGGACTTGATCTCCTCGGCCCGCGGATGCGGCGTCGGTTTCTCCCAGCCCTGCGGATCGATGACGAACATCTGGATGACCTCGGCGCCCAATCGCTCACCGAAGCCGATCGGATCACTGTCTTGGCGGACGTGTGCTCCAATGCGCATGATCACGAGGGTATCGGTAGGCTCCGACAGGAATGTCCGGGCGGGCATCGAACCGGGGGCGGGGACGGGGACGTATCAATCTCCGTCGGCGTGGCGGTCCTGCGGGACTGCTATGGTTTCGGTGTTTTCCGTGGTCGGTCCGAGGGCGGCGACGGGCATTTCATGCGGTACTGCCGTGCGAAGGCGGGTCCCGTCGCGCGGTACGGGAAGTGGGAGCTTGCATGCTGGCCAACGGTGACGAATTCGCTGGCTATGTCATCGAGCGGTTGCTCGGCCGCGGTGGCATGGGATCGGTCTATCTGGCGAAGCATCCGCGCCTGCCGCGGATGACGGCGTTGAAACTGCTCAATCGGGAAATGGTGGCCGACACCGAGATTCGGGCCCGTTTCGAACGCGAGGCCGACCTGGTCGCGCAGCTGGACCATCCCAATATCGTCACCGTGTACGACCGCGGGCTCGAGGACGGTCAGCTGTGGATCTCCATGCAGTTCATCGACGGCATCGACGCCGCCAGCGTGGAACCGCGCACGCTGCCGCCGGAGCGGGCCGTGCAGATCGTCGCCGAGGTCGCCGAGGCCCTGGACTACGCGCACCGCAACGGAGTGCTGCACCGGGACGTCAAGCCGGGCAACATGTTGCTCGCGCGCTCGACCGGCGGCCGCGGGGAACGGGTGTACCTCACCGACTTCGGCATCGCCCGGCTGCGCGACGACGGTGGTCATCTCACCCAGACCGGCACGTTCACCGCGACGCTGGCCTACGCCTCGCCCGAACAGCTCACGGGGGCCAACCTCGACGGCCGTTCGGATCAATACTCGTTGGCGTGCAGCCTGTTCTGGCTGTTCACCGGGACCGGGCCGTTCAGCGCGCCCAATCCCGCGGCCGTCATCCGCGGTCACTTGCAGAGTCCGCCGCCGGTGCTGAGCAGTGTGCGGCAGGGCCTGCCCGCCGGGCTGGACGGTGTGCTCACCAAGGCGATGTCCAAGCGCGCCGACGACCGCTTCGACACCTGCGCGGACTTCGCCGCCGCCGCCCGCCGGGCCTTCGCGCCGTCGAGCGCCCCGGCCGTGCCGTTCGCCACCCCGCCCCGTTCCACGACCGGTCCCGGCATGATGACGCAGGGCCGACCGGGCACCGGTCCCGGCATGCCCGTGGTCCGGGGTCAGGGCGCGACCGCGTGGGGTAGCAGCCCCGCGAACCCGGTGGCCCCGAGCAGCGGCCAGAACGCGGGTGGCCCGGCGTGGGGCAGCAACCCGGCGCATCCCGCGGTCCCGAGCAGCGGCCAGAACGCCGGGTGGAGCGGTGGGGCGGCGGCCGCGAGCGGCGGTCAAAACGCCGGGTGGAGTGGCGGTGCGGCGGGCGCGAGTGGCGGTGGGCAGAGTGCGGGTGGCTCGGCGTGGGGGAGCGGTACCGCGCATCCCGCGGTCCCGGGCGGTGGGGCGCAGAACGCCGGTGGTCCGGCGTGGGGGAGCAGTGCCGCGAATCCGCTTGCGGCGAGCGGTAATCAGCAGGCGGCGGGTCCCGCGTGGGGTACGGGAGCGGGCGCGCCGCGCCCGGCGACGGGGCCCTCGAATCCGACCGTCGGGCCGACGCCCTATCCGAATCCGGCGGCCGTGCGGTCGGCGACTCCGCCGCCGCAGCCGGTCTACCGGTCCACGCCCGGCTATCCGCAGCAGCAGGGCGGCTACGGGTATCGGCCGCCCGCGCCGCGCAACAAATCCAATGTGGGACTGGTCCTCGCGATCATCGTGGGCGTGGTGGTGCTGCTGGTGGTCGTGCTGGCCATCATCGGCGCGCTGGCCGGGGGCTAGCCGGACCGCTCGGCCGCGCGCGGGTGGCGATCCGATAGCCGATCAGGCAGACGATCAGCCACAGCGCGCCCAGGCACCAGCCCGCCAGCACGTCGGTGAACCAGTGCACGCCCAGGTACAGGCGCGAAAGGCCCACGGCCACAACGAAGATCGCGGCCGCCGTGCTCACCGTGAGTTTGACCGCGCGCCGCGCGGGGGACAGCAGGACCAGCACGGTCAGCGCGCCCACCACCGCCGTGGCGCCGAGGGTGTGCCCGGACGGGAACGACGGATGGGCCACGGCCACCAGCCGATCCAGCGGCGGCGGCCGATCGCGGCCCACCGCCGGTTTCAGCACCGAACCGATCACCGCCGCGCCGACGGCCGCGCTCGCGACGAAGGCCGACTCCGCCCAGCGCCGCCGCCACGCCAGCCAGGCGCAGGACGCGATCGCCACCGCGCCCATCGTGGTGGTCGCGCCGAGATCGGTCACGGTCGTCGCGAGCGCTGTCAGCCAGCCCCGCCGGTGCGGGACGACCCAGTTCAACGCGGTCGGATCGAACCGGGCCGCGCCGTTGTCCGTGACCACGTCGCGGGTGAGTTCGATCGCGCCCGCGCTCAGGGTGGCGACCGCGACCAGCGCGCAGGCGCCCGCCCAGCGCAGGGTCCCGCGCCGCACGAGCACCGCCGTGACCAGGGCGGCCAGCAGGGCCAGCGCGAGCAACGCCATGGCAACGAGAATAGGCGCGACGGCGGAAGCGGGTTTCCGCCCCGGGTATTGGGTGAAAATCCGGATGGCGCGACGGTGGCGTGGCCGCAAGACTGGAGAGCATGACTGCCGATGCCCTAGGCACCGAACCCACCGCATCAACGGCGACCGCGCTCGCGGCTCGCGCCATCGACCTGGTCAAGCTGTACGGAATGGGGGACACCCAGGTCCGCGCCCTGGACGGGGTGTCGGCGGATTTCGTCCAAGGGGAATTCACCGCGATCATGGGCCCGTCCGGATCCGGGAAGTCCACCCTCATGCACTGCCTGGCCGGACTGGACACCGCCACCTCGGGGACCGTGCACATCGGTGACACCGATCTGACGGGCCTGTCCGACAAACAGATGACGCGGCTGCGTCGCGACCGGGTCGGATTCGTCTTCCAGGCGTTCAATCTGGTGCCGACGCTCACCGCGCTGGAGAACATCACGCTGCCGCTGGACATCGCGGGCCGCGAACCGGATCAGCGGTGGCTCGACACGGTCATCGGCCGCCTCGGCCTCGGCGACCGGCTGCGCCACCGGCCCAGCGAGCTGTCCGGCGGTCAGCAGCAGCGCGTGGCCTGCGCGCGGGCGCTGGCGGGCAAGCCCGACATCATCTTCGGCGACGAACCCACCGGCAACCTCGACTCCCGCTCCTCCGGTGAGGTGTTGTCGATCCTGCGCGCGGCGGTCGACGAGTTCGGTCAGACCGTGGTCGTGGTGACCCACGAACCGCACGCCGCCTCCTACGCCGACCGCGTCGTCTTCCTCGCCGACGGCCGCATCGTCGACGAATTGCGCGCTCCCACGGCCGAATCCGTGCTCGATCGGATGAAGTCGCTGGAGAACGTCTGATGGCCAATCCGATGCGCAAGGTCGTCCTGCGCAACCTCGGCGCGCACAAGGTGCGCCTGGCGCTCACGCTGCTGTCGGTGATCCTCGGGACCGCGTTCATCGCGGGGTCGTTCGTCTTCACCGACACCTTGCAGAACACGTTCAACGGCATCTTCGCCGAGCAGGCCAAGGGCGTCGACGTGCGGGTGAGCCCGAAAGAGCGCCAGTCCCTGGGCGTTCCGGTGGCCGCGGCCGACGTGGTGTCGAAGATCGACGGGGTGCGGGCCATCGCGCCGAGCGTGAACGGCCCGGTGGTGCTGCTGAAGGACGGGCACGCCGTGCAGACCGGCGGCGCGCCCAGCTGGGGGCAGTCCTACATCCCGCCCGATCGCGCCATCGCGGAACCGCAGAAGATCATCGACGGCGCGGCCCCGGCGAATCCCGGTGAGATCGCGCTCAATTCGGGCGGGGCGAAGCGGGCCGGGCTGAAGGTCGGCGACAAGGCGAAGGTGCTGATCCCCTCGCGCGGCACCATCGACGTGACCGTCTCCGGCATCTACTCGGTGCCGTCGGACACCGGCGGCTTCGTCGGTCTGCTGTTCAGCGATCAGCAGGCGCGGCAGTTGTTCACCGACGGGCACTACGTGGCCTATGTCGACGTCGCGGCCGCACCCGGGGTGCGGGCCGACGACCTGCGCGATCGGATCGCGAAGGCGTTGCCGGACTTCAAGGTTCAGGACGGGCCGCAGGTCCGGGAGGATCTGAAGGCGCAGATCGGCAACGCGCTGAAGTTCGTGAACTACTTCCTGCTGGCCTTCGGCGCGATCGCGCTGCTGGTCGGAACGTTCATCATCTACAACACCTTCTCGATGATCGTCGCCCAGCGGTTGCGCGAACTGGCGTTGTTGCGCGCGGTGGGCGCCAGCCGGGGGCAGGTCGGGTTGTCGGTGGTGTCGGAGGCGTTGGTCATCGGATTGGTCGGCAGCGCAATCGGTCTCGGGGCGGGTATCGCGCTGGCCTTCGGCCTGTCGGGGCTGCTGAACGCGTTCGACCTCGGCCTGCCGACCGGGGCCATGTCGGTGCGGCCGCGCACCGTGGGCGTGGCGATCGGGATGGGCGTGGTGGTGACGGTGCTCAGCGCCTACGCGCCCGCCCGGCGCGCGGCCCGCATCCCTCCGGTGGAGGCGATGCGGGAGGAGTTCGCCTCGGTCGGGGAGTCGCTGCGCTGGCGGACGATCATCGGCACGGTGCTCGCGATCGCGGGCGTGGTGCTGGCGGTGCTGGGCGCGCGATCGACGGGCGGCGACGCCGCGCGCACGGTCGGAATCGGCGCGGGCGCACTGATTCTCGCGGTGCTGCTGGCCTCGCCGTGGTTGTCGCGACCGGTGGTGGGAACGCTCGGCGTGGTGGTCGCCGCGCTCGGGCCGATCGGGCGCATGTCGCGCAACAACGCGGTGCGCAATCCGCGTCGCACGGCCGCGACCGCGTTCGCGCTGACCCTCGGCGTGATGCTGGTGACCGCCATCGCCATGCTCGGCGCCTCGGCCAAGGCCAGCATCGGCGAGCTGGTCGACAAGGGCGTGCGGGCCGACTACATCCTGGCGGGCCCGACCGGCAGTTTCGTCGGCGTGCCGGTCGCGGCCGGGGACGCGGTGAAATCCGTTGCGGGAGTTCAGGATGTGGTCGCCGTCCGCGGCACGAATCTGAAGGCCGGGTCGGACTCGATGGTGGCCACCTCGCCGGACGGGCCGATCGAGGCGGTGTTGAATTTCGAACTGCGGCAGGGTTCGCGGGCACTCGGCGACGGTGATCTGCTGATCTCGCAGGGCCTGGCCGACGAGCGGGGCTGGCGGGTCGGGGAGCGGGTCGAGCTGACCAGCATGGACAACAAGAAGGTTCCGCTGACGGTGTCCGGCGTCTACAAGGACACCCAACTGCTCGGCAAACTCGTCGTGCCGCCCGCGGTGTACGACCAGGTGACGCCGGTGTCGCTGCGCTCGGACTTCCTGGTGCTGGTCACCGCGAAGCCCGGCACCGACCTGTCCGCCATGCGCGCCGATCTGGAGAAGGCCACCGACCAGTTCGCGATCGTGCAGGTCCAGGATCACGAGCAGTTCAAGGGCACGCAGGGTCAGCAGATCAACACCATGCTCGCGATCCTCTACGGCCTGCTCGCCCTCGCGGTGGTCATCGCGGTCCTCGGCATCGTCAACACGCTGGCCCTGTCGGTGGTGGAACGTCGCCGGGAGATCGGCATGCTCCGCGCGGTCGGCATGCAACGCCCGCAGGTGCGGCGCTCGATCTACCTGGAGTCCATTCTGATCGCCGTCTTCGGCGCGGTGATCGGCGTGGTCCTCGGGCTCGGCCTGGGCGCCGGATTCCTGCGCACCCTGCGGGATCTGGGGATCGATCAGATCGCGGTGCCGTGGTCGCAGGTGGCGCTGATGCTGGTGGGCTCCGGCGTCGTCGGCGTGCTGGCCGCGCTGTGGCCCGCGGTCCGGGCGGCCCGCACCCCGCCGTTGGCGGCGATCGCGGATCTCTGAGGGGCTCGAATCGGCCACGGCGGCAGCCCTTTTCGCGAGGGGCTGCCGCCCCCTCGGCCATCGGTGCCGGAATTCGCGGCGGTCGCACCGGACGCCGGTTCCCGGGCGAGTGCCATGGCGATGGGCTGGTGCGCGTGCTCGTATCCACGAAAGCTGATGTGGCGCTGGGAGTTTCGAAGTCGGTCCGGGTCAGGATCTGCCCGCGTTGGTGTCGGCCCAGGCTCTGATGTCCCCCCGATTGAGGGCCTGGGCGAGGAGGTCGGGGAAGCGGTCGGGGGTGCAGGCGAAGGCGGGGATGCCGAGAGCGGCGAGGGCCGTGGCGTTTTCGTGGTCGTAGGCGGGGGCGCCGTCGTCGGAGAGGGCGAGCAGGACGAGGACCTGCACGCCCGCCTCCTTCATGGCGGCGGTGCGGCGGAGCATCTCGGCGCGGATACCGCCCTCGTAGAGGTCGGAGATCAGGATGAACAGGGTGTCGGCGGGGCGGGTGACGAGCTGCTGGCAGTAGGCGATGGCGCGGTTGATATCGGTGCCGCCGCCGAGTTGGGTGCCGAACAGGACGTCGACGGGGTCGTCGAGCTGGTCGGTGAGATCCACGACGGCGGTGTCGAAGACGACCAGCGAGGTGCGCAGCGCGCGCATGGACGCCAGGACCGCCCCGAAGACCGAGGCGTAGACCACGCTCGAGGCCATCGATCCGGATTGGTCGATGGCCAGCACCACATCCCGGTGCACCGCCCGGGCGCGGCGGCCGTAGCCGACCAGGTGTTCGGGGACAACCGTGCGGTGCTCGGGCAGGTAGTGCGCGAGGTTGCGGCGGATGGTGCGATCCCAGTCGATATCGCGCGGCCGCGGCCGGGCGACGCGCGCGGCCCGGTTTATCGCGCCGGAGACCGCGGCGACCGTGCGCGCCGCGACCCGTCGTTCGATCTCGCGCACCACCTTCTCCACCACCGAACGCGCTGTGGCCCTGGTGGTTTCGGGCATCACCCGGTTCAGGCTCAGCAGCGTGCCGACCAGGTGCACGTCGGGTTCGACGGCCTCGAGCAACTCCGGTTCGAGCAGCAGCTGGGTGAGGTTCAGCCGCTCGACCGCGTCGCGCTGCATCACCTCGACCACCGTCGACGGGAAGTAGGTGCGGATATCGCCCAGCCAGCGCGCCACCTTCGGCGCGGACCCGCCGAGTCCGGCCGAGCGCTTCTCCGACGGACTCTGCTCGTCGGCGTTGTACAGCGCCGACAGCGCCCGGTCCATGGCGATGTCCGCCGCGTCGGCCAGGCCGCCGAGCCCGGTTTCCGCGGGTGCGCCCAGCACCAGCCGCCAGCGTCGTTCCGGTGCGCTCATCGGGTCCCCCGCTCGTTCGTTCGCGTGTGTCATCGTGCCGCCACCAGGATTTCGGTCAGCGCGGCGAGTGCCGTCGCGCCGCGGTCGGGATCGAGGTCGGCGATGTCCGTCGGCCGGTGCGCGGCGCCGCGGCCGACGGCCTCGCCGATCGAGCGCCGCTCGCCCGCCTCGAACGATCCGAAGGTCCGGCGCAGCAGGGGGAGCGTCGTGACGAACTGGTCCTCGTCGAGTCCGGTGAGCCAGGAGTCGATGAGCCGCAACAGTTCTCGGTCGTGAACGAGCAGCAGACCCCGGCCGCCGACGAAGCCGTCGATCCACGCGGCCTTGTCGGCGGGGCTGTGCCCGACCGAGAGGGCGGCCGACAGGCGGCGCGCGGATTCCGCGTCGTCGATGATCCCCGCGTCGCAGAGCAGGCGGACCGCGCGGCCGACGAGGGCTCCGTGCACGTCGTCGCGGTCGGCGAGGGTGCGCAGGGTGGTCAGCCAGATATCGGTCGCTCGGGCGTCGTCCCTGGTCGCGACGGCGAGATGGGCGGCGTCGATCTGGGTGCGCAGCGCGGTGGCCGCGTCGGCGTCCAGACCCGTTACGGCACTGGGCAATCCGGCGCCGATCCGGATGAGCAGCCCGTCGGCCACCCGGGTGAGCGCGCCGAGGTCGGTGCCGCGCACATCGCCGTAGCGCAGGGTGCGGACGAGGTTGGGCAGCGCCGCGAGCAGGTGGGTGACGTCGTGGTCGAGGGCGGCCACGGTCTCCAGCCGCCGTACCAGGCCCGCGACGGCGTCGGGCAGATCGGCGAGCAGCGCGTCCGCCAATGCGCCGCTCAGCTCGCCGAGGGTGGTGTCGGCGGCGGCCCGGTCGAGGATTCTGGCCTCGGCCGCGGTGCGGATCGTGGTGCCCCAGCGCGACGCCTCGACCACCGCGACCGACAGCTCCGGCTCCCAGCGCAGCGTCCATGTCTCCCGGAAGGTCCCGGTATTGCGGACCTCGCTGTCGGTCTTGACGCCCCATCGGATGTCCAGCAGCGAGAGCCGGTGCAGCAGATGGGATCTCGCCACATCGCGGTCCTTGCGCAGATCCAGGTCGAGTTGCTGGGCGAGGGCCTGCGGTTTGAGCCGCAGCGTGCGCGCCCGCGCCCGCAGGTCCGCGTCCATTGGGACGGTCGGGGTGTCCTCGGGGACCGTGCCGAGCGCCTCGCCCACCACCAGTTCGGCGGTGACGAGCCGCAGCATCGTCTCGTCCCCCTCGCACAGTACGGCCCGGGTGGCGTCGGTGACCTCCGACAGGCCCGGCAGCGGTCGCCCGCGCAGGGCGGCGAGCGTCTCGGCGAGCCGGACGGATTCGATGATGTGCGCGCTGGACACGGGCAGGTCGTGGCGTCGCAGGGTGCCCGCGACCATGGTGAGCCAGCGGGCGATCGGCCGCTCGGTGCGGGTGAACAGATGGTGATACCACCCCGGCGAGGTCACCCCCGCCCCGTATCCCGACGCTCCCGCGAGCCGCGAATGCGTCCACGGTACCCACGTCAGCGTGGTCTTGACCTTCGGCAGGCCCTTGAGCAATCGAGCGTCCGGCGCGGCGGGCCCCAGCTTTCCGGTCAGCGCCGGGGCGTGCCAGGCCCCGCACACGACGGCGAGCCGAGTAGCGCCCTCCTTCAAGGCTTTTCGCATGGTCTGCCGCATGTACGCCTCGCGGACGAGGGTGTGCCGGTCGATCGTTCCCGCCGTCGGAGGTTCGACGTGTTCCGAGACCTCCTGTGCCGCAGTCGAATCCGGCTGCTCCAAGGTGGCGGGGGTGAGGTCTTCGCGCAGGGCGGCCATCGCCTCGGTGACCGCGTCGAAGATATCGGCGTCGGCGGCGGATTCGATGACGGCGTCCCACCAGCGTTCGGGATCGTCGTAGCCCGCGGCGGCGGAGAGGGCGGCGAGGGGGTCGCCGCGGTCGCCGGGTTCGGTGTCGAGGGCGAGGGTGTGGGTGGCGGGGAGGTCGCAGAAGCGCACGGGGACATCGGCTTCCGTCGCGTAGCGCAGCGCCTGCCACTCGGGGGAGAAGACGGCGAAGGGCCAGAACGCCGCGCGTGCCGGGGCGTCGGGGACGTAGGCCAGCACCGCCACCGGCGGGCACAGTTCCGCGGACGAGACGAAGCCGACCAGGGGGTCGGCGTCCGCCGGGCCCTCGATGAGGATCATGTCCGGCCGGAACCGTTCCAGCGCCAGCCGCAGCGAGCGCGCCGAACCGGGCCCGTGATGACGGATGCCGAAAACCCTTGTGACCGAGTCTGTTTCCGCCGGGGCCGCGGGAGTCATGGGTGCACCTCGCGGCACGCGCGGTAGAAGTCCGACCACTCCGGCCGCTCGCGCACCACGGCCTCCAGATACTCGGTCCACACCACGGAGTCGGCGACCGGATCCTTGACGACCGCGCCCAGCACGGCGCCCGCCACGTCGGAGGCGCGCAGCACGCCGTCGCCGAAATGGGCCGACAGCGCCAGGCCGTTGGTGATCACCGAGATCGCCTCGGCCGTGGACAATGTCCCCGACGGCGATTTCAGCTTGGTGCGGCCGTCGGCGGTCATCCCGGAGCGCAGTTCCCGGAAGACCCGCACCACGCGCCGCACCTCCTCGGCCGCGGCGGGCACGGTCGGCAATTCCAGTGCCGCGCCGAGCTGTTCGACGCGGCGGGTCACGATGGCGACCTCCTCGTCCTCGTCGGCGGGCAGCGGGAGCACCACCGTGTTGAAGCGTCGGCGCAGCGCGGAGGACAGCTCGTTCACGCCGCGGTCGCGGTCGTTGGCGGTGGCGATCACGTTGAAACCCTTGGCGGCCTGTACCTCCCGGCCCAGTTCGGGAATCGGCAGGGTCTTCTCCGAGAGGATGGTGATGAGGGCGTCCTGCACGTCGGAGGGGATGCGGGTCAGCTCCTCCACCCGCGCGATCGATCCGTCCCGCATCGCGGTCATCACCGGCGAGGCCACCAGCGCGCCCTCGCTCGGACCCTCGGCGAGCAGGCGGGCGTAGTTCCAGCCGTAGCGGATCGCCTCCTCCGCGGTGCCCGAGGTGCCCTGCACCAGCAGCGTGGACGTCCCGCAGATGGCGGCCGAAAGATGTTCCGACACCCAGGTTTTCGCGGTGCCGGGCACACCGAGCAGCAGCAGCGCGCGGTCGGTGGCCAGGGTGGCGACGGCGACCTCCAGCAACCGGCGCGGCCCCACGTACTTCGGGGACACCACGGTCCCGTCGGCGAGGACTCCGCCGAGCAGATAGGTCACCACCGCCCACGGCGACAGTCGCCAGGACGGCGGGCGGGGACGGTCGTCGATCGCGGCGAGCGCGGTCAGTTCGTCGGCGAAGGCCTGTTCGGCGTGCGGGCGCAGCAGTTCGTCGCGCGGGGACTCGGTCGTGGTCACTGGAGCTCCTCGAGCATCGTGGTGCGTTCGGTCAGGTTCTCGGCGAGTTGTTCGAAAGCGTTCTGCCAGTACGGATCCGGGCAGCGGTGGGCCGTGCGGGCGACGGCCCCGGCCGCGGTGACCGGGAAGTTCAGCGTGGCCGTGTGGAACAGGGTGCGATAGGACGCGGGGGAGTGGCCGGGCGCGTCCGGGCGCGCGGCCGCCACCTGCGCCCGGTCGGCCAGCAGTCGCAGCACGTGGTCGGCCAGCGGCGTCGGCCACGGGCGCGGGACGGCGGCGAGGAGCAGTTCGATCTCGGCCAGCCAGCTGCTGTCCAGCCGCCGCAGGCGGCGCACCCGCTCGTCTAGCGGCAGCAGGGCGAACAACTCGCGCCGCACATTCGGGTCGGTGCCGAGCGTCGGGGTGTCGGTGAGGATGTCGAACAGCACAGCGGCCCACCGGTCGTCGCGTTGCGCGCGGGCGGCGTCGGCCCAGCCCGCGAACATCGGGCCCAGCATCCGCTCGTCCATCCGCAGCGAGGTCACGCGGCGCGGGCCGTCGAAGAGGCCGGTCCAGTGCGTCAGCGGCGTCGCGGCCACCAGCCGGCGCAACCATTCCGCCGCCGCGTCGGGGGAGCCGTCGACCCGGTAGGGGGTGTCGCCGGTGCGGTCGGCGAGCCCGTCGGCGCGGGCCGCGTCGTCCAGCGCCGACGGGAATTCGACGGTCAGCCGGTCGCCGTCTAGTCGGATCCATTGCGCCGCGCGCCGCCGCATCCGGTCGGCGAAGGCCGAATCGGGCAGGCGCGCCAGCAGATCCGCCGCGACCCGGCGGACATCCGCGCGGACGTCGTCGAGCGCGGACTCGAGCAGCGGCTCGTCGGCCGGGGTGAGCCCCGCCGCGAGGACCGCCAGCAGATCCGCGCGGGCGGCCGCCGCCTCGGTGTGCCAACCGTCCGCGAGCGCCTCGCGGGCCGCGCGCGGCTCCCGTTCCCGCACGGCCGCCAACCAGGCCCGCCGCTCGGCCGGACGGCCGTGCGACCAGACCGACGGATCGTCGACGTCGGCCCGAATCAGCGTGCGCCACTGCGGATTACGCTGCGCCAGCCAGCGTCCGCGCGGGCCCGCCAGCCGGAGCAGGGGTTCGCGCAGCGCCGCTCGGGCCTTCGCCTGGTCCAGCAACAGGCTGCACAGGGCGTCCGGCGCGCGGAAGTCGTGCGGGGCGGCGGCGTCGAACCATTCGGGCAGGAACGGCGAATTCTCGCGCACCGATCGGGCCAGGCGGCGGGCGGCGGCGGCCGGGAGCAGTGGCCGATCATCGTCGGGCGCGGGATCGGGCAGCGTCGCCCGCGCGGGCACGACGCCGCCGCGCGCGTAGAGGTCCTGCGCCGCGGCGGCCTCGAGCAGGCTCTCGGCCGGATCCCCGGCCGCCGCGCCCACCGCGGCGGCGACCGCCTCGGGCAGGGCGGCGAGATCCAGGGGCCGCCGGGCCGTGCCGAGCAGCGCCGCGGACAGCAACGCCGCGGGCGGTTCTACGAGGCCGCCGCCGAGCGTGTCGACGGCCACGTCGACGATCGCGCCGGAGGTGAACGCCGAGACCGGCACCAGCCCCTCGGCCGTCCAGTCGCCGATCACCGTCACCGGGTGGCCGCCGGACAATCCGAACAGTCGCCACGGCGGCTCGACGGCCCGCGCCAAAGGCAGTGCGGCGCCGTCGGATTCGGCCAGCCACCACTGCTCGCCGTCGACCACCGGCACCACCTCGCTCAGCAGCACGGGCCAGGACCGCAGCCACGGGTCGGCCCCCAGGGCGCGGGCGTGCTCGGCGAGCGCCGCCGCGATATCCGTGCGCCGCGGCGCGGCCAGCGTGGTGAAGGGGACCGCGCTCGCGTAGCGCTGACCCCACAGCGCCCGCAGCGCGGCCGCACCCGGGTAGAAGTGCAGATTCGCGTCGAGCTGCCAGCCGGGCGTCGGGGCGTCGGCGGGGAATTCGGGGCCGCCGAAGCTGTGGTCGACGATGATCGCCCAACGCCCGCTCGCTCGGCCCCGCACCCAGGTGCGACGGGTGTGCAGCCGATCCTCCTCGGTGACGCGCCGCCCGAGCACCATCCACTCGTCCCGGATCGGCGGCTGGTCCGCGCGGACCGTCTCGGCGGTGATCGAATGCCCCACGTGCGCACGCACACTCGCGGCGGTCTCGGGTGTGAGCCGGTCGAGCCGACGGTGCGCGGTGGCGAGCAGATGCAGCCGGGCGTACTCGCGCAGCAGCAGCGTCGGCCAGTCCGACCGCAGGACGATATTGCGGGCAAGTTGCCGCAGGGCGCTCGCGACGCCGGGCGCCTGGGCGTCGACCATCCGGGCCGCCATACCCTCCAGAGCCCGGAAGGAACGGTCCGACTGGGCCAGCCCGGTGCGGATCTGATCGCCGAGCCAGATGTCGAGATCGGCCAGTCCGGCGCTCACTCGCGCCCGGCGTTGTTCGACCGTGGCGGGGTTGGGCGTCCGCGGTCCGGCGGCCGGTCGTTTCGCGGCGCGGGCGGCTCGACCGGCGAGCCATTCCGCGGCGAAGTCGGCGACCGTCGCCGCCTCGGGCACATCGCCCTCCGAGCAGGCCAGCAGCAGGCTGAGGGCGTGTTTGCAGGGGAACTTCCGGCTCGGGCACGTGCACTTGTAGGCGGGGCCGGAGACGTCCACGACGGTCTGGTACGGCCGCGCCCCGCTGCCCGCGCACAGCCCCCACACCGCGTCCGCCCGGCGGCCCGTTTCGCGCCAGCGCCCGCGGAGCTTGCGGGCGGCGGTCAACGACGCCGCGTCAGGCGCGAGGGCGGCGACCTGTTCGGCCGTCAACGGCTCGGATTCGACCCCCGCGTGAGATGTCGTCATGCGTCCCCCTCTCCTTGTTGCCCGGATTTGTACCGCACTCCACCGACAAGAATGGTCACCGCAGGTGGAGGGCTCGCTTCGAGCATCCTCCCCGCCGCGGACGGCGGTCGGATCGGGCTCGGGACGGCGCTCGGGCGAATTCGTTCGCCGAGCGGTAGCGGACCGAATTGTGCTGGCGCAGCGCGGAATTACCGGGTCGAGCCCTATTGCCCGGCGGCACGAGCTCCTCTATTCTGACCTGTTCGGTTGATCCGAGCCGCCCGAACCGGGTGAACACCGTGGAACTGCCCGGCCGGGACGGCCGAGGGGTGGACATCGGGCGGATCAACCGTATCGATGGCCATTCGTCCCGCCCGGGCCGGTTCGACGGGAGGTTCAGGCGCAGGCGCATATTCGTGTGCGATCCGGTAGCGTTCGCCAGAGTGCCGAGTGCGGCAGCGACTCGGTGCGTGTGGAGTTCGAACGCGAGGGAGTGGCAGTTGGGGGATGCGCCGGACGAAGGCCCACCGCGCCTGGTCGACCTGGTTTCCCGTCGACTGGACGCCGACCCGTCGATCACACCCGACGTCGCCCACACCGTGCTCGAGGCGCTCGGCGCCGAACCGGATCCGCGCTCCGGGCCGGGCCACAGTGGAATCTTCGTCAGCGCCATCAGGGTTCGCGGCTTCCGCGGCATCGGTCCGCGCGCGACCCTGCGCCTCGCGCCCGGCCCCGGGCTCACGCTGGTCGTGGGCCGCAACGGCTCCGGGAAGTCCAGCTTCGCCGAGGCCGCGGAACTGGCGCTCACCGGGGTGAACCGGCGCTGGGAGGGCCGGTCGTCGGTGTGGCGGGAGGGCTGGCGGAATCTGCACGAGGGCACGGTGGCCCGCATCGACCTGGAGCTCACCACCACCGGATCCGATGCGCCGCTGACGATCCGGCGGGAATGGCCCGAGGACGCCGACCTGTCCGGCGGCACCTGGACCCTGCGCCGAAAAGGCAAGCCGCCCATCGATTATCGGGTCGAGGACTGGTCGCGGGAGCTGGAGCTGTATCGGCCGTTCCTGTCCTACAGCGAACTCGGCGCGCTCGTGGACGGGCGGCCCAGCGACCTCTTCGACGCGCTGCACCAACTGCTCGGCCTCGACGATCTGACCGCCGCCCAGGACCGCACCCGCACGCGCCGCCTCGAACTGGAACGGGCCGCCAAAGCCGCACGCGACGAACGCAATTCGCTGCTGACCGCCCTGTCGACGGTCGCCGACGACCGCGCCGCGCGGGTCTCGGACCTGCTGCGCGCCCCCGAGCCGGACCTGCCGGCCATCGGCCGCGAACTCGCGGGCGCCCGGCACGACCCGAGCGGGGCCGCGACCCTGGAGGCCGTGCTGCGGCTGCGATTACCCGAGCCGGCGGAGGTCCACGCCGCCGCCGACCACATCCACAGGTGCGCAGCCGAACTCGCCGCGCACGCCACCGGCGATATGGAAGCCGAACTGCGCGTGCTCGAGCTGCTCCGCCGCGCCCGCGACCACGTCGACGCGGGCGGGGACTGCCCGTGCCCGGTGTGCGGTCGCGGCGCTCTCGACCAGCAGTGGCGGCGCGACACCGAGATCCAGATCGGGCGGCTCACCGATCGGGCCGCCGCGCTCACCGCCGCCCGCGTCGCCCTCGAACGCGCCGTGGACCGCGCCCGCGCCCTCGTCCAGCCGGTGCCCGCGGAACTGGACCCCGCGACGCCCTCGGTCCCCAATGTCGACACCGGCCCCGCGCGCCGAACCTGGTCGGCCTGGGCCGAATTCGCCGACGCCGACTACGCCCCCGGCCTGCCGAACCGGCTGCGGACCGCGCACGGCGACGCGGTGCGCGGCCTCGAGACGCTGCGCCGCGCGGCCCGCAAGGAACTCGATCGGCTGGACGCGGTCTGGACTCCGCTCGTGCCCCGCATCGCCGCCTGGCTGCGCGACGCCACGGCCGTGGCCGCCGCCGAACCGGAGCTGCGCACCGTGCGCCGCGCCGAGGACTGGCTGAAGTCGGCCGCCGCGGGACTGCGCGAACAGCGGATGGCGCCGCTGGCCGACCACGCGCGCAGCATCTGGCGCGGGCTGCGGCAGCAGAGCAATGTCGACCTCGGCGCGATTCGCTTGCAGGGCAACGCCGGTGCGAGCCGCAAGGTGCTGCTCGACGTCACCGTCGACGACACCGGCGGCACCGCGCTGGGCGTGATGAGCCAGGGCGAGCTGCACGCGCTGGGATTGGCGCTGTTCCTGCCGCGCGCGACTGTGCCGGAGAGCCCGTTCGGCTTCGTCATGATCGACGATCCCGTGCAGGCCATGGATCCCGCCAAGGTGGACGGGCTGGCCCGGGTGCTGGCGGCCGCGGCGCGCAGCGGACGGCAGGTGGTCGTGTTCACCCACGACGAGCGCCTGGCCGAGGCGGTGCGCCGGTTGCGGCTCGAGGCGACCGTGCTGGACGTGCAGCGGCGCGAACGGTCCACGGTCGAGATCCGGGTCGCGGAGGATCCGGTACGCCGGTATCTCAGTGACGCCAATGCCCTGTTGCGGACACGGCAACTGCCCCGCCCGATCGCCGCCGAGTTGGTCATCACCTGCTGCCGGTCGGCGATCGAGGCGGCCGCGCTGGCCCGTGCGCGCGGCACCCTGCTCGGCGAGGGCGTCGACCATCGCGAGGTGCAGCGCCGCGTCGACGCCGCCCGCACCACCTGGGAGAAGGTCTCGCTGGCGATCCTCGGCGAACCCGACCGGGTGGACGACCTGAACCTGCTGCTCGACCGGGAGGCGCCCTGGGCGCGCGCGGTGCTGCGCGACGCCGCCGCGGGCGCGCACATTCGCATCGATCGCGGTGTTGGCCAATTGCTCTCGGGCACAAGGAGATTGGTCAAATGGCTGAATCCGTGACCCCGACCGTCGCCGACCGCCTCGCGGCCGCCGAGGAGTTGCTGGCCGGGACCGTCACCGACGCGGGCGGGCTGTGGTCGCGGGCGACGGTGTGGTTGCTGCGGATCGCGCTGGAACAGGCCATCGACCGGTTGTGGGCGGACGTCGCCCCGCCGCTGGCCCGGTGCAGTATGCGCGCGCAGTTGCTGGCCCTGGAACCGCACGTCGGCGCCGCGACCGCCGCCCGGATCGCCGCGCTGTGGGCGACGCTGTCGCGGGCGGGCCATCATCACGACTACGAGCTGGCGCCCACGGTCGTGGAGCTGCGCGGCTGGTACGACGACACGGTGTGGCTCGTCGGCGAACTGGATCACGCGCGGGCCGACATAATCGCGTGATGGCCGTTCTCGTCGACACCGACCCGTGCCCGTGCCGCAGTGGCGAACGGTTCGGGGCCTGTTGCGGACCCCGGCTCGACGGCACCGGTCCCGCGCCCACCGCCGAGACCCTCATGCGGTCGCGCTACACCGCCTTCGCCGTCGGGGACCGTGACTACCTGCTGAGATCCTGGCATCCCAGCACCCGGCCACGGGTGCTGGACCTGGATCCGGGGCAGCGCTGGGTGGCGCTCGAGATCCTGCGCACCGCGCGCGGCGGGCTGTTCGACGAGGACGGCGAGGTGGAGTTCCGCGCCCACTACCGCGCCGGCCGCGAACGCGGCACGCTGCACGAACGCAGCCGATTCGTCCGGGTCGCGGGCCAGTGGGTGTACCTGGACGGGATCGTCGGCTGACGTAGCCTGCCGCTATGGCACGCGTCGCGATCGAATACTGCACCCAATGCCGCTGGCTGCTGCGGGCCGGATGGATGGCCCAGGAGTTGCTGAACACCTTCGGCACCGACTTGTCCGAGGTGGCGCTGATACCGGGAAGTGGCGGAGTATTCCGCGTCACGATTGACGAGCAGCAGATCTGGGAACGTCGAGCCGACGGCGGTTTTCCCGAGATCGCGGTACTCAAGCAACGGGTCCGCGATCGGATCGACCCAGGTCGCGACCTCGGTCATATCGATCGCGGATGAGTTGCCGTCGCCGAAGGTGATCGTGGACGTACTCTCGATATACGGAGTACGAGGAGGTGCGAGATGAGCACTCAATTCTTCGAGGCGGCCCCCAGCGCGGATATGGACGCCCCGGCCCCCGTCGCGCGGACCACCGCGGGGGCGGTGCGCGGTCTGCGGCAGGGCGGAGTGCACACGTGGCGCAGCATTCCCTACGCCGCCGCACCCGCCGGACCTCGTCGTTTCGCACCGCCCCAGCCCCCGCCGCCCTGGGAGGGCGTGCGCGACTGCGTCGAATTCGGTGAGATCGCCCCGCAGACCATGGGGGCGATGGTTCCCGTCGATTCCGGGCTGCGGATGGGCGAGGACTGCCTGTGGGTGAACGTGTGGGCGCCCGCGCGCACCTCCGAGGAACCCCGGCCGGTGATGGTCTGGTTGCACGGCGGCGCCTACTGCCTCGGCACGGCCGCGCAGACCATCTACGACGGCCGCCGCCTGGTCGAGGCCGGGGATGTCGTCGTGGTCGGGGTGAACTATCGGCTCGGGGCGCTCGGCTTCCTCGATCTGTCCTCGCTGGGCGAGGACTTCGTGCCCAATCTCGGCCTGCGCGACCAGATCGCCGCGCTGGAGTGGGTGCGCGACAATATCGCGGCCTTCGGCGGGGACCCCGGCAATGTCACGCTGTTCGGGGAGTCCTCGGGCGCGGGTTGTGTGACCGCCCTGCTCACCGCGCCGCGCGCGGCCGGGCTGTTCCATCGGGCGATCGCCCAGAGTCCGCCCGCGACAACGGTTTTCGGCCGCGAGCGGGCCGCCGGGGTGGCGCGCCGGTTCCTGGAGCTGCTGGATCTGCCGCCCGAGCGCGCGGCGGAACTGCTGGAGTGCCCGATCGAGCGGATCATCGACGCGGCGGGCGTGCTGCTCGACGAGGTGCCGTTGCAGTCGCCGGGCCGGTTGGCGGCCGCGCCCGTCGTGGACGGCGATGTGCTGCCGGGATATCCGGCGGATCGGTTCCAGCAGGGGCGGTCGCATCGGGTGCCGTTGATCATCGGGACCAACAAGGAGGAGGCGTCGCTGTTCCGGCTGTTCCGCTCGCCGATCATGCCGGTGACGCCGGACGCGGTCAACGCGATGTTGCAGGCGGTCGCGACCGAACATCCGAACGTATCGGCCGAGCGGATCGCGGAGATCACCTCGGCGTATCCGGACCTCGCCAAAACCCGTGGCGCGCTTGCCATGTCGACCGACGCGGCGTTCCGGATGCCCGCGCACTGGGTGGCCGACGCGCACTCCCGGCACACCCGGACCTGGATGTATCGCTTCGATCAGGCGACGCCGATGCTGAAGGCGGCCCGGGTCGGCGCGGGCCACGCGACCGAATTGCCGTATGTCTTCGGCAATTTCGGCACGCTGAACCACGATCCGACGTTCTGGCTGGGCGGCCGCAAGGTCGCCACCGAGGTGTCGGGGCGCATGATGCGACGCTGGCTCGCCTTCGCCGAGCACGGGGTCCCGGCGGCGCTGGACGGCTCCAAGCATTGGCCGCCCTATCGGGAGTCGACGCGCACGACGTTGGTCATCGACGCGGTGGACAGCGTGGTGGATGATCCGGACCACGATCTGCACACGGCGTGGGGGGATCAGGCTGTCGGGTTCAGCTGAGGGCCACCGGCCGGGGGACGCAGGGCCGTGGGGTTCAGCTGAGGTCAGCGCTCGGAAGACACAGGGCCGCAGGGTTCAGCGGAGGCCACCGCCTGGAGGACGCAGGGCCGTGGGATTCAGCGGAGGCCACCGCCTGGAGGACGCAAGGCCGTGGGGTTCAGTGGAGGCCACTGCTCGGAGGACACAGGGCCGCAGGGTTCAGCTGATGCTCGGGGCGGGGTGGTGGGCCGGTTCGCCGAGGGCCACCGGGAGGTGGGTGTAGCCGTGGAGGGTGAAGACCGAGCGGCGGCGGGGGCGGCCCGCGAGGCGGAGGTCGGGGAAGCGGTCGAACAGGGCCTGTAGCGCGTAGACGCCTTCCATGCGGGCGAGGCTGGCGCCGAGGCAGACGTGGATGCCCGAGGAGAACGTCAGGTGCTCCTTGGCGTTGGGGCGGGTGACGTCGAAGCGGGTCGGGTCCTCGAAGACCTTCGGGTCGCGGTTGGCTCCGGCGAGGGAGATGACCACGGTGTGGCCCTTGCGCAGCCGGACGCCGTTCAGCTCGATGTCGTCGGTGAGCGCGGTGCGGGCGGTGGTCTGCACGGGCGGGTCGAAGCGCAGGATCTCCTCGATCGCGTTGGGCCACAGGTCCGGATCCTCGCGCAGGCGGGCCAGCTGGTCGGGGTGGGTGAGCAGCTGGACGACGCCGTTGCCGATGAGGTTGACCGTGGTCTCGAAGCCCGCGCCCATGAGCAGGCTCGCCGACGCCTTCAGCTCGCGGTCGTCGAGTTCGCCCGCGGTGACCAGGCTGGACAGGATGTCCTCGCCGGGTTCGCGGCGCAACCGGGCGATGTGGTCGTCGAGGTAGGTGTTCATGACCTTCATCGAGCGCATGGCCTGCTGGTAGGTGCGCCAGGACAGGCCGACGTCGAGCAGCGGGCTCATGGCGTCGCCCCACTCGAGGAACAGGTCGCGGGAATCGTCCGGGAAGCCGAGCATTTCGGAGATGATCGCGATCGGGACCTGCGAGGCGTAGGTGGCGACGAGATCGGCCGACCCGCCCGCGGGCAGCGCGGCCAGCAGTTCCTCGGTCACCGATTCCACCCGGGCGCGCAGCCGGGCGATCGCGCGCGGGGTGAAGGCGGAGGTCACCGGGCGGCGCATCCGGGTGTGGTCCGGGGGGTCGATGACGAGCATGGAGGGCGGTTCGACGGGGTTGGGCGGCAACGGGTTTCGTTCGGTCAACCGTTGCAGCGGACGGGGCACCTCGAAGCTGTCCGGGGCGCGCACGCCCCACCGGTTGTCGCGCAGAATCGTCCGGCACAGCTCGTGATCCATGACCGCCGAGCCGATCGGCGAGGGCACCACCGGTCCCCGCGCGCGCAACTCGTCGAGCACCGGATACGGATCGTGCGCGCTGGACTCCTCGATCATCAAGCGGGACAACGCATCCCCGCGCCGCGCGAACATCTTCATCGCGTATCGCGGCATCCCCTGCGCCGACACCCACCGGAGCACATACTGCGGCATCATCGCCATCCCCGTTCGTCGTCCAGTCCTGGTCCCACCGTACGAAACCACCCGGCCCCCCGAAACGTGCCCGAGACGGACCCCGACCCCCTACCCAGGTAGGACACGCCGCCGATCCTACGCGGGGCCGGCCCAGCCGCACCCTTTATTCGGATCCGCACCCGTTGTGGGGGCTTGTAGGGGGTGCGGATTCGAATAAAGGGTGCGGCTGTGTTGCGTAGCTTTTGGGGGTTAGGGGCGGGTGTGGGTTATGTGTTCGGTGTGGAGGCGGTGGGGGTTGGGGGTGGGGTTTGTGACCTGGACGAGGGAGGCGCCGGCGGCGTAGATGGCGAGGAGGTCTTCGGTGAGGAGTTGGGGGGTGGTCCAGGGGGTGGTGGAGAGGACTCGGGAGTCCTCGGTGAAGGATTGGGATTTCGCGGAGGCGCGGGCTTGGGTGAGGACCTCTTGGACGGAGGCGCCTTCCAGGGCGGGGCCGGTCGTGGTGGGGTGGAACTGGTCGGGGTGGACGCGGACCGAGGTGGCGTAGTCGACCACGCCCACGGGGAGGTCGCGGGCGGGGCCGCCCATGGGGTCGAGGGAGAGGACGGCAACCTCGGGGATGTCGGCGGCGTCGTCGACGCGGTCGGCGGCGGTGAAGGCCATTTCGGCGGTGGGGTCGGGGCGGAGGACGACCTCGGTGCCCGCCCACCAGCAGCCGAGCAGGACGGCGGCGGTCTGCCAGTGGGCGGGGAGCAGGACGGCGACGCGGCCGCCGGGTTGGACGCCGAACTCGTCGCGAATCATGTTGGCGGTCTTGGCCGCCCAGTTGGCGAGGGTCAGGGCGGACAGTTCGATGCGGGCGCCGAGGGCGTCGTCGTAGTAGGTGATGCGCGGACCGGCCGGGTCGCGGGCCAGGATGGGATCGAGCAGCGCGCCGGTGAGGGTCTGGTTCAGTTCACGCATTTGGGTCCGTTCTGGCCGGCGTCGATGGGTGGGGCGGGGGGCACCGGGGTCGCGGTCGTCGTCGCCGACGTTCCGGACATGTCGAACAGGCTGCCCGCCGCCGAGCCGGGACCAGAATAGTCACCGCTCAGCACGACGCGGACCGTGCCCTCGGGCAGTCCGGCCTCCGCCGTGACGGTCAGTCCGCCCAGGGCCTTGGCGACGGCCTTGGCCTTGGGATCGGCGGCGCTGCCCGCGACCACCCGGCTCGACGACACCGGGCCGCCGATCCAGTTGTCCACGGTCCCGGTACGGAAACCCTTGCCCGCCAAGGCTTGTGCCACCTGTCCGGCGAGGCCGGGCGTGCCGCTCGCGTTGTAGACGTCGGCGGTCACCGACGACGGTTCGGGTGTGTCGGAATCGGTGGCGTGGCCGCCGCCGACCATGGCCGCCACATACGACTTCACCGCGCGCGGTTCGACCTTCACGACCGATTCGCCGGATGCCGTGGTGCTGTTGATGTCCGCCACCGGAATGGTCTCGAACTGGACCTGCCCGGCCGAAAGATCGCGCAGTTGCTGCACGAAACGCATGACGTCCCAATCGTCGTCGAGCACGATCGTGCGACCGACCGCGTCGCTGAGCTGCTTCAGCCTGCCGGGGTCGGCGAGGATGCGGGCGCTGAGCGCCTGATGCACCAGCGAGGCCATGAACACCTGCTGGCGCACGATCCGATCCAGATCCCCGCGCGGCAGATCGTGGCGCTGGCGCACGAAGCTCAGGGCCTCCGGACCGTCCAGGCGCTGCTCGCCCGCCGGGAACTGCGCGCCCGAAAGCGGTTCGTCCACCGCGTTGTTCAGGCACACCTGCACCCCGCCGACGGCATCGGTGAGCAGCACGAAACCCAGCAGGCTCACCTCGGCGTAGTGGTCGACGGTGATACCGGTCAGATTGCCGACGGTCTTGATCAGCGCCTGCCGCCCGGCCTGGGTGGACTGGCGTTCCACCTCGGCGTCGGACAGGCCCTGGGCGATCAGCTTCTGGCGTGCCTTCTCCTTGGTGACGCCGTAGGCCGAATTGATCTTGCCCATACCGATTCCCGGGATGTCGACGTAGGAGTCGCGGGGGATGGACAGCGCGGTCGCCGAGCGGCCGTCGTTGGGGACGCGCATCAACACGATGGTGTCGGTATTGGTGCCGACCTCGTCGCCCGCGTGCAGCATGGCGCGTTCCGAACTCGACAGCGGATTGCCGTGCGCGTCGGTGCGGCTGTCGATGCCGACCATGAGAATGTCGGTCGCACCGTCGCTTCCGCCGCCCAGGCCCAGATTGCCGATCCGCTCGATGCCCGACACCAGGCCGTCGACGCCGTGCCAGCCGAAGCCAGTGACGGCGAAGACCAGGGTGGCCGCGACCGCCGCGATGAGCCGGCCGGAACGGTTCACCGGCGGTTTGCCGTAATAGTCACGCGAACGCGGGCCGCGCAGAGGGGAACTCGTGCCACGCGCTCGCGACAGCGTTGTTCCACCTCTGCCCTGCGTCACGTGTGCCGTCCTTTCGACCCCACCCGATAACCCCATGTTGACTGTCTACCCCTCGAGGGTCGAGGCTAACGAATGCGAGGGGGCGCATGGTTCAACCGGCACCGGCGCGGCGTGCCAGACTTGCCGCGTGCATTCCTCGTCCGACTCGCGTCTGGTCGTCACCGGGGCCGGGGGACAACTCGGCCGCGCCGTGATCGCCCGCGCGCCCGAGGCGCTCGCGCTGGGCCGCGGGGACCTCGACATCACCGATCCCGCGGCGGTGCGCGCCACCCTGCGGCCCGGCGACCTCGTCCTGAACTGCGCCGCGTACACGGCCGTGGACACCGCCGAATCGAACGAGGCCGCGGCCTTCGCGGGCAACGAGACCGGACCCGCCGTGCTCGCCGCCGCGTGTGCGGCCCTGGGCGCGAGGCTGATTCACGTATCGACCGATTACGTCTTCGACGGCCACGGCACCCGGCCCTACGAACCGGACGATCCGACCGGACCGACCAGCGTCTACGGACGTTCCAAACTGGCCGGGGAACGGGCCGTTCGGACACTGGGCGAGGACGGGCACATCGTGCGGACCGCGTGGGTCTACACCGGCGACCACGGCGACTTCGTCGCCACCATGCGGCGGCTGGAACGCGAGCGGGAGACGGTGTCGGTGGTGAACGACCAACTGGGTTCGCCCACCTACGCCGACGATCTCGCCGCCGGACTCCTCGAACTGGCCGCGCGCGTGAATTCGCCCGGGCCGCAACCGCTTCCGGCGGTGCTGCACGCCACCAACGCCGGGCAGGCGACCTGGTTCGAGCTGGCGCGTGCTGTATTCGAGGAGGTCGGCGCCGACCCCGACCGGGTGCGGCCGTGCACCAGCGCCGAATTCCCGAGTCCCGTACGGAGACCGGCGTATTCGGTGTTGTCCGATCGCGCCTGGGTCGCCGCGGGACTCACCCCGCTGCGGGATTGGCGTCTCGCCCTCCGCGACGCACTGCGTCGCGTCTGCGGATAGGCTGGGCCCCCGTGAACGCTTCGGAACCCTCCGCTCGACCCGGCCTGGTCGTGGTCACCGTCACGTATTCGCCCGGTGAGCACCTCGAACACTTCATCAGCACGCTGGCGGGTGCGACCAATGAGAAGCCGCAGGTCGTTCTGGCCGACAACGGGTCCACCGACGGGACGCCGGAGCTGGCGGCCGAGGCCAACGAGCATGTGCGGCTGCTGCGCACGGGGGGCAACATCGGGTACGGCGGCGCGATCAATCGCGCGGTGGCCGAGATCGATCCGGCGGTCGAGTTCATCGTCATCGCGAATCCGGACATTCGGTGGGGGACCGACTCGATCGACCGGTTGCTCGAGGCGGCGCAGCGCTGGCCGCGGGCGGGCGCGCTGGGACCGCTCGTGCTCGAACCGGACGGCAGCGTCTACCCGTCGGCGCGGCGCGTGCCGGGACTGCTCGACGGCGCGGGGCACGCGGTGCTCGGCACGATCTGGCCGACCAATCCGTGGACCCGTCGGTATCGCCAGGAGAACGAGGAACTGTCCGAGCGCTCGGTCGGGTGGCTGTCGGGGTCGTGTCTGCTGGTGCGCCGGGCCGCGTTCGACTCGATCGACGGATTCGACTCGCGCTACTTCATGTACATGGAGGACGTCGACTTCGGCGACCGGATGGGCAAGGCGGGCTGGCACAATGTATTCGTGCCGACGGCCGAGGTCACGCACGCGAAGGGGCATGCGGCAGGGCGCAATCCCGAGGCGATGCTGCCCGCCCATCACGCCTCCGCGTATCGTTTCCAGGCCGACCGGCATCCGCACTGGTGGCAGGCCCCGTTGCGGCTCGCGCTGCGCGCCGGACTTGCGATCCGCTGCCGCCTTGCGGTTCGATCTGCGCTGCGTGAGCGCGCCGCGCAGCAATAGGGCGCGACGGATCTCTTCGGCCACGCGCGCGTGGATCGAACCTGAACAGGGAGACTGATGGCGGACAACTCGGCTGTGCCCGGCACCGCGACCGATGCCGTGATCCTGGTCGGCGGCCAGGGGACGCGGCTGCGGCCGTTGACCCTCTCGGCACCGAAACCCATGCTGCCGGTGGCCGGTCTGCCGTTCCTGCACCACCTGCTCGCCCGCATCGCCGACGCGGGCATCACCCACGTCGTGCTCGGCACCTCGTTCAAGGCCGAGGTGTTCGAGGCGCATTTCGGCGACGGCGCCGACCTCGGACTCGAGATCGAGTACGTCACCGAGACCGAGCCGCTGGGCACCGGCGGCGGCATTCGCAACGTGCTGCCGAAGCTGCGCGCCGACACCGTGATGGTGTTCAACGGTGACGTGCTCGGCGGCAGCGATCTGGGCGCGATCCTCGACACGCACGTGTCGAGCAACGCCGATGTCACGCTGCATCTGGTGCGGGTCAGCGATCCGCGCGCGTTCGGATGCGTGCCGACCGACGAAACCGGCCGGGTCACAGCGTTTCTGGAGAAGACCCAGGATCCGCCCACCGATCAGATCAACGCCGGGTGCTACGTGTTCCGGCGCGAGTACATCGAGAAGATCCCGTCCGGTCGGCCGGTGTCGGTGGAGCGGGAGGTGTTCCCGGCGCTGCTGACCGAGGGTGCGCATATTCAGGGACATGTCGACATCTCCTATTGGCGGGATATGGGCACCCCGGAGGATTTCGTCCGGGGCTCGGCGGATCTGGTGCGGGGCATCGCGCCCTCGCCCGCGCTGCCCGGCCAGCGCGGGGAGTCGCTGGTGCACGCCGGCGCGGGTGTCGCGCCGGGCGCGCTGCTGATCGGCGGGACCGTGGTCGGCCGGGGCGCGGAGGTCGGGGCGGGGGCCCGCCTCGACGGTGCGGTGTTGTTCGACGGCGCCCGCGTGGAAGCCGGTGCGACCGTGGAACGTTCGATCATCGGGTTCGGTGCTCGGATCGGGCCGCGGGCGCTGGTCCGCGACGCCGTCATCGGGGACGGGGCCAGTGTCGGCGCGCGGTGCGAGTTGCTGCGCGGGGCCCGGGTGTGGCCGGGGGTGGAGATCCCCGACGGCGGCATCCGCTTCTCCACCGACGTGTAGCCCTCGCTCAGGCCGCGACCGGAACGGGGGTCGCGGCCCGAGCGCCGGACGATTCCGCGCGGCCCGCCCGCCGCTCACGCAGCAGCAGGAGACCGGTCAGGAGGACCAGGGCCGCGGTGAGTCCGTGCACGCTCAGGGCGATGGCCGTGGAGCCGTGGTAGCTCAGCACCGTGAGCATGTCGCCGATGGGGATCAGGGCGATCGCCAGCATGGTCACCCCCAGGGCGAGGCGTTGCCGGGTCGCCAGCAGGGCCAGCAGCAGCACGCCGGAGGCGGTGTCGCGCACGCCCTTCAGATTCAGGAACGCGACGGCGTCGCCGTGCGGCCACTCCGGTAGGCCGAAACCGGTGGCGGTGGATTCGGGGACGAGGAGATAGCCGACGCCGATGTAGAGGATGAACGCGGCGCCGAGCAGGACGAGACCGGTGTTGATGCGGGACAAGGTCATTGGAGTGCTCCGAAATCTAGCGTTGCTATTGGATGCGGCAACCATAGCTTGTCGGCGGCTATGTTGTCTAGCGGTGCTAGAATCGAATTCGTGAGCACTCAGGCCAGACGAGAACGCCAGCGCGCCGAGCGGCATCAGCAGATCATCGACACCGCCCGCGAGATCGCCGAGACGCAGGGCTGGGAGTTGGTGACGGTCCGCCGCCTCGCCGACGCCATCGAGTACAGCCAGCCTGTGCTCTACAGCCACTTCCACGGCCGCGACGCCATCGTCGCCGCCGTCGCCGAACAGGGTTTCGTCGAGTTGACCGAGTTGATGCGGCGGCTGCGGGCCGCGGCGCGGACCCCCGAGGAGGCGCTCGTCGCGGTCGCCCGCGGCTTCCTCGAGTTCGCGCGCACCAATCCCGCCCTCTACGAGGCCATGTTCGTGCAGAAGGTGGACCTGAAATTCGGCGACGGCGCCCCCGAGGTCCTGGTCGAGGGCTTCGCGGAGCTGATGGCCGTATTCGCCCCCTTCGCGGGCGACCACGACCCGGAGACCTTCACCGAGGTCGCCATGAGCGCCCTGCACGGGCTGGCCCACCTCGACCACCACGCCCGCCTCCGCCCCGACTTCCGCCGCCAGCGCCTGAACATCCTCGTGGAGCAGTGGACCCGCGGCCGCGCGGTCGAGCACGCCTGAACCTCGGCCCCCGAGGGGCGGGCCTGGACCGAAGCGCGCCAAGGGCATTGGGCCGTCTCCTCCGTCGGCCGCGACAGGGCGGAGGGCTCGGGCCGCCGAATGGCCGGGCGGATTCGGGGTCGCGCCTACAGTGGGGACCATGGCTGATGCGGTGGTGGTGGGAGCGGGGCCGAACGGGCTCGCGGCGGGGGTGATCCTCGCTCGGGCGGGCCTCGAGGTGGAGGTGTACGAGGCGGGGGAGACGATCGGGGGCGGCTGCCGGACGGCGGAGTCGACCTTGCCGGGCTATCACCACGATGTGTGCGCGGGTGCGCATCCCATGGCCGTGGCGTCACCGTTCTTCCGGGCGTTCGATCTGGCCGCGCACGGAGTGGAGATGCTGACGCCGGAGGCGTCCTACGCGCATCCGCTCGACGGGGGTGTGGCCGGGGTGGCCTGGCGGGATCTCGACCGGACCGTGGCGGGGCTGGGGCGGGACGGCGCGGCGTGGCGGCGGTTGTACGAGCCGCTGGTGCGGCGCTGGGAAGGCGTTGTGGCCCTGGCGATGTCGGACCTGCGGCATCCGCCGCTGGACGTGGGCGTCGGCGTGCGGTTCGGGCGGCGGATGCTGGAACAGGCATCGCCGTTGTGGGGCTTGCGATTTCGGGAGGAGCCCGCCGCGGCCCTGTTCACCGGGGTGAGCGCGCACGCGATCTCGCCGCCGCGCTCGTTGCCGCCCGCGGGGGTCGCGCTGTTGCTGGGCACGCTCGCGCACGCCGAGGGGTGGCCGGTGCCGCGGGGCGGGAGTCAGGCCATCGTCGACGCGCTCGCGGCGGATCTGGTGAAACACGGTGGCCGCATCGAGACCGGGACGAGGGTCGACTCGCTCGACGAATTCCGTTCCGCGCGAACGATTCTGCTCGACACCGCGCCCGCCGAACTGCTGCGCGTCGCGGGCGACGATCTGCCCGAGCGCTACACCCGCCAGCTCGAGCGGTTCCGCTACGGCGGGGCGGCCTGCAAGGTGGACTTCGCCCTGTCCGGTCCGGTGCCGTGGCAGGGCGAGGGCTGTGATCGCGCGGGGACCCTGCATGTGGTCGGCACTCGCGCCGAGGCCGTCGCCGCCGAAAAGGCCGTCGCCGCGGGCGAACACGCGCAACGGCCCTACGTCCTGGTCATCCAGCCCGATATCGTCGACGACACGCGCGCGCCCGAGGGCGGGCACACGCTGTACACCTACGCCCACGTGCCGAACGGTTCCCCGCGCGACGTGAGCGGCGCCGTCGTCAATCAGCTCGAGCGCTTCGCCCCCGGCTTCCGCGACCTCGTCCTCGCCACGAACGTCCGCACCGCGGCCGAAATGCCCTACTACAACGCCAATTACGTGGGCGGCGACATCTCCGCGGGCGCGATGACCCTGCTCCAGACCCCGCTGCGCCCGGCCCCGCGCTGGAATCCGTACGCGACCCCGCTGCCCGGCGTCTACTTCTGCTCGTCGTCCACCCCGCCGGGTCCCGGCGTGCACGGCATGTCCGGGCTGCACGCCGCCCGGCACGCCCTGCGGGAACGGTTCGCGATCACCACCGAGCCCGAGGCGTTGCTGCGGCCGGCGTAGCTCAGCGGCTCGATTCGGTGGCCTGCTGGCTGCGGTACAGGTCGGGTTCGATGTACATGAGCCTCGCGGCCGGAACCGCCTCGCGGACACGGGCTTCCGCGGCATCGATGGCCTGCGCCACGTCGGCGATGTCGAGGCCCGGGACGATGGCGACCTTGGCGGCGATGAGCAGTTCCTCGGGGCCGAGGTACTCGGTGCGCAGATGGATGACGCGGTCGATGCGGCTGCCGTCCACCAGGTTCTCGCGGATCTTGCGGTCCTGCGTCGGGGTCGCGCCCTCGCCGATGAGCAGACTCTTCATCTCGACGATCAGGACCACGGCGATGGTGCCGAGCAGGGCGGCGATGCCGAGGGTGCCGATGCCGTCCCAGATCGGATTGTCGGTGAGGACGGTGAGCACGACCGCGACGAGGGCGAAGGCCAGGCCGATGAGCGCGCCGGAGTCCTCGAGCAGGACCACGGGCAGCTCCGGATTGCGGGAGTTGCGGATGAACCGCCACCAGCTCAGATTGCCGCGCAGCGGGGCGGATTCGCGCATCGCGGTGACGAAGCTGAAGCCCTCCAGGGCCACCGCGATCACCAGGATCACGATCGCCACGATCGGCGACTCCAGCTTCTCCGGATGCTGGATCTTGTGGATGCCCTCGTACAGCGAGAACATCGCGCCCAGGGTGAACAGCACCAGCGCGACGACGAACGAGTAGAAGTACCGATTGCGCCCGTAACCGAAGGGATGCTTGGCGTCGGCCTCCTGCTCGGCGCGCCGCTGACCCAGCAGCAACAACCCCTGGTTGCCGGTGTCGGCCACCGAGTGCACCGCCTCGGACAGCATCGACGACGAACCCGTGATCGCCGCACCCACGAACTTCGCGATGGCGATCCCCAGGTTCGCGGTCAACGCCGCGAAGATCGCCTTCTTACCGCCACCGGCAGACATGTCGCAGCCCTGGTCCTTCCGTCTCGCGGCGCGCACCTGCGAGCCGTGTCCGATTCGCCCGGATATTACCGATCGTGAACGCAGGCGCAGAACACCTGGGCCGCATCCGCGTCCGCCCGCGCCCGCACCGGGCCGTCCGCGGCCGACACCCAGGCCGCGCCGCCCGGGGCGATCCGCAGTTCGTCGGCGCCGTGCCGCAACCACGGGTTGCCCGCCGTGCACAAGATGATGCCCGGTCCGCCGTCGAGGATCTCCACCGGCTCCGCGTCCGGCGTCAGCTCGAACCGCCGCAGCTCGAATTCGCGTGCGGGCGTGGGATATCCGAACGCCCCGTCGCCCAGCGGTTCGGGCGCGACGATCGGGACCTCGAGCGGTTCGAAGTCCAGGACCCGCAGCAGTTCCGGAACGTCCACGTGCTTGGGCGTCAGCCCGCCGCGCAGCACGTTGTCGGAGTTGGCCATGATCTCCACCCCGACCCCGCTGAGGTAGGCGTGCAGATTGCCCGCGGCCAGGTACAGCCCCTGCCCCGGTTCCAGCGTGATGCGGTTGAGCAGCAGCGCGGCCAGCACGCCCGCGTCGCCGGGATAGCCCTCGGCCAGCTCCAGGACGGTCCGCGCCTCGGCCACGAATTCCTTGGGGGCCGAGGCGGATTCGTCGTCGGACTGCTTGAGGTAGTGCACGCAGCCGTCGAGCACCTTGGGCAGCAGGGTGGCGAGCATGGCCTGCGGCAAGGTGATCCAGGTGGTGAACAGCGTGCGCAGACCGTCGGAATCCGGTTGCGCGCCCAGCAGTTCCGCGTAGGGGATCAGTTCCGGTACGCCCAGCGCGTGCAGCAGGGCGACCGTGCGCCGCGGCTCGCGGAATCCGGCCAGCGCCTCGAATCGTTCCAGCGCCACCACCAGTTCGGGCTTGTGGTTCTCGTCGCGGTAGTTGCGCAGCGGCGAGTCCAGCGGCACCCGCGCCTCGTTCTCGCGCCGGAACCCCGCGCGGGCCTGTTCGGCGCTGGGATGGGCCTGCAGCGACAGCGGTTCCTCGGCGGCGAGGATCTTCAGCAGGAACGGCAGGCGGCCGCCGAAAGCCGGTGCCACCGAACCCAGTTCGTGCTGCGGATCCGCGTCGACCACCTCGAGCAGCGAGGCGTTGCGGCCGTCGAGGCGCAGCCGGGCCGGATCGGCGGGATGCGCGCCGAACCACAGCTCGGCCTCCGGATGCGCGGACGGGACGGGACGCCCGCACAACCGAGCGAGCGCGGTGCGCGAACCCCAGGCATAGGAACGCAACGCACCTACGAGTTCGTGCACTAGTAGGTTCCCCCGTCGTACTGGGCCGGGCGGTCGGCGGCCACCGGTCGGCCGCCGAGCAGACGTAGATAGGCCGCCGCCATCTCCAGGCGCAGGATCAGCACGGCGAGCTGTTCGAGTTCGCCGCCGCGCACGGGTGGACGCGGCGAAACCGATTCGGCGAGCAGGTCTTCCGCGGCCGGTCCGACCGCGGCCTCGCCGCCGGTCAGCTCCGCCTCGAGGTTCAGCAGATCCGCGTCGACGAGTCCGCCGCCGCTGAACACGGCCAGCCGCCGATGCGCGGCGAGCTGATCGGCGTCGGCGCTGACCACGAACACCCGGACCCGTTCGACCGGGGCCGGACCGTCGAGCTGCTCGTCGTGGAACAGCGGATCGTAGTCCGGCGCGGCCGCGTTCGCGGCCTCGCTCAGGCGGCCGTGGGCGGCCACGGCATCGGCCAGATCCGTGGCCGTCGCGATGCGGCCCGCGGCGAGCAACAGCACCTCGGCGGCGTGCCCGGCCACCTCGGTGGCGGCGGGGGAGTCGCCCGCCAGCACGACATCGCGCTCCCGCATCCGGGCGGCCAGCGTCTTGGCCGGATTGTGGAAGACCTCGTTCTGCGGACCGTCGCGCAGCGCCTCGGCGTCGAGCAGGTCGGCGAGCGCGTTCAGATCGGGCACCAGCGTCGCCGCGCGGACCGGATCGATCGCCCGCAGCACGGCGAGTTCGACGGCCAGGTACCGCAGCAGCCGATTGTGGTCGAGCACCGGGACCCGGGGCGGCAGCACTGCCGCGCGTCCGGCCGCGGCCGCGCGCATCGGACCCTCGTCGGGCGCGGCGACGACCACCTCCGCGCCGCGGCGCAGCGCCCGGTCGACCGCGCCGATGAGCCGCGGATCGCCCGCGTCGTCCCCGGCGACCAGGACCACGTCCAACGGGCCGACCCACTGCGGAATCTCGGTGACCGGCACGATCGGCAAGCCGGCGCGGTCGCCGACCGCGGCCACCAGCAATCCCGCCGCGCGGGCCGCGCGGCCGGAGCCGGAGACCAGGACCAGACTTCGGGGGCGGAGATCGGTGAGCCGGCTCAGCGCGTCCTCACCGATGGCGGCCGCCGTCGCGCGCACCTGGGCGCCGCCCGAGGCGGCCGAGCGCAATGTCCCTCCGGAATCCGCGGCCTCCAGCGAGGCGACGTCATCGAGGTCGAGTACCGGTGTCCCTGCGATCATCGGGCGTTGCCACCTCCCCTCAATCGGGTCACCAGGCCGGTCGAATCCGAGCTCTGTGATTCCACTATTCCAGTCAGCCGCGGACGATGCCGAGGATCTCGGTCACGAGTGCGTCTACTTCGTCCTGCGATCGGGCCTCGACGTTGAGCCGCAGCAGCGGTTCGGTATTGGACGCGCGCAGATTGAACCAGGCCTTGTCCGGCAACCGCACGGTCACGCCGTCCATCCGATCCACCGATTCGGACCTACCCTCGAATGCCGCGAGTACCGCCATCGTTCGCTCCTTCGCGTCCGCCACTGTGGAGTTGATCTCCCCGGAGGCGGCATATGTTGCATAGGACGCGGCCAGTTCCGACATCGGGCGGTCCTTCTCGCCCAGCGCGGCCAGCACGTGCAGCGCGGCCAGCATGCCCGAGTCGGCGCCCCAGAAGTCGCGGAAGTAGTAGTGCGCGGAGTGTTCGCCGCCGAAGATCGCGCCCGTCGCGGCCATCTCCTGCTTGATGAACGAGTGCCCCACGCGGGTGCGAACCGGGGTGCCGCCCAGCCGGTTCACCAACTCCGGCACCGCCTGCGAGGTGATCAGGTTGTGGATGACGGTCGCGCCCGGCTCCTTGGCCAGTTCGCGCTCGGCCACCAGCGCGGTGATCGCCGACGGCGGGACCGGGTTGCCCTGTTCGTCGACGACGAAGCAGCGGTCGGCGTCGCCGTCGAAGGCCAGCCCGAGGTCGGCGTCGTTGTCGCGCACGAACTTCTGGAGGTCCACCAGGTTCTTCGGGTCCAGCGGATTGGCCTCGTGATTGGGGAACGAGCCGTCCAACTCGAAGTACAGCGGGGCGATGGTGAGCTGCGGGACCTGACCCAGCACGGCGGGCACGGTGTAGCCGCCCATGCCGTTGCCCGCGTCGACGGCGACCTTCAGCGCGCGGCCCGCGCTCAAATCGACCAGCCCGCGCAGGAATTCGGCGTAGGCGTCGAGCAGGTTCACCTCGCTCGCGGCGCCGGGGGCGCCGTCGAATCCGGGCACCCCCTCGATCAGCTCGCTCGTGATGGTGGCCAGACCGGTGTCCTGGCCGACCGGCAGCGCGTTGGCGCGGCACAGCTTGATGCCGTTGTAGCGGGCGGGATTGTGGCTGGCGGTGAACATCGCTCCGGGACAGGAGAGATGGCCCGAGGCGAAATACAGCTCGTCGGTGGAGGCGAGCCCGATGTGCACCACGTCCAGGCCCTGGGCGAGCACGCCGTCGGCGAAGGCGGTGGACAGGCCGGGCGAGGAGTCGCGCATGTCGTGCCCGATGACGATGCGGGCCGCGCCCTCCTCTCGCATCAGCCGCGCGAACGAAGCGCCCACGTCCCGAACGAATTCCGCATCGATCTGTTCGCCGACCACACCGCGAACGTCGTAAGCCTTGACAACTGCATGTACCGACTCGGCAGATCGCGCGACTGTCATATGAACCACCCTAGTAGGCGCGCGCCCGGCGCAGGCGGGGGTCCCACCCCTCGGCGGAACGCGGGCGAGCCGGGACTCGGATCAATTCGGCGGGTCGGGCAGGACGCGCAGATGGCCGCGGCGGCCCGTGCGCCCGGTGCGGGCCGGACGGGCGGGGGCGGCGGGCGGGTCGGCGTAACCGCGGTGCTCGGGTTCGCTTGTGCGACGGCGCATTCCGGCCTCGCGAACGGCCTCGGCCAGCGCGGTCAGATCGTCGTCGTCGGGGGAGGTGGAGAAGCCGCCCTCGTGGCGGACCAGTTCCCAGCCCTTCGGCGCGGTGATCCGGGAGGCGTGGGTCTCGCACAGGTCCCAGGAGTGCGGTTCGGCCACGGTGGCCAGCGGGCCGACGACGGCCGTCGAGTCCGAGTAGACGTAGGTGAGCGTCGCGACGGCCGGGTTCTTGCAGCCTGGACGGCAGCAACGACGCATGGGAATCACGCCAAGGAGAGTAACCCCCCACACCGCCGCGCGCCGCGAGACACGCAGGATGGGATGGCGATCACGTGGGGGACTAGATTCGAGCCATGACCCGATCCCGGAAGCGACCCCCCACCGCCCGGTCGGTGCTGCGGCGTGGGCGGGGGGTGCGCGGACCCATGTTGCCGCCGACCGTGCCCGCCTGGCGGACCCGGGGCCAGCAGTTCGATCGGCTGGTGCTGGAGGCGTTCGCACCCCTGGACAGCCGCTGGCACGATCGGCTCACCAAATTGGATATCGCGGTCGACGACGTGCCGAAAATCCGTCCGCTGCATCCGGATTCGGTGACCTGGCCCGACGAGGTGGTCGCCGACGGCCCGGTGCCGCTGTCGCGCCTGGTCCCGGCCGGCGTGGACCGGCACGGAGCGGCTACCCGGGCCCGCGTCGTCCTGTTCCGAAAACCGTTGGAACTACGCGCGAACGACCCCGACGACCTGGTCGATCTGCTTCGGGAGGTGCTCGTCCAGCAACTCGCCACCTATCTCGGCGTCGATCCGGACGTCATCGATCCCGAACCGGAGTGATCCGGCGGGGGCCTAGCCGATGCCCCGCTTCAGGCGGCGGCGCTCCCGCTCCGACAGCCCGCCCCAGATGCCGAAGCGTTCGTCGTGCGCCAGCGCGTATTCGAGGCATTCGTCGCGGACCTCGCAGCCCATGCAGATCCGCTTCGCCTCGCGGGTCGAGCCGCCCTTCTCGGGGAAGAACGCCTCCGGATCCGTCTGGGCGCACAGGGCCCGTTCCTGCCACTGCTCCTCGATGGTGTCGAACATCGCATCGAAGTCGGTGACGATCAGGCTGAGCCGCGGTGGTTCCGGCTTCTGCTGAGCGCGTGCCCACTGTCCTCCCTGCGGTGGTGTCACTGTCACCTTGTTTCCCCCCTCCTGTTCTGCTTCGTTCCGGCTGTCAGCGCAGACGCCAGGTGCTGCGCCTGCTGTGGAATCGGTTTGCGATACACCGCCCGGAATGCTCGACGGGGCCAGCTCCTCGGCCATCGCTCCGCCTCCTCACTGTGTGTTAGCGCAGAATGATTTTTCCGTCGGACCTCATCTGCCCACCGACGGCCCAACACCGCGACGTAGTCCCGCGGACATCCCCGAGCTTGTCACTCCGATGCGAACATCTGTTCGAAAACCGGCCTGCGCCTTGAACTCTCGCGCGTGCCCGGAATGACATGTCTGTGATTAGACACGCCGGACGCGGTGATGGTCAAGCTGCCGACACAATTCCGTTACTATCCGCCGCCGACTTCGCCGCGGTTCGGTAACCGGAAGTAGCAAATGAACAGCAAATATGCTCCGGATCGTGACCGCCGCGCCAACGCATAGGCTGTGTCGATGTGAGTGGAGAACGAGCGGAGAGCGCGCCCGCCGCCGGGCCGCGCATTGCCGTGTTGGTCGGTGGCGTCGGCGGCGCGCGCTTCCTGCTGGGCGTGCGCGAACTGCTGCCCGAGGCCGAGGTTTCGGCCGTCGTGAACGTCGGCGACGACGTCTGGATGCACGGGCTGCGCATCTGCCCCGACCTGGACACCTGCATGTACACGCTGGGTGGCGGCATCGATCCCGAACGCGGCTGGGGCCGGCGCGGGGAGACCTGGCACGCCAAGGAGGAGCTCGCGAATTATCGGGCGCAGCCGGACTGGTTCGGACTGGGCGATCGCGATATCGCGACCCATCTCGTGCGCACCGAAATGCTGCGCGCGGGTTACCCCCTCTCGGCGGTCACCGAAGCGCTGTGCGCGCGCTGGCAACCGGGCGTGAAACTGCTCCCGGCAACCGACGACAGATGCGAAACGCATGTTGTCATCTCCGATCCGGAGAACCCTGGCGAACGTCGCGCGATTCATTTCCAAGAGTGGTGGGTACGCTATCGTGCCGGCGTCGAGACCCATGGATTCGTCACAATCGGGGCGGAACAGGCCAAACCTGCCCCTGATGTGATCGAAATCATAGAATCTGCGGACGTGGTCCTGCTGGCCCCCTCGAACCCCGTCGTGAGCATCGGCGCGATCCTCGCGGTGCCCGGTATCCGGGGCGCGCTGCGCACGACGAAGGCCAAGGTCATCGGCCTGTCTCCGGTCATCGACGGAAAGCCGTTGCGCGGCATGGCCGACGAGTGCCTGTCGGTGATCGGCGTCGAGACCACCGCCGAGGCCATCGGCCGCCACTTCGGCGCGCGCACGCACACCGGGATCCTCGACGGCTGGCTCGTGCACTCCACCGACACCGCCGACGTGCCCGGCGTCGAGGTGCGCAGTGTGCCGCTGCTGATGACCGATCCGGCGGCGACCGCCGAAATGGTCCGGGAGGCACTGGATCTGGCGGGAGTGAAGCCGTGACCGTGACCGATCACGCGCCCGGCGGGGAACTGCGCATCCTGCCGGTCACCGGATTGCCGGAGTTCCGGCCGGGCGACGATCTCGCCGAGCGCATCGCCGAGCGCGCCCCCTGGCTGAGCGACGGCGATGTGCTCGTGGTGACCAGCAAGATCGTCGCCAAGGTGGAGGGCCGCATCGTCGCCGCGCCCGCCGATCCGGACGAACGCGACGCCGCGCGACGGGAATTGGTGAACGCCGAGGCGGTGCGCGTGCTCGCGCGCAAGGGCCGCACGCTGATCACCGAGAACCGCATCGGCGTCGTGCAGGCGGCCTCGGGCGTCGACGGCTCGAATGTCGAACAGGGCGAACTGGTTCTGCTGCCGGAGGATCCGGACGCCAGCGCCCGCGCGTTGCGGGCCGCGCTCGCCCGGCGGCTCGGCGTGGACGTGGCGGTCGTCATCACCGACACCATGGGCCGCGCCTGGCGCATCGGCCAGATCGATGCCGCGATCGGCGCGTCGGGGCTGCGGGTCGTGCACGACTACGCGGGCGCGATCGACGGGCAGGGCAACGAATTACACGTCACCCAGGTGGCGATCGCCGACGAACTGGCCGCCGCCGCGGATCTGGTGAAGGGCAAACTGGGCGGCGTCCCGGTCGCGGTCGTGCGCGGCCTCGAACCCCACGACGACGGCTCGCGCGCCGCGGATCTGCTGCGCCGCGGCGAGGAGGATCTGTTCTGGCTCGGCACCGCCGAGGCCCTCGACCAGGGTCGCCGCGAGGCGCTGCTGCTGCGGCGGTCGGTGCGCCGGTTCGCCGACGCCCCGGTCGATCCCGAGCTGATCCGTGAATCTGTGGCGGCGGCGCTGACCGCGCCCGCCCCGCACCACACCCGGCCCGTGCGCTTCGTGTGGGTGCGCGATCCGGATCTGCGAAAGCGCTTGCTGGAGAGCATGGCCGAGGCGTGGCGCGCCGATCTCACCGCCGACGGCCTGCCCGCCGAACGGGTCGAGCGCCGAATCGCGCGGGGCGGCATCCTGTTCGACGCCCCCGAGGTGATCATCCCGTTCTGCGTCCCCGACGGCGCGCACGACTATCCGGACGAACGTCGCCGCGCCGCCGAGCGGACCATGTTCACCGTCGCCGTCGGCGCGGCCGTGCAGGGACTGCTGGTCGCGCTCGCCACCCGCGGCGTCGGCAGCTGCTGGATCGGCTCGACGATCTTCGCGCCGGAGATCACCCGCGAGGTGCTGGGCGTGGGCGCGGACTGGAACCCGTTGGGCGCCATCGCCGTCGGATATCCCGAGGCGGAGCTCGCCCCGCGCGAGCCCCGGCCCTTCGGCGACGGCCTGGTCGAACTGTAGGAACGAAAGGTATCGATGAGCGCGGAATCCCTGCACGTCTCGGCCGGCGAACTGCTCGAGAAGTGGTGTCCCGCACCGGGTCCCGAGCAGTCGCTGCGCCAGGCCCTGCTCGCGTTCCTCGCCGCGTCCCCGCGCGGCTGCCTGCGCGAGCACGCGCCCGGCCACATCACCGCCTCGGCGCTGGTGTTCTCCCACGACGAGCGGGAGCTCCTGCTGACGCTGCATCCGCGGGTGGGGCTGTGGATCCAATTGGGCGGGCACTGCGAGGAATCCGACGAGACGGTCGTGGACGCGGCGCTGCGCGAGGCGATCGAGGAGTCCGGCATCGCCGACCTCGAGATCGAACCGGAACTGTATGGCGCGCAGGCACATCCGATCACCTGCTCGCTCGGCGTGCCGACCCGCCACCTGGACCTGTTGTTCAAGGTGCGCGCCCCGCGCGGCGCGGTGGCAGTGCGCAGCGCGGAGTCCACCGACCTGCGGTGGTGGCCGGTGGACGCGCTCCCGGCGAACTCGGAAGTGTTGCTGTACTGAGCGATTCGCGACATGGGAAGCGCCGGTGCGCCGCCGCCCGGGGGTGTTGAGCGGATGCGCACCGGCGCGCTGGTCCCGGCCTTGGGAACTAGGCGGGTACTAGGCCGGAACCAGGTCTTTCTCGGGCGCGGGCCCGTGGTCGTCGACCATCGTGGCCGGGTCGAAGGGCAGCTCGCGGTCGAGGACCGCGCGCACCCGCGCCGCGTCGATGGTTCTGGTCCAGGTGCCGATCAGCACGGTCGCGACGGCGTTGCCGGAGAAGTTGGTGATCGCGCGGGCCTCGGACATGAACCGGTCGATGCCCACGATCAGGCCCACGCCGCTGATCAGATCCGGCCGGTGACTCTGGAGACCGCCCGCCAGCGTGGCCAGACCGGCGCCCGTCACGCCGGCCGCGCCCTTGGACGCCACGATCATGAAGACGAGCAGGCCGAGTTGTTCGCCCACCGACATCGGCTTGCCCATCGCGTCGGCGATGAACAGGGAGGCCATCGTCAGATAGATCGCGGTGCCGTCCAGGTTGAACGAGTACCCCGTCGGCACCACGATGCCGACGGTGGTCCGCTCCACGCCCAGGTGCTCCATCTTCGCGATCAGCAGCGGCAGCGCCGATTCCGACGACGACGTGGAGAAGATGAGCAGGTACTCGCGGGCCAGATACCGGACCAGTTTGAAGATCGACACCCCGGACGCGGCCCTCATCAGCACGCCCAGCACACCGAACACGAACACCAGACAGGTCAGGTAGAACGCGACCATCAGCAGCGCCAGCTGCTTCACCGCGTCCAGGCCCGTGGTCGCGACGACATTGGCCATCGCGCCGAACGCGCCGATCGGCGCGAGCCACAGGATCATGGTCAGAATCCGGAACACCAGCTTCTGCACCAGTTCCACGCCACGCAGCAGCGGCGCACCCGTCGCGCCCATGGCCTGGATGCCGAAACCCACCAGCAGCGCGACGAACAAGGTCTGCAACACGCTGCCCGCGGTCAGCGACGACAGCAGCGAGGTGGGGACGATGCCCTCGATGAACTGCCAAGTGCCACCGGCGGTTTCGGCCTGCTTCTGATATTTCGCCACATCCTTGGCGTGTTCGGCGATGTTCAGCCCGCTGCCGGGTTGCAGCAGATTGCCCACCACCAGGCCGATGCCCAGCGCCACCGTGGACATGAGCAGGAAGTACCCGATGGCCAGGCCGCCGACCTTGCCGATCCGCGAGGCCGCCCGCACCGAGCCGATGCCGAGCACGATCGTGCAGAAGATGACCGGGGAGATCATCATCTTGATCAGACTGACGAAGATCGTGCCCAGTTCGGCGACCGACTTCCCGGTCGCGGGGGCGAACTCGCCCACCAGCACACCGGCGATCACGGCCACGATCACGGCGATGTACAGCCAGTGCGTGCGGTCGCGCTTACGGGGTGGTGCGGTGGTGCCGGTCATGGTCACAGATCATGGCGGCTACGGTGACGGGGGTCACTGTTTCGTACATTTCGTTCACCGGGAGGGCGCGTGCGCAGACGGGGCATGACCCTGGCCGGGCAGGTGTTCGTCGTCCAACTGCTGGTGCTGATCGTGGTGATCGGGATCGGCGCGACGCTGGCGCTGTGGGAGGTGCGGCGCGAACAGGACGAGGCCACCCGCCAGCGCGTCACCGGGATCGGCGTCGCGGTCGCGCAGTCGCCCGCGACGGTGGCGGCCGTGCACGATCCGAATCCGACCGCGCTGCTGCAACCGGTCACCGAGCGCATCCGCAAGCAGACCCGGGTGGACTTCATCGTGGTCATGGCCCCCGACCGCACCCGCTATACCCACACCGAACCGGACCGGATCGGAAAGCCGTTCAGCGGCAACATCTATCGCGCCCTGCGCGGGGAGACCTTCACCGAGACGTTCACCGGCACGCTGGGGCCGTCCATCCGGGTGGTCACCCCGGTGCGCGACGAGATCGGCGGGGGCGTCGTCGCCCTGGTCTCGGTGGGCGTGACCCGGGCGGCCATCGGCGATCAGGTGTTCGCGCAGCTGCCGCTGATCCTGAGCGCCGCGGGCGGCGGTCTGCTGTTGGCGACGGGGAGTTCACTGTTGTTGCGGCGCAGGCTGTTACGGCAGACCCACGGCCTGGGTCCGGCGCAGCTGCGCTCGCTGTACGAACACCACGACGCGGTGCTGCACTCGATCCACGAGGGGCTGGTGGTGTTCGATCAGGGCGCCGAGGAGGCGGCGGTGGTCAACGACGAGGCGCGGCGGCTGCTCGAACTGCCCGACGGACCCGTGCGCCGCACCGATCTGCCGGTCTCGCTGCGCCGCCTCGAACGGGCCGTGGTGCGCGACGAGATGCACGTGACCGCCGAACGTGTGCTGGTCGTCAATCAGGACGTGGTCACCTGGTCGGGCCGTCCGCTCGGGACCGTGCTCACCGTCCGCGACCACACCGAATTGCGCGATGTGATGGGCGAATTGGATTCGGTGCGCGGGCTGGCCGAATCGCTGCGCGCCCAGGCGCACGAGGCGGCCAATCGGCTGCACACCGTGGTCACGCTGGTGGAACTGGGCCGCGCGGGGGAGGCCGTGGAATTCGCCACCGACGAACTGCGGCTGTCCCAGGCGCTCATCGATCGGCTCACCGGTGCGGTGCACGAACCGGCGCTCGCCGCGCTGCTGCTGGGCAAGGTGGATCAGGCCCTCGAACGCGGCGTGGAACTGACCGTGGCCGAGGACACCGCGCTCGACTCCGCCGCCCCGCTCAGTCCGCACGAAATCGTCACGCTGGTGGGCAATCTCGTCGACAACGCGCTGGACGCGGTCGCCCAGACCCCCGACGCCTGGGTGGAGGTGACCGTGCGCCACGACGACGGGCGGCTCCTCGTCCGGGTCGCCGACAGCGGTCCCGGGATGTCGCAGGAGGCGTTCGCCCGCGCGATGGAACGCGGCTATTCGACCAAGACCGATCACCAGGGTCTGGGGCTGGCCCTGGTCCGCCGCCTGGTCGCCCGCTACGGCGGGACCCTGCTTGCCGAGCGCTCCCCGGAATCGGCTGTGCTGGTCCGGATTCCGGTCGCCGGGGAGGCGCGATGATCCGGGTGCTGATCGTCGAGGACGAACCGCGGATCGCGGCGGCGCACCGCTCGTACGTGGATCGGGTGCCGGGTTTCACCGCGGTCGCCGTCGCGCACACCGGACGCGAGGCGCTGCGCGCGGCGGGCCGGGCCCCGATCGATCTGGTGCTCATGGACATCGGGCTGCCCGATATGAGCGGACTCGAGGTGACCGCGGCGCTGGCCCGGTCGCGGCCCCGGCCAGACGTCATCGCCATCACCTCCGCGCGCGACCTCGACATGGTCCGGGCCGCGGTCGCGCACGGGGTCGCGCTGTATCTGCTGAAACCGTTCACCTTCGCGGCCTTTCGCGACAAACTCGAGCGCTATCGCGAATTCCGCACCACGCTGGACGCGGGCGCGAGCGCGGTCACCCAGCACGACATCGACCGGGCGTTCGGCGCGCTGCGCGCCACCGATCCGAAGGGCACCGCGCCCAAGGGCATCGCGCCGCACACCCTCGCGGAGGTCTCGCGCGCGCTGCGCGCCGCCGACGGCGGGCTCTCGGCCACCGAAACCGGTCGCGCCGTGGGGGTTTCGCGGGTGACCGCGTGGCGCTATCTGGAACGGCTGGCCGAGGACGGGGTGGTCGACCGGCACACCGACTACGGCGGCACGGGGCGGCCGCGGGTGCGGTACGTCTGGCGCAGGTGAACCCGGCTAGGGGTATGCGGATCGGGTAAAGATCGCGTCGGTGGCGTAACGATCGTCACGTCCGGAACGATTCGCGCGCGGATGCTGCGCGGCAACTGGTTGGCGTACCCGCCGGAGCGAAAGCCCCTTGTTCCAGGGGGGCTGGGTCCGATCCGGGGTCGATCCGAGTTTGCCTGCCGGATGCGGGCTTTTCGGATGCGTGTGCAACACCTCAGAAAAGGACTTCCAGGTCTGTAATCGGCCCCAGGTTTGACTCCGCGAAACCGATGTAACACGCGTAAAGTCTCGGCAGATTTAACAGCAGTAGGTCGAGAGTTATTTCTAAGCGGGGCTAACGTGCAATCGGTCGGCAAACGCTCGGGTTCGCCTGACCCCAAGCGGCATCTCTGGGTCCTGGGGTTGATCGCCCCCGGCGCCGCGCTGCTGCCATCGCAGTTGGTGCTGCACACCGGCAACCCGGTGTTCTGGTGGATCGGTCCGATCATCGTGCTGGTGGTGATCCCGGTGCTGGACTGGGTGGTCGGCGAGGACGGGACCAACCCCCGCGACGAGGACTACGAGCTGCTGTCCCGGGACCGGTACTACCGTTGGTGCACATACCTTTTCCTGCCCATCCAGTTGATCGGATTGGTGATCGCCGCCTACATGTGGGCCGGGCACGACCTCGCGATCGTCGACAAACTCGGGCTGGCGGTCACCCTCGGCTTCGTCAGCGGGATCGGCATCAACGCCGCGCACGAACTGGGTCACCGGGTCGAGCACATGGAACGCTGGCTGGCGAAAGTCGCGCTCGCCCAATCCGGTTACGGCCACTTCTACGTCGAGCACAACAAGGGCCATCACGCGCGGGTCGCCACCCCGGAGGATCCGGCGAGCGCCCGGCTGGGCGAGTCGCTGTGGGAGTTCCTGCCGCGCAGCGTGCTCGGCGGCTTCCGCTCCGCGATCGCCATCGAGCGGGATCGCCTGCACCGCAAGGGTTTACGGTGGTGGAGTCGGCACAACAACATCCTCCAGGCGTGGTCGATGACCGTGGTGCTGTACGGCGTGCTGATCGCGGTGTTCGGGCCGCGGATCGTGCCGTACCTGTTGTTGCAGGCCGTGATCGGCGCGAGCATGCTCGAGACGGTCAACTACGTCGAGCACTACGGGCTGCTGCGCCGCAAGCGCCCCAACGGTTCCTGGGACCGCTGTTCGCCCGCCGACAGCTGGAACAGCGACCGGCTGGTCACCAACATCTTCCTGTTCCATCTGCAACGGCACAGCGATCATCACGCCAATCCTGGCCGCCGCTACCAGACGCTGCGCTCCTCACAGGAGGCGCCGCAGCTCCCCGCCGGATACGCCACGATGATCCTGCTGGCCGCGGTGCCGCCGCTGTGGCGGCATGTGATGGATCCGAAGGTGTTGGCGCACTACGGCGGTGACCTCTCCCGCGCCAATATCGCTCCGCGCAAGCGCAAGCGGATCCTCGCGATCCACGGCGGCGAGGCGCCGGCCACCTGACAGGGGTTCGAACCTCGCGAATCGACCTGTGCGTACCGTGTACGCACGAAAGGTATTAGTCTCTCCTCGTACACGCCGACCAGGAGAGGCTGATGACGACCGCAGTGAGCAGCAAGACGACTGCCGACCACCGCAACGGGATCGATTTCAAGGTGGCGGACCTGTCACTGGCCGAGTTCGGCCGCAAGGAGATTCGGCTCGCCGAGCACGAGATGCCCGGTCTGATGGCCCTGCGCCGCGAGTACGCGGAGGTGCAGCCGCTGAAGGGCGCGCGCATCTCCGGTTCGCTGCACATGACCGTGCAGACCGCGGTGCTGATCGAGACGCTGGTCGACCTGGGCGCACAGGTCCGCTGGGCCTCCTGCAACATCTTCTCCACCCAGGACCACGCGGCCGCGGCCGTCGTGGTCGGCCCGCACGGCACCGTCGACGAGCCCAAGGGCGTGTCGGTGTTCGCGTGGAAGGGCGAGACGCTCGAGGAGTACTGGTGGGCGGCCGAGCAGATGCTCACCTGGCCCGGCGAACCCGCCAACATGATCCTCGACGACGGCGGCGACGCCACCATGCTGGTGCTGCGCGGCGCGCAGTTCGAGAAGGCCGGGGTGGTGCCGCCGGAGGACGAGGACCACTCCGCCGAATTCAAGGTGTTCCTGAACCTGCTGCGGCAGAGCCTCGAGGCAGACAAGGGCAAGTGGACCCGCATCGCGGAGTCCGTGCGCGGCGTCACCGAGGAGACCACCACCGGCGTGCTGCGGCTGTACCAGTTCGCGGCCGCGGGTGAGCTGGCGTTCCCGGCGATCAACGTCAACGACTCGGTCACCAAGAGCAAGTTCGACAACAAGTACGGCACCCGGCACTCGCTCATCGACGGCATCAACCGCGGCACCGACGTGCTGATCGGCGGCAAGAAGGTGCTGATCTGCGGCTACGGCGACGTGGGCAAGGGCTGCGCGGAGTCGCTGGCCGGGCAGGGCGCGCGCGTGCAGGTCACCGAGATCGATCCGATCAACGCGTTGCAGGCGCTGATGGACGGCTTCGACGTGGTCACCGTCGAACAGGCCATCGGCGAGGCCGACATCGTCGTCACCGCCACCGGCAACAAGGACATCATCACCCTCGACCACATGAAGGCGATGAAGGACCAGGCCATCCTGGGCAATATCGGCCACTTCGACAACGAGATCGATATGGCCGCGCTGGAGCGCTCGGGGGCCACCCGCCTGAACATCAAGCCGCAGGTCGACCTGTGGACGTTCAAGGAGTCGGGCCGCTCGATCCTGGTGCTGTCCGAGGGCCGCCTGCTGAACCTGGGCAACGCCACCGGCCACCCCTCCTTCGTCATGTCCAACTCCTTCTCCAACCAGGTCATCGCCCAGATCGAGCTGTGGACCAAGCCGGAGGAGTACGACAACGAGGTCTACCGCCTGCCGAAGGTGCTCGACGAGAAGGTCGCCCGCATCCACGTCGAGGCGCTCGGCGGCACCCTGACCAAGCTCAGCAAGGATCAGGCGGAGTACATCGGGGTGGACGTGGAGGGGCCGTTCAAGCCGGAGCATTACCGGTACTGAGGGAAGTGGGGGGACGGGTCGTCCTGGGGGTGACCCGTCTACCCTGTTGCGCATGGGCGCGTTGGTGGCTGTCGAAGGGCTGGACGGCGCGGGAAAGCGGACGTTGATCGACGCCGTGGGCGTGGGTCTGGTCGAGCGCGGGCTGCGCGTGGCGGTGTTCGCGTTTCCCCGGTACGGGCAGTCGGTGCACGCGGATCTGGCGGCCGAGGCGTTGCGCGGGCGGCACGGGGATCTGGCCGGGTCGGTGAACGCGATGGGTCTGCTGTTCGCGCTCGATCGAGCGGGGGCGCGCGACGAATTGCGGAAAGCGTTGGCGGACAACGACATCGTGCTGCTCGATCGCTACGTCGCCTCGAATGTGGCCTACAACGCGGCGCGCACGGATCAGCCCGTGGACGGGGAAATCGCTTCGTGGGTCGCGGAATTGGAATTCGGCCGCTTCCAGCTGCCGGTCCCCGACCTCCAGGTGCTGCTCGACGTGCCCCTCGAACTCGCGGCCGAACGCGCCCGGCGGCGAGGCGAACTCGACGACGCGCGGGCGCTGGACGCCTACGAACGCGACAAAGGGCTGCAGGAACGCACCGCCGCGATCTATCGTGTGTTGGCCGAAACGCATTGGCACGGATCGTGGTGGATCCATCGGCCGCACGACGATCCCGCGACGCTTGTCGCGCGACTCGCGGAAAGGGTTGCCCGATAGGGTCGGATGCGTCGGTAATGTACCAGTGTTGGCCCCCGAATGTTGACCACAGTTGCCCGTTCCGAGCCGGAGAGATGACACCATAGTAGTTATGAAGCCGAAGATTCTGGTCGTCGACGACGATACGGCGCTCGCGGAGATGCTCACGATCGTCTTGCGCGGCGAGGGTTTCGAGCCCCACGTGGTCGGCGACGGCACGCAGGCGCTCAGCGCGGTCCGGGAGATCCGGCCGGATCTGGTGTTGCTGGATCTCATGCTGCCGGGCATGAACGGCATCGACGTGTGCCGCGTGCTGCGCTCGGACTCCGGCGTGCCGATCGTGATGCTGACGGCGAAGACCGACACCGTGGACGTCGTGCTGGGCCTGGAGTCCGGCGCCGACGACTACATCGTCAAGCCGTTCAAGCCGAAGGAACTCGTCGCTCGCGTGCGCGCCCGATTGCGCCGCACCGAGGAGGAACCGGCCGAACTGCTGTCGATCGCCGACATCGTCATCGACGTGCCCGCGCACAAGGTCACCCGCGCGGGCCAGCAGATCTCGCTGACCCCGCTCGAATTCGACCTGCTGGTGGCGCTCGCGCGCAAACCGCGTCAGGTGTTCACCCGCGAGGTGCTGCTGGAACAGGTCTGGGGCTACCGGCACGCGGCCGACACCCGCCTGGTCAACGTGCACGTGCAGCGGTTGCGTGCCAAGGTCGAGAAGGATCCGGAGAATCCCGAGATCGTGCTGACGGTCCGCGGCGTGGGCTACAAGGCCGGACCGCCGTGATCGCTGGCTCCAGAAGCCGCTTCGCGCGGTTGCTGGCGGCAGTGGTGGCCTGGTTCCGATCCGTCGGGGAATCGCTGGGCCACGTCTGGCGGCGCTCGCTGCAATTGCGGGTCGTCGTCTCGACGCTCACCCTCTCGCTGATCGTCATCACCATTCTCGGCGTCGTGCTGACCAGTCAGATCACCGATCGACTGCTCGACGCCAAGATCAACGCGGCCGTGGAGGAGATGGGCCGGGCACGCAACTCGGTGGAGAGTCAGCTCACCGGCGTGCAGGATTCGAACACCCAGCAGCGCGTGCGGCTCGAGGACGCGCTGCGCTCGCTGTCGTCGGGCAGTTCCGAATCCGGCGGCGCGGCGGGCACCTACTTCGCGGCGCTGTCGATGATCGGCGAGGGTCAGCAGGAGATTCCGGCCGGGCCGATTCAGGACGTGCCCGCCGAACTGCGCCGGTTCGTGCAGCAGAACCAGCTCAGCTACCAGTTCGTCACGATCTCCGACGCCGACTTCTATCACGGTCCGGCGCTGATCATCGGCAGTCCCAGCGCCGAGGTGCCGACCCTCGAGATCTATCTGATCTTCCCGCTGACCAACGAGCAGCGCAGCCTCGATCTGATGCACGGCACCATGTTGATCGGCGGCATCGTGCTGCTGGTCCTGCTCGCCGCCATCACCGCCCTGGTCACCAGGCAGGTGGTGCTGCCGATCCGGTCGGCCGCGCGCATCGCGCAGCGCTTCGCCGACGGGCGGCTCAAGGAGCGCATGCTGGTGCGCGGCGAGGACGATATGGCGCGGCTGGCCATGTCGTTCAACGAGATGGCCGAGAGCCTGTCGAATCAGATCACCCAGCTGGAGGAGTTCGGTAACCTACAGCGCCGCTTCACCTCCGACGTGAGCCACGAACTGCGCACCCCGTTGACGACCGTGCGCATGGCCGCTGATCTCATCCACGGTTCCAGCGACGAACTCGATCCGGCGCTGGCGCGCAGCGCGGAACTGCTTGTGACGGAACTGGATCGGTTCGAGAGCCTGCTCAACGATCTGCTCGAGATCAGCCGCCACGACGCGGGTGTGGCCGAACTCCAGGTGGAATCGCTCGACGTGCGCATGTGCGCGCGGGCCGCGCTGTCGACCGTGCGGCATCTGGCCAAGGACACCGGCGTCGAGGTCGTGGTGGACCTGCCCGAGGAACCGCTCGTGGCCGAGGTCGATCCGCGCCGCGTGGAACGGGTGCTGCGCAATCTGCTCGCCAACGCCATCGATCACAGCGAGGGCAAACCCGTGCTGTTGCGGATGCGCGGTGACGTCGACGCGAATTCGGTCGGCATCGTGGTCCGCGATCAGGGTGTGGGCCTGCGGCCCGGCGAGGAGAAGTTGGTGTTCAACCGGTTCTGGCGGTCGGATCCCTCGCGGATGCGGCGTTCCGGCGGAACGGGTCTGGGCCTGTCGATCAGCGTGGAGGACGCCAATCTGCACGAGGGCAAACTCGAGGCGTGGGGCGAACCCGGTGTGGGCGCGAGCTTCCGGCTCACCCTGCCGCTGACCCGCGGCCGCAAGATGGGCGCCAGCCCGCTGTCGCTGGAACCGCCGCGCCGCCGCATCCAGGTGGTCGACGCCGCGCCGCACGACGACGCCGAAACCGATTCGGAGAGCGGCGAATTCGAGCCGCCGGACGGGCCGGAGGCGACGGAACCGCCGGACGCCCCGGCCGAGCATTCCGTCGGAAACGGCGCCACCGCCGCGCATTCCGTACCCACCGACACCGAGGACGCGAAGTCATGAGCGTGGTCCCGAGGCCGCGCCTGCGCGTCGTGGCCTGTCTGCTGGCCGGGCTGCTGGCCCTGAGCGGCTGTGCCAGCCTGCCCGATTCCTCGGCTCCCCAGGCGCTGGGCACCATCGACCGCGAGCCCACGTCCTCGGCTCCGCCGCAACCCCTTCCGGGCCGCGACCCCGATCTGCTGCTGCGCGATTTCCTCCAGGCGTCGGCGGATCCGGCCAACGGACACGCCGCCGCCCGGCAGTACCTGTCCCCGGCCGCGGCGGCGAACTGGAACGATTCGGCGAGTACGACGATTCTGGAATCCGCCGACACGCTTCGGGAGTCGCGTTCGGGGGATACCGCGACCTATCAGATGCGCGGGCGCAAACTCGGGGAACTCGAGCCGGACGGCTCGTTCCGGGTGACCGACGGATCCTCCGCGCAGGTCGAGAAGCGGATCGAGATGGTCCGCGTCGACGGCGAGTGGCGCATCGACGACCTGCAGCCCGGCGTGCTGGTGCTGAGCACCGCCTTCGAGAAGACCTACCGGCGTTACGTGCTGCACTTCCCGAATGCCGTTGGTACGACCATGGTTCCGGAGATCCGCTGGATCGCCGAGCGCAAGGATCAACTCGCCGCGCGGCTGTTGACCATGCTCGCCGCCGGACCGCGACCCGAACTCGCGCCCGCGGTCCGCAATGTGCTGTCGGGTCCGGTGAGCGTGCACGGCAACATCACCAAACCCAACGGGCAGACCGACGGCGTCGGCACCGGGCCGGGCGGGGTGCAGATCGACTTCGCGGGCGCGTCCACCCTGGATCCGCACAGCCGGGAACTGCTGGCGGCGCAGGTGATTCTGACGCTGTCCGGGGCCGACATCCTGGGGCCGTACTTCCTGCTCGCCGACGGCAAACCGCTCGACGACCGGTACCCCGCCGGGTGGTCGGTGAGCGACGTCAACGGGATGAACCCGATGGCCAACGCCCAGAATCGGGTCGGGCTGCACGCGGTGCGGGACGGGTCGCTGGTCAAGGTGGACGTCGGACGCAACGAAATCGTCCCCGCGCCAGGCTATTTCGGCAACGCGCGCAATCTGCAATCGGTCGGGCTGTCCTCGGACGGTCAATTGGTGGCCGCCGTCGTCGACAGCGGCCAGCCCGGTCCCGCGCCGCCCCGCACGCTGGTGGTCGGCAACTACGACGGCAACGCCTTCCCGGTTCGTCAGGGCACCACCTTCACCCGGCCCTCGTGGACGCTCGACGGCAGCGCGGCCTGGACGGTCGTGGACGGCGATCAGGTGATCCGCGCCGTGCACGACCGCAGTACGGGAACGGTGTCGGTGCAGGACGTGGACGCCTCCGGGCTGTTCGCCCAGCCGCCGAATCCCGCCGACAACCCGCTGCGGGGGCCGATCACCGATCTGCGCATCGACCGCACCGGCGCGCGCGCGGTGCTGATCGCCGCCGGGAAGGTCTACTCGGCGGTGGTGGTGCCGAACGCGGACGGCCGATTCGCGCTGACCTCGCCGCAGCCGGTCGCGTTGACCCTGAGCACCACCGTGGTCTCGATCGACTGGGTCAGCACCGACACGATCATCCTGGCGCGCGAGGGCAATGTGCAACCGGTGGAGATGGTTCGGCTCGACGGCTTCGGTCCGACACCGCTGACCCTGCAGAACCTCACCCCGCCGGTGCGGGTGGTCAGCTCCTCCTCCGACACCCAGTACGTCGCCGACGCGCGCGCGGTCATGCAGTTGCAGTCCGCCGAACCGAGCAGCGAGCGCTTCTGGCGCGAGGTGTACAACCTGGGCACGAACGCGATTCCGGTGCTCCCGGGCTAGAACCCGTTCCAGCGCAACGGGATTCGGGCCGAACCTGTCGGTGCCCGCGGGCATACTGCCGCACATGCTGCTGGAGCTGATGCTGCCGCAAACCTGCGGCGGCTGTGGTCGCCTCGGTCCGGGGTGGTGTCGCCGGTGCGCCGAAAGCCTTGCCGGACCGCCGGTTCGGGCTCGGCCGCGAGCGGATCCCGGGGTGCCGTGCTGGGCGCTGGGCCGGTACCGCGGGCCGGTGCGGCGGGCGGTGGTTGCCGCGAAGGAGCAGGGGCGGCGAGATCTGGCCGTTCCGCTGGGGCGGGCGCTGGCGCGGGGGTTGACCGGCCTGCGCGCCGCGGAGCGGACGTTGGTGCTGGTCCCCGCGCCTACCCGCCGGGCCGCGGCGCGTCGGCGCGGCGGGGATCCGGTGGCGCGCGTGGTGCGGGTCGCCGGAAGTCTGCTGCCGGATTGCCGGGTCGCTCCGATCCTGCGGATGCGGCGCGGCGTGCGCGACTCGGTGGGGTTGGGGGCCGACGACCGCGCGCGCAACCTGCGCGGGCGTGTCGCGGTCGCGCGGCGTCGCCTGCCCGACGTCCTGTTCGACCCGAATGCCGAGGTAGTGCTGGTCGATGACGTCCTGACCACGGGAACGACGGCGTGCGAGTCGGTGCGCGCGCTGGCATTCGCCGGAATCGCCGTGCGTGCCGTGTTGGTGACTTCAGTCGTCTGATCGGGGGAAATTTGCGTGAACACTGGCGGACTGATCGCTGGCGTAATAGCGTGGCCACTAGAGCGATCTGACACCCGAACACAGAGTTTGGAGGTGGCGCTTCGGACGACTTCGTGCCGGGTTTCGCGGCCATGTCCCCAGCTCGGCGCGGTTGATTCCCGCCGCACATGTATCGGTTGTGTGGCCAGATCCGGGAGGTACGCGTGACGACTTCACGACCTTCAGTGAAAGAAGCAGACACTTCGGCCGACTACGGCGCCGCATTCGACATACCCGAGCGGAACGGAGCCGACCAGCCTGCTGCGGACCGGCCCAGGACGCCTCGGGCGGACGTCGTGGTGAAGGGCCGCAACGTCGAGGTTCCCGATCATTTCCGCATCCACGTCGCGGAGAAACTCTCCCGACTCGAACGTTTCGACCCCTCGATCTACCTGTTCGACGTGGAGCTGTTCCACGAACGAAATCGCCGCCAGCGCAAGAGTTGTCAGCGCGTGGAGATCACCGTGCGGGGCAAGGGTCCCGTCGCACGCTCCGAGGCCTGCGCCGACAGCTTCTACGGTGCGCTGGAACTGGCCGTCGATCGGCTGGAGAGCCGCCTGCGCCGGACCAAGGACCGGCGGCGCGTGCACTACGGGGAGAAGACCCCCCTCTCGGTGGCCGAGGCGACCGCCGATCTCGTCGATCACGCACTGCTGCGGGACGATTCGGACCGATCCCGCGAATCCGATGCCGAAGAGGTCATCGAGCCCAGCGACTACGCGGGCCCCGGTCACATCGTGCGCACCAAGGTGCACCCCGCCACGCCGATGACCGTCGACGATGCTCTCTACCAGATGGAGCTGGTCGGGCACGACTTCTTCCTCTTCCAGGACAAGGAGACCGACCGACCGTCGGTCGTCTACCGTCGCCACGCCTTCGACTACGGCCTCATCCGGCTGGCGTAGGGCGTTTTCCCGTATGTCATTGTCGCCGTTGCGGTTTCGGCCGCAACGGCATTACATGTGACAGGCTGTATCGCCTTTTTTCCTACTTCGCGGTAGGTTGGTGGCCCCAGGTGCTGTGCGAGAGGACTTTGCCGTGGCTGCCAAACGTCGTGCTGTGATCGTGTCGGGTGCGCGGACGCCGTTCGTCCGGGCGTTCACCGACTACACGCGGATGGATTCGATCGACCTGGCCGACGCGGCCGTGGCCGGACTGCTGGAACGCACCGGCCTGCCCAAGGATCAGGTGCAGGCGATCGTGTGGGGCGGGGTGATCCTGCCCAGCGCGGCGCCCAACATCGCGCGCGAGATCGCGCTGGACCTGAAGCTCGATCCCGGGTGCGAGGGCCATACGGTCACCCGCGCGTGCGCGTCCGGCCTCCAGGCGGTGACGACCGCGGCCGCGGCCATCGAGCGCGGCGAATACGACGTGATGATCGCGGGCGGCAGCGATTCCACCAGCAACGCCGAGGTGAAGCTGCCGCAGAAGGTCGTGCACGCCGCCGCGCCGCTCGCGCTGGGCAAGCCGAAGGCCAAGGACTATCTGTCGGCGGTGGCGCAACTGGCCCCGTTCACCGATCTCGTGCCGCGCCGCCCCAAGATCGCCGAGCGCACCACCGGCGAGGTGATGGGGGAGTCGGCGGAGAAGATGGCCCGCATCCACGGGGTGACGCGCGCGGCGCAGGACGAGTTCGCGGCGCGGTCGCATCAGCGGGCCGCGGCGGCCGCCGAATCCGGGCGGTTCGACCGCGAGGTGTTGGAAGTCGTTACGCCCGAGGGCAAGTCGGTACGCCGGGACGGGCTGGTGCGGGCGAATACGAGCGTCGAGAAACTGGCCAAGCTGGCCCCGGTGTTCGCGAAGGACGGGACGGTGACCGCGGGCAATGCCAGTCCGCTCACCGACGGCGCGGCCGCGGTGCTGCTGATGAGCGAGGAGCGGGCGCGGGCGCTGGGGCTGGAGCCGCTGGCGGCGTTCCGGTCGTGGAGCTATGTCAGCGTGGATCCGACCGATCAGGTGCTCATCGGTCCGGCGATCTCCATGCCGCGCGCGCTGGACAAGGCCGGATTGTCGCTGGGCGACGTGGATCTGGTTGATATCCACGAGGCGTTCGCGGCCCAGACGCTGTCGGTGCTCGCGGCGCTGGGCAGCGACGAGTGGGCGAAGACGCGGCTGGACCGGGACACCGCGGTCGGGGAGATCGATCCGGCGATCCTCAATGTGCACGGTGGTTCGGTCTCGCTCGGGCATCCGTTCGGGGCGACCGGGGCGCGCATGGTGACGACCATGGCCAACGAATTGGCGTTGTCGGGCAAGAGCACCGCGCTGCTGGGCATCTGCGCGGCCGGGGGCATCGGCGCGTCGGCGGTGCTGGAACGGGTCTGAATCTTGTTCTAGCCGAAGCGTTCCCAGTGCACGGCGTCGGTGAGCGGCCGCCGGGAACGCCAGCCGAAGCGCTCCAGATCCGGGGTGTCCTGGAAGGTGTGGACCGGTCCGACGCACAGCCAGGCGACGGGCCGGATCCCCGGCGGCAGGCCGACGAGTTCGGTGAGGTACCCGGCGTCGTAGAAGCTCACCCAGCCGACCCCGATATGCTCGGCGGTGGCGGCCAGCCAGAGGTTCTGGATGGCGAGAATCGTTGAGTACAAACCGGTTTCGGGCACCGTGGCGCGTCCCAGCACCTGCGGCCCGCCGCGGCCGTCGTCATGGGTGACGACGATCCCGGTCCCGCTCTCCACGATCCCCTCGATCTTGATCGGCTCGAAGGTCCGAGCCCGCTCCGGCGGCAGCGCGTCCCGGAACTCGATCCGCTTCTCGGCCACATGCGCCGCGAACCGCTCGAGCGTGGCCCGCTCCCGAACGACCACGAAATCCCACGGCTGCGAATTCCCCACACTCGGCGCCCGATGCGCCGCATCCAAAATCCGCCACAGCGCAGCGTCCTCCACCACCTCCCCCGTGAACTCCGCCCGCACATCCCGCCGCCGCCGAATAACCTCATAAACCTCGGAACCCACACCCCCACCTAACCAACCCCCACCCCCACGAACACAGCCGCACCCCTTATCCGGATCCGCACCCCTTCCAGGGCCCTACAACGTGTGCGGATTCGAATAAAGGGTGCGGCTGGGTTGCCGTACCTGGGGTCAGGCGACGGGGGAGGGGGTGCGGGTGAGGCGGCGGCGGCCTTCGGTGAGGGCGGTGCGGAGGCCGCGGCGGCGGCCGGTGGTGGGGTCGGTGACGGGGGTGCCGCCGTAGGCGCGCTCGGAGCGGGTTTCGGGGGCGTCGTCGGGGGTGCGGCGGAGGTACTTGTTGGGGAGGGAGAGTTTGATGATGGTGCGCCAGGACTTGGCGTACTGGACCGGGAGGGAGCCGGTGGTGTAGGGGAGGTCGTACTTGTCGCAGAGTTCGCGGACGCGGACGGCGATGGCGGCGAGGCGGTTGCTCGGCAGATCGGGGAACAGGTGGTGCTCGATCTGGTGGGAGAGGTTGCCGGTCATGAAGTGCATGAGTGGGCCGCCGCTGATGTTGGCGCTGCCGAGCATCTGCCGCAGGTACCACTCGCCCTGGGTCTCGTTCTCGACGTCGCCGCGGGTGAACTTCTCGGCGCCGTCGGGGAAGTGACCGCAGAAGATGACCGCGTTGGTCCACACATTGCGAATCACGTTGGCGGCCAGGTTCGCCGTGAGCGTGGACAGGAACGCCGGGCCGGTGAGCAGCGGGAAGAACAGATAGTCCTTGGCGACCTGCTTGCCGACCTTCTTCAGCACCGTGCGGCGGTCCTGCTCGAACTGCTTGCGCTCGGGGCTGTCGGGCGCCCACTTCTTCTTGGCGACCTTGCCCAGCTCCAGATGCTGGATGGCCACGCCGTACTCGAAGAACATCTGCAACAGCAGGTTGTACACCGGCTGCCCGAGGTAGAACGGCGACCACCGCTGATCGCGGGTGACGCGCAGCAGGCCGTAGCCGATGTCGTCGTCCATGCCCAGCACATTGGTGTACTTGTGGTGCAGGTAGTTGTGGGTGATCTTCCAGTGCTCGGCCGGACCCACGTTGTCCCATTCCCACGACGAGGAGTGGATCTCCGGATCGTTCATCCAGTCCCACTGGCCGTGCATGACGTTGTGGCCGATCTCCATGTTCTCGATGATCTTGGCCGTGGACAGCAGGGCCACTCCGGCGAACCAGGCGGGCGGGAAGAGACTGGCGAACAGCACCGCGCGGCCACCGATCTCGAGGCCGCGCTGCAACCGGATCACATTGCGGATGTAGCGCGCGTCGCGCTCGCCCCGGGACACCTCGATCTCGCGCCGGATGGAATCCAGCTCGGCGCCGATCGCTTCCACGTCCTCGGGAGTGAGGTGGGCGTACTCCTTGACATCCGATATCGCCATACTCCCTACACTACCGTAAGTTACGGCTCCGTAGGTTGGCTCCGGATCGATTCACAACTGTGACGTACACCGCATTGTGCGGGTGACCTACGCCTGCCTGGGCTTGCGCGCCTTGTCGCGCAGCGCCCGCTTGGCCTCGCGCAGCGCCTCCTTCTCCTGACGCGCCTTCTCCTTCAGCGTCGCCCGCGCCTCGGCCATCGCCGAACGCAGGCCGCGTCGGCGACCGGTCTCGGGATCGATTCCGGGCCAATGGTTTTCGGCCCAGTGATCGAACATCCGCTCCGAGGAGGTCTCGGGAGCGTCGTGCGCGGTGCGCCGCAGGAACCGATCCGGCAACGCCAGCTTGTGAATCGTACGGAACGCCAGCAGATATTGCTTGCCGAGCGAACCGGTCGTATACGGCAGATCGTATTTGTCGCACAGCTGGCGCACCTGCTCGGCGACCTCCGGGTACCGATTGCTCGGAATGTCCGGGAACAGATGATGTTCGATCTGATAGCAGAGATTGCCGCTCATGAACGCCATGACCGGACCCGCCTCGAAATTGGCGCTGCCCAGCATCTGCCGCAGATACCACTCGGCCCGCGTCTCGTCGGTGAAATGCTCCTCGGTGAACTTTTCCGCCCCGTCGGGGAAGTGCCCGCAGAAGATCACCGCGTAGGCCCACAGATTGCGGATGAGATTCGCGGTCGCGTTGGCCTTCAGCGTCTGCTTCCACGCCGGACCGGTGAGCAGCGGGTAGATGACGAAGTCCTTAACGACCTGTCGACCGGCCTTGCGCGCGAACGCCTTGTTCGGCTCCGACGCCACCTGCCACGGGTTCACCCCGAGCTGCTGCTTCTCCGCCGACAGATCGTGCAGCGCGATACCCCACTCGAACGTCGCCGCGAGGATCAGATTGGCCACCGGCTGCACCAGATGCAGCGGCTTCCACTTCTCGTCGCGGGTCATGCGCAGGATGCCGAAACCCAGATCCTCGTCCTTGCCGAGGATGTTGGTGTAGGTGTGGTGCGAGTAGTTGTGCGCCCGCTTCCACTGCCCGGACGTGCCGGTCATATCCCACTCCCAGGTGGTGGAGTGGATCTCGGGATCGTTCATCCAATCCCATTGCCCGTGGCTGATGTTGTGCCCGAGCTCCATGTTCTCGATGATCTTCGCGACGGACAGCAGGGCCGTGCCCAGCACCCACGCCGAACGCTTCCGGCTCGCGAACAGGGTGGCGCGCCCGGCCGTCTCGAGCATGCGCTGGGCGCGAATCGTCCGACGAATGTACTTCGAATCCCGTTCGCCGAGGGACTGTTCCACGTTCCGGCGAATGGTGTCGAGCTCCGCCCCCAGGGTCTCGATATCGGCGGCCGTCAGGTGAGCGTATGCATTGATGTCGGTGATTGCCACTGTGTTGGATTGCCTCGCTTCGCTCGGCGGGGTTTGCGGCCCTGAGTCTCGTCGTTCCGCGGTCGAGACTCGCGCTGCGCGCATGCGCTTCGACCGCGGAACGACGAGACGGCCGCAAACCGGCGCTCGTAAGACTCGCGCCCTACGGGGTTCCGTTCGGCGCGAAGGTTCTGTTCTGAGGGTAGCGGGTGAAGCTGAGAGAAGCTTGTTGTCAGCGTGTCGTGGCTGGTCAGATGTCCAGGGTGCAGTCGCCGGCGGCGGCGGAGATGCAGGTCTGGATCTTCTCTCCGGCCTGGTGTTCCATGCCGTTGCGCAGATCCCTGGCGTGGCCGTCGGTGAGGGTGAGTACACAGGTCTGGCAGATGCCCATGCGGCAGCCGAACGGCATCTGCACGCCCGCGCCCTCGCCGGCCTGCAACAGGCTCGTGGCGCCGTCGACGGCGACGCTGCGGCCGGTGCGGGCGAAGGTGACCGTGCCGCCCTGGCCGACCGCCGAGCGCTCCACCTCGAACCGCTCGACGTGCAGATGGTCGCTGAGATCGGCCGCGGCCCAATGCTTTTCGATGTCGTCCAGCATGGCCAGCGGGCCGCAGGCCCAGGTCTGGCGCTCGCGCCAATCCGGATACAGCTCGTCCAGCGCGGACAGCTCGAATTTGCCCTGCTCACCGGTCAATTGCAGATGCGAGGTGAAACTCGGGTGCTTGTCGTGCAATTCGCGCAGTTCCGCGGCGAACATGACGTCCTCGGCCGACCGCGCCGAATGGATGTGCACCACATCCGGCACGGTGTCGCGGCGATCGAGTGTGCGCAGCATCGCCATGACGGGCGTGATGCCGCTGCCCGCGGTGAGGAACAGGATCTTGCCCGGCGGCGGCTCGGGCAGCACGAAACCGCCCTGGGGCGCGGCCAATCGGACGATCGTGCCCTCGGGGACGCCGTTGACCAGGTGGCTGGACAGGAATCCCTCGGGCATCGCCTTGACCGCGATGGAGATCAGGCGCTTGGCCCGGCTCTCCGGATCGGTCCAGTCCGGGGGACAGGTCAGCGAGTACGACCGCCAGTGCCAGCGGCCGTCGACCAGCACGCCGATCCCGATGTACTGCCCGGGGGTGAACTTGAAATCGAACCCCCAGCCGGGCTTGATCACCAGCGTGACCGAATCGGCGGTCTCCTCGCGCACGTCCACGATGCGGCCGCGCAGCTCGCGGGCCGACCACAGCGGATTGACCAGGTGCAGGTAATCGTCCGGCAGCAGGGGGGTGGTGATGCGTGCCGCCGCCCCGCGCAGCGCGTCCAGCCGGGTGCGCCCGGCCGTCTTCGCCTCGGCGACCGGAGCCTCCAGCCATGCCCGAATACTCTGTACCGATTTCGAGACCATTCGCCCATTTCCTGTGATCACGCGCCCGTCGGCGCCTTACGCCAGCAAGGTTACGGCATCGTAGGTTGCGTGGGGGCGGGAGCGGTAGAGGGTCACAGCAGATCGAGCAGGAAGGGCAGTTCCTGGGTGGCGTACCAGGCCAGCTGGTGATCCTCGGCGTCGCCGAGCACGAATTCGGCGTCGGTGTCGCCGAGGTCGGCGGCGTCGATCACGTCCACGGCCTTGGCCACCGCGGGTTCGGCCTCGGCGAGGTCGACGTGCACCGAGGCGATCCGGTCGTAGGGGATCGCGGCCGACAGGCGGACCACGGCGTCGTCGAGGTCGGGGCGCAGCGTGGCGCCGGTGACGTCGGCGGCGATCACCGCGCGGCGGTAGACCGGGCTGTGGTAGCCGGATTCGTCGTCGGCGCTGTCGTCGTCGGCGCGGGTGGCCGTCTCGCGCTCGTCGGCGAGCAGGCGCAGCGACGCGCGCGCGGCCTCGCCCATCGCGACCTCGGCCAGTTCCTCGTCGTCGCCCGCGGCGTACGCCTCGCGCAGCGCGGGGGTGACCGCGAAGGCGGTGTCGTTGATCGCGCGAATCTCGCGATCGGACACCAGGTTCCGCAGCATGGCGATCGTCGCCGGGACGTAGACCCGCAGCTTGTCATTGGACGCAGGCACCGAGCATCTCCTCCATGGACTCGCGCACCGCCGCGGACAGCACCCCGATATCGGCCATCGCGTCGCGATCGGCATTGAGACCGTAGAACACCCGTCCGTCGTAGGACGTGATTCCGATACTCGACGCCTGATTGCGCAGCAGGGGCGACACCGGATACATCTCCAGTATCCGCGCGCCGCCGATGTACATCGGCCGTTGCGGACCCGGCGCGTTGGTGATCACCAGATTGAACGTGTGTTCTGCGAACGTACTCGCCGACCGCACGCTCATCGCGTGCAGGCTCGCCGGAGCGAATCCGGCCATGTGCACCAGCGTGCGGGCCCGTACGGCGTGCCGGTGCCGGGTGTGCGCCTCGGTGGCGTGGCCGATGTGCGACAGCCGCATGGCCGGATTGGGCTCGCCCACCGGCAGATCCATCAGGAACGACGACACCTCGCTGTCGCAGCCGCGCGCGCCCGCCGTGTACACCGACATCGGCACGATCGCGCGCAGCACCGCCGATTCGGCGAGCATGTCCCCGCGCGATTGCAGGAAGATGCGCAGCGCGCCCGTCACCACGGCCAGGATCGCGTCGTTGGTCGAGCAGCCGAACCGCTCGCGGATGCGGCGGTAGTCGTCGAGGTCGGTGCGCACCACGTCGAAGCGGCGATTGCGCGAGGTCGGGGCGTTGAACGGGCTGGCGGGCACACCGGTGGCCGCGCTGCGCACCCGGGAGAGCGCCCGCTCCACGGCCCGGCCGGTCGCCCCGGCCACCGACCTCGCGCCCGCCTGCCGCAGCGCCCCGAGCGCCTCGCGCGGCTGGCCCGCCAACTCGGCCACGGCCATGGCCAACAGCTGCGCCTCGCTCGGTTCGCGGTGCGCGGTCCAGGGATCCGGGGCGAGTTCGCGTGGCGCCGGGCCGGTGTCGAGGATCACGTGCCCGATCTCGAGCGCGCCGCCGCCGTCCACGAGCGCGCTGTGGGTCTTGGTGAAGATCGCGGAGCGGCCCTCGGCCAAACCCTCGATCAGGTACATCTCCCACAACGGCCGGGTCTGGTCGAGCGGGCGGGAGGACAGCCGGGCGACCAGGTCGTGCAGCTGCTCGGCGGATCCGGGCGCGGGCAGCGCCGAGCGGCGCACGTGATAGCCGATATCGAAGTGAGCGTCGTCCACCCACACCGGGCGGCCCAGCGCGAACGGGACCTCGCGGACCTTGTGCCGATAGCGCGGGACCAGCGGCAATCGGTTCTCGACCAGTTCGACCAGCCGCTCGTAGGTCGCCCGTCCCGGCTCGGGCGGATCGGTGTCCGCCACGATGGCGAGCGAGCCGATGTGCATCGGATTGCTGCTCGATTCGAGCCGGTAGAAGGACGCGTCCTGCGGCGACAGTCTGGTGATCACGCTTTCCGGTGCTCCTTCCGATACCCGCTCCATTGTGAGGTCACACAAACCGGTCGGCGGTAGGCGAGTCCCCCTTTTCGCGATACGGGTTGCGAAATCTTCCGGCCCGAGCGGCCTCCGTGCGATGCTGGGACGTTCGTGTCCAGGGGAGCCGACAACGAGGGGGAATCGGGATGTTATCGCCCGCGCCGAATGCCGAACCGCCACTGGGCGATGCCGACCGGTCGGGGAATCGGAGCCGCGCGAGCGGTCCGGCGGGCCGAGCGCCGCTGCCCTGCCGTCGTCGCGTGCCCGCGCGCACCGGCGCGTATCGCCTGCGCGGAACGCATCGCAGGTCGCCGCACGACGGGCGTTCCCCATCCTACGCCAGGTTCGACGAAAACGGTTCGGCGGCAACACGATTCGCCGAGCGGTCGCTGCGGATGGTGCTCGAGGTGCTGGACGGCCGGCGGTCGGCGACCCAGCTGACCCGGCTGACCGATCCGGCGGTGGCGGCGATGCTCGCGACCGCCGCACGCACCGCGGTCGCGGATCGGCGGCTCGGCGCGGCGGTGCTGGTCGCGGTGCGCGCCGAACCCGTCGCGCCGGGCGTGGCCGAGGTGGTGGCCGGATACGAGCGCGGGGCGCGCCGCTTCGCCGTGGCGGGCCGGGTGACCTGCCGCCGGGGCGAATGGCGGCTGGTGGCGCTGCGGCTGCGATGACGCCGCGCCCGCCGCCTAGGATGGATCCCGCATTACCATGGGCGATGCTGCCACAGCCAGCCCCCGCGTGGGCCCAGCCCGGCGTGGGGTGCCGAGACGAACAACACCGACCAGAGGACTGACGAGACCCGTGCCTGCGCTGACACTGACGAGGTTGCTACGTTTTGGTGAGGGCCGCGTCGTGAAGCGGCTCGCGCGGCTCGCCGACGAGGTCATCGAGCTCGAGCCGGACTACGCCGAACTCACCGATGCCGAACTGCGCGGTAAGACCGACGAATTCAAGCAACGCTACGCCGACGGCGAATCCGTGGACGAACTGCTGCTCGAGGCGTTCGCGGTCGCGCGCGAGGCGTCCTGGCGGGTCCTCGGTCAGAAGCACTACAAGGTGCAGATCATGGGCGGCGCGGCGCTGCACATCGGCAATGTGGCCGAGATGAAGACCGGTGAGGGCAAGACCCTCACCTGTGTGCTCCCGGCCTACCTCAACGCGCTGTCCGGCGACGGCGTGCACGTCGTCACCGTCAACGACTATCTGGCCAAGCGCGACGCGGAGTGGATGGGCCGCGTGCACCGCTTCCTCGGCCTCGAGGTCGGGGTGATCCTCGGCGGCATGAGCCCGGCCGAGCGGCGCGCCGCCTACGGCGCCGACATCACCTACGGCACCAACAACGAGTTCGGCTTCGACTACCTGCGCGACAACATGACCCACTCGCTGGACGATCTGGTCCAGCGCGGGCACAACTTCGCCGTGGTCGACGAGGTCGACTCGATCCTCATCGACGAGGCCCGCACCCCGCTGATCATCTCCGGCCCGGCCGACGCGTCCTCGAAGTGGTATGCCGAATTCGCCCGTATCGCACCGCTTCTCAAGAAGGACGTGCACTACGAGGTCGACATCAAGAAGCGCACCATCGGCGTGCACGAGGCGGGCGTGGAGTTCGTCGAGGACCAGCTGGGCATCGACAACCTCTACGAGGCCGCGAACTCGCCGCTGGTCAGCTATCTGAACAACGCCATCAAGGCCAAGGAACTCTACGTCCGCGACAAGGACTACATCGTCCGCAACGGCGAGGTCATCATCGTCGACGAGTTCACCGGCCGAATCCTGGTGGGCCGCCGCTACAACGAGGGCATGCACCAGGCCATCGAGGCCAAGGAGGGCGTGGAGATCCAGCCCGAGAACCAGACGCTGGCCACCATCACGCTGCAGAACTACTTCCGCCTCTACGACAAGCTCTCCGGCATGACCGGCACCGCCGAGACCGAGGCCGCCGAGCTGCACTCGATCTACGGCCTGGGCGTGGTGCCGATCCCGACCAACAAGCCGATGATCCGCAAGGATCAGGCGGACCTGATCTACAAGACCGAAGAGGCCAAGTTCGAGGCGGTCGCCGACGACATCACCGAGCGGCACGAGAACGGCCAGCCGGTGCTGGTCGGCACGACCTCGGTCGAGCGGTCGGAGTACCTGTCGAAACTGCTGACCAAGCGCGGCATTCCGCACAACGTGCTCAACGCCAAGTACCACGAGCAGGAGGCGCAGATCATCGCCGAGGCCGGTCGGCCCGGCGCGGTCACCGTCGCCACCAATATGGCCGGTCGCGGTACCGATATCGTGCTCGGCGGCAATCCCGACATCATCGCCGACCTGTTGCTGCGGCAGCAGGGCCTGGATCCGGTGGAGACCCCCGACGACTACCAGGCGCACTGGCTGCCGACGTTGGAGCGGGTCAAGCAGCAGGTCGAGGAGGACGGCGAGCGGGTCCGCGAGGTCGGCGGCCTGTACGTGCTGGGCACCGAGCGGCACGAGTCGCGCCGCATCGACAACCAGCTGCGCGGCCGGTCCGGCCGTCAGGGCGATCCGGGTGAGTCGCGGTTCTACCTGTCGCTGGGCGACGAGCTCATGCGCCGGTTCAACGGCGCGGCGCTGGAGTCGATCATGACCCGGCTGAATCTGCCCGACGACGTGCCGATCGAGGCCAAGATGGTCTCGCGGGCCATCAAGAGCGCGCAGACCCAGGTCGAACAGCAGAACTTCGAGATCCGCAAGAACGTTCTGAAGTACGACGAGGTGATGAACCAGCAGCGCACCGTGATCTACGCCGAGCGCCAGCGCATCCTGGCCGGTGAGGACATGGAGGGCCAGGTCCAGAACATGATCACCGACGTGATCACCGCCTACGTCGAGGGCGCGACCGCCGAGGGTTACGTCGAGGACTGGGATCTGGCAAAGCTGTGGACCGCGCTGAAGACGCTGTACCCGGTCGGCATCGATTACAAGGACCTGACCGGCGAGAACGACTCCGGTGAGATCGGCGAGCTGACCCGCGAGGAGCTGCTCGACGCGGTCCTCGACGACGCGCACCAGGCGTACGCGCGCCGCGAGAAGGAGATCGACGACCTGGCCGGTCCGGGCAGTATGCGCAATCTGGAACGCCAGGTGCTGCTGTCGGTGCTGGACCGCAAGTGGCGCGAGCACCTCTACGAGATGGACTACCTCAAGGAGGGCATCGGCCTGCGGGCCATGGCCCAGCGCGATCCGCTGGTGGAGTACCAGCGCGAGGGCTTCGACATGTTCGCCGCGATGCTCGAGGGGCTCAAGGAGGAGTCGGTCGGCTTCCTGTTCAACCTCCAGGTCGAGGTGCAACAGCCGCAGCCGCAAGGGGTTTCGGTGGATCCGGGCCTGCGCTCGCCGGTCGGCGCGCTGGCGGGCGCACCCGCCGCCCCGGTCGAGGGCTCCTCCGCGGCCCCGGCGGCCTTGCGCGCCAAGGGGATCGGCGACCGCTCCAACACGGGCGGCCTGACCTATTCGGGTCCCGACGAGGGCGGTCACGTCGCCCGCCACAGCGACGCCGAGGAGTACGGCGACAACGGCCACGACGGCACCACTCGCCGCGAGCGCCGCGAGGCCGCCCGCGCCGAGGGACGGCATCCGAAGCCCCCGAAGTCCAAGCGCCGCCGCTGATCTCGCCGACGATGCCCTCCCGCCGATCCGGCGGGAGGGCATCGGTCTGTTCGGGGGAGGGACGGGATTGGAGTGCACCCGCCACCGGAGAGTCGATGAGGGGCAAGGACATCGGATCCGGCGGCGGGGCCATCGATAGTTTGCTGGAGGGGCGCTGCGCGGGGGAAGCGTTGCGGTGTTGCCGCCTGTTGCCGGTCGTGGCAATACCGGGCGGACTTCTCGTCAACCGCCGCCCATTGCCCATGGATCGTTGGCATTGAGCGCGACCAGCAGGCGGCGGATGGCGGCCACGCGACGTTCCTTGCCGGGCAGGCGGTCCAGGGCGCATTCGGGGTCGGCGGGCGGGCCGAGATGGGTGCAGCCGCGCGGGCAGTCCTCGATGGCGTCGGCGAGATCGGCGAACGCCTGGATGACGTCGTCGGGGGTGATGTGCGCCAGGCCGAACGAGCGGATGCCGGGGGTGTCGATGACCCAGCCGCCGCCGGGCAGCGGCAGCGCGATCGACTGGGTGGAGGTGTGCCGGCCCTTGCCGACGCCCGACACCTCACCGACGGCCCGATCCGCCTCGGGCACAAGGCGATTCACCAGGGTCGACTTTCCGACGCCGGAGTGGCCGAGCAGGCAGGTGAGCCGTTCGCGGAGCAGCTCGAGGATCGGTTCGAGGGGGTCGTCGCGGCCGCCGGGCACGATGGTGAGGTCGAGATCGCGGAATTCCGTGGCGAATTCGGAGTTCGGGTCGAGATCGTGTTTGGTCAGGCACAACACCGGTTCCAGGCCACCGGCGTAGGCGGCGGCCATGGCGCGTTCGACGAAGCCGGTGCGCGGCGGCGGATCGGCCAGCGCGACGACGATGAACAGGCGTTCGGCGTTGGCGACCACGACGCGTTCGAAGGGATCGGTGTCATCGGCGGTGCGCCGCAACACCGTTCGCCGCTCGGCGACCCGCACGATCCGGGCGAGGGTGTCGGGGGCGCCGGACAGATCGCCCACCACGCCCACCTCGTCGCCCACCACGATCGGGGTGCGGCCCAGTTCGCGCGCCCGCATGGCCACGATGGGCCGCTCCGGATCCCCCTCGAGCACACAGCTCCAGCGGCCCCGGTCGACCGCGGTGACCATGGCGGTGACCGCGTCCCGATGTTCGGGCCGGGTCTTGGTGCGCGGCCGCGAGCCCTTGCCCGGGCGCACCCGGACATCGGACTCGTCGTAGTCGCGGCGTCTCAGTGCGCCGCTCCCGTGCCGGAAAGCATTGTCTCCCACAGGGATACGAAGTCGGGCAGGGTCTTGGCGGTGGTGCCGATGTCCTCGATCCGCACGCCAGGGACGCGCAGGCCGAGGATCGCGCCCGCGGTGGCCATGCGGTGGTCGGCGTAGGAGTGCCAGTCGCCGCCGTGCAGCGGGGCCGGGACGATGTCGAGGCCGTCGTCGGTTTCGGTGACCTTGCCGCCGAGCCGGTTGATCTCGGTGGCCAGCGCGGCCAGCCGGTCGGTCTCGTGGCCGCGCAGATGCGCGATGCCGCGCAGCCGCGACGGGGAGTCGGCCAGCGCCGCCAGCGCGGCGACCGTGGGGGTCAGCTCGCCGACGTCGTGCAGGTCGATGTCGATGCCCGCCAGGCGTTCCGGGCCGCGCACGGTGAGTTTGCCGTCGAAGCGGCGGGCCTCGGCGCCCATGCGCACCAGGATCTCGCGGATGACGTCGCCGGGCTGATTGGTCAGCTGCGGCCAGTGCGGGATGATCACCTCGCCGCCGGTGACCGCCGCCGCGGCCAGGAACGGGGTGGCGTTGGACAGATCCGGCTCGACCTCCCAGTCGACCGCGTGGATCGGGCCGGGCTCGACCGTCCAGACCTGTTCGGCGCGTGGATCGTTCGGGGCCTGCACCCGCACGCCCGCCTGCTCGAGCATCTGCACGGTCATCTCGATGTGCGGCATGGACGGCAGCGGCGCGCCGTCGTGCCGGACGGTCACCCCCTCGTCGAAGCGCGCGGCCGACAGCAGCAGTCCCGAGACGAACTGCGAGGAGCCGGAGGCGTCGATCGTCACCGCCCCGCCGCGCAGCTTGCCCATGCCGTGCACGACGAACGGCAGCGAATCGCCGTCGATGTCCACGCCGAGTTCGCGCAGCGCGTCCAGCACGGTCCGCAGCGGCCGCAGCCGGGCCTGTTCGTCGCCGAAGAACGCGACGTCGCCGTGGGCCAGCGCCGCGACCGAGGGCAGGAACCGCATCACGGTCCCCGCCAGCCCGCAGTCGACGGTCGCGCTGCCCAGCGCCCCGGCCGGGGTGATCGCGAGAGTGTCGGCGTCCCCGTCGATCTCGGTGCCCAGCGACCGCAGCGCCCCGATCATCAGATCGGTGTCGCGGCTGCGCAGCGCCCCGGTGATGGTCGAGGGCCGATCCGCGAGCGCCGCCAGGATCAAAGCCCGATTCGTGATCGACTTCGACCCCGGCAACGCCACGGTGGCGTGCACGGGCTGATCGGTATGGGGCGCTGGCCAGAAACTCACCCCCCCATCTTCGCCTATACCTCCGAAACCCACCCACTTCCCCCCGCCCCCGAAACCCAGCCGCACCCCTTGTTCGGATCCGCACCCATTCCAGGGCACTGGAGAGGGTGCGTTTGCGAACAAGGGGTGCGGCTGGGGTTGCGGTTACTTGTGGCGGCCGTGCAGGAGGGGGACGACGCGGCGGAGGAGTTTCATGGTGCGTTCGGTGCGGGTGTAGCTCATCAGGGCCATGCCCGGAATCGCGAAGCGCTGCACCGCGATCGAGTGGGGTTCGGTGAACTCGAGCAGGCCGGGGGCGCCGTGGATGCGGCCGATGCCGGAGTCGCGATGGCCGCCGAAGGGCAGCGCCGAGATGGCGGCGAAGCCGAGCACCGAGTTGACCGAGGTCGCCCCCGCCTTCAGGCGGCGCGCGATCTCGAGGCCCTGCTTGCGGGAGTACACCGAGGAGCCCAGGCCGAAGGTCGAGTCGTTGGCCAGCTCGACGGCCTCGTCCACGCCGCTGACGGTGCGGATGGTGACGGTCGGGCCGAAGGTCTCCTCGCGCACGGCGGCCGAGTTCTCGTCGACGTCGACCAGCACGACCGGCTCGATGTAGGGGCCCTTGATCGACTCCGGGCCGCCGAGCACGGCCTTGCCGCCGTTCTTCAGCGCGTCCTCGATGTGGCGGCGCACGACGTCGATCTGACTCGGCATGGTCATCGGGCCGTAGCTGGCCTTGTCGTCGGAGCCGGGGTGGATGTCGGTCAGGATGCGCTTGACCTCGGCGACGAACTCGTCGCTGATGGACCGGTCGACGTAGACGCGCTCGACGCCCGCGCAGGTCTGGCCGCTGTTCATGGTGGCGCCGTAGGCGACCGCGTCGGCGGCGGCCTTGATATCGGCGTCGGCGGCCACGATGACCGCGTCCTTACCGCCGCACTCCAGCAGCACCGGCGTGAGCCGCTCGGCCGCGGCGGCCATGATCTTCTTGCCCGTGGCGGCCGAACCGGTGAACGCGATCTTATCGATATCCGCGCGCACCAGGGCCGCGCCGGTCTCGCCGTAACCGTTGATCGTGACGAAAACCCCGTCGGGCAGTTCGGGATTGGCCTCGGCGAACAGCTGGGCCAGGAAATTACCGATGCCCGTGGAGTATTCGCTCGGCTTGAACACCACGGTATTGCCCGCGGCCAGCGCGTAACCGATGGAACCGTTGGGGGTGTAGACGGGATAGTTCCACGGCCCGATCACCCCGACCACACCCAGCGGGCGCTGCTCGATGTAGGCGGCGAAGTTCGACATCAGCGCGCCGGGGGAGACCTTCTTGGTCTTCAGCACCTTCTCGGCGTTGCTCGCGGCCCACTTGATGTGCTCGAGCGCCAGCATCAACTCGAGGAAGGCGTCGTCGCGCGGCTTGCCGTTCTCGGTGTGGATGAGGTCGCAGAATTCGTCGGCGCGGGCGACGATCCGGCTGCTCCAGCGCAACAGGTGGCGCTTGCGGTCAGCGAAGCTCAGGCTCCCCCAGGTCGCGGCCGCGCGGCGAGCCTCGGCCACGGCGGCGTGCACGGCCGCCTCGTCGGCGATCGGGTGGGTGGCGATGACCTCGCCCGTGGCCGGATCGACCGATGTGAGCGTGGTCTCGCGGGTGACGGCGGTGGACTCGGTGGTGGACATATTTCGGCGACCCCTAATGAGAGAGTTGTGGCTCGAAGTTCTCACACCATAGATGTGAAGTCAACCGCCTTCAGTTGCATTTTCGGCCATTCTTCCGCCCTGGCTGTCGGTACCCGATGGCAGCATGGGAACCATGTGCGGCAGATATGCGACAACGGCGAACCCGGCCCGGCTCGTCGCCGAACTCGACGCCCTCGACGAGACCGACGACCGCCCCGATTCCGGCCCGAACTACAACGTGGCGCCCACCAATCAGGTGCTCACGGTCGTCCGGCGGCACGATCACGACCACCCCGACGACGAGCCCCGGCTGCGGGTGCGGCGGATGCGCTGGGGGCTGATCCCGGTGTGGACCAAGGCCGCCGAACCGCGCGTGCCCGCCAAGGGCAAACCGCTGTTCAACGCGCGCGCCGACAAGGCCGCCACCACCGCCTCGTTCCGCGACGCGGTGAAGAAGCGCCGCTGCCTGGTTCCGATGGACGGCTGGTACGAGTGGCTGGTCGAGGGCCAGACCGACAAGGGCAAGGCGATCAAGCAGCCCTATTTCATGGCGCACGCCGACGGTTCCCGGCTGTACATGGCCGGGCTCTGGTCGACCTGGCGCGATCCGGACCATCGCGATATGGACCCCCTCCTGTCGTGCACGATCCTCACCACCGACGCGGTCGGCGATCTGACCCGCATCCACGACCGGATGCCGCTGCCGATGCCGCGCGAGCACTGGGACGCCTGGCTCGACCCGGACCACCCCGCGCCGCACGAACTACTGGAAACGCCTTCGCCGCAATGGGTTTCGGATATCGTCGCGCGCCCGGTCTCGCCGCTGGTGAACAGCGTGCGCAACAACGGCCCCGAACTGCTGGCCGATCCGGCGGCCGGAAGCGACGAGCGGACCGGTCAGACCAGCCTGATCTGACCGGCCCGGCCGCTCGTCACAGGTCGCAGCGCACCGACGGGACCGCGACATTGAGCCCGCACCGCACGATGCTCGCGCCGAGGTCGACCAGTTTGGAGGTCGCCCCGCCGCCGTACTTCTCGGCCTTCTCCGCCTGCTTGTTCGGTCCGTCCTGGGCGGCCCGCCCCGGCCCGGAGCCGAGGGGGTAGTTGGAATCCGCGGTGGCCGTCGCGCAGCCCAGCAGGAGGATCACCCCGCCCGACACGGCGACGATCATGGTGCGCACCCGGTGCCTGTCCGACATTTCGCATCACATCCTCGGGGTCGAACGAATCTGACCCGATCAGTAACGCACACCGAATGATCCCATTCGGGAGATTTGCGGCTTTCGTGCCGTACGCGGGCGTGTTGCCCACGAACGACCGGGCGGCCCCGGCACGAGGTGCGGGGCCGTCCGGAAACTGTCGCGGGGCCTAGACGGGCTGGGCCGTGGCGGGGCCTAGACGGGCTGGGCCGTGGCGACCTTGCGTTCGTTGGCCTCGGCTCCGGCCTGGATGCCGCCCGCGGTGCGCAGCGGCACCTCCTTCCAGAACGCCACCAGCACGAGCGCCAGCGCCGCGATCCCGGTGACCGACAGGAACACCGTCGACATCGAATCCGCGAAGCCCACCTTGAACGGCCGGGCCAGCGTCGGATTCAGCTGCTGGATCACCGAACTGTCGTTGAGCACCCCGCTCGCGGCCGAGACATCGTGCGCCGCAAGGCCCTTCGACAGCGCCGCGTCCGCGGGATTCGAGCTGTGCAGGCCCTCGGCGACCGCCTGCTGGAACGCGGGCTGGGTCGAGGCGGACCGCAACTCGTCCCCGATGCTCGGGCTCAGCTGGGCGAACAGGATGGACAGGAACACCGCCACGCCCAGCGTGCCGCCGATCTGCCGGAAGAACGTCGCGGCCGCGGTGGACACGCCCATGTCCTTGGGCGGCAACGCGTTCTGCAACGCCAGCGTCAGCGGCTGCATCAGATTGCCCAGGCCCAGGCCGGTGATCCCCATGAAGATCATCACCAGCCACAGGCGGCTGTCGGCGTCGACGAAGTGCAACAGGAACAGTCCCAGCGTGAGCAGCGCCGCGCCGATCAGCGGGAAGGCCCGGTAACGGCCGGTGCGCGAGATCGTCTGACCCGCCACGATCGAGCCGACCATCATGCCCAGCACCATCGGCAGCATCTGCAACCCGGCCACGGTCGGGCTGGAGCCGCGCACGACCTGCAGGTACTGCGGGATCAGGCTGATGCCGCCGAACATGCCCGCGCCGACCACGAACGAGATGACCACGCCGAGCGCGAAGGTCGAGTTCTTGAACATCCGCAGCGGGATGAGCGCCGCGTCCCCGAGCCGGGCCTCCACCGCGACGAAGCCGAGCACGCCCAGCACGCCGACGACGTAGCACAGCACCGAAGACGTACTGCCCCAACCCCATTCGCGGCCCTGCTCGGCCACCACCAGCAGCGGCACGATGCCCACGGCCAGCATGAGCACGCCCCACCAGTCGATCCGCACGCCCGGCCGCGGGGTGCGCGGCAGGTGCAGCACGCGGGTCACCACGGCGAGGGCGACGACGCCGATCGGCACGTTCACCAGGAACACCCAGCGCCAGCCGGTGACGCCGAAGATGTCGGCCTGACCGGCGAACAGGCCGCCCAGCACCGGGCCGACCACGCTCGAGGTGCCGAACACGGCCAGGAAGTAGCCCTGGTAGCGGGCGCGTTCGCGCGGGCCGACGATATCGCCCATGATGGTCAGCGCCAGCGACATCAGCCCGCCCGCGCCCAGGCCCTGCAACGCGCGGAAGGCGGCCAGTTCGTACATCGACTGCGCGAACGAACAGGCCAGCGAGCCGACCACGAAGATCGTGATGGCCGCGAGATAGAACGGCTTGCGCCCGTACATGTCCGACAACTTGCCGTACAGCGGGGTGGCCAGGGTCGCGGTGATCAGGTAGGCGGTGGTCACCCACGCCTGTAGGGAGTAGCCCTGCAGATCGTCGGCGATGGTCCGGATGGACGTGGACACGATGGTCTGGTCCAGCGCGGCCAGCAGCATGCCGAGGATGAGCCCGCTCATGATGACCAGGATCTGGCGGTGGGTGAAACCCGCCTCCGATCTCGGTTCGGCGGGTGCGGTTGCGGTTGTCACGAGTCTTTCTCCGTCGCTGAGTTCTGGGAGGTCGGGGGAGTGAGGATGGCCGGGCGCGCGGCGTCGTAGTCGTCGACGAAGCGCCGCAGCATGGTGCCGAACAGCTCGCGTTCGTCGTCGGTCCAGTCGGCCAGGACCCGTTCGAAGGTCTCGTTGCGGCGCTTGCGCATCTGCGCGGCCACCTCGCGGCCCGCGTCGGTGACGACCAGGACGCTGGCCCGGCCGTCGGCGGGATCGGCCCGGCGTTCGATCAGGCCGCGTTTGACGAGGGTCTGCACCTGCCGGCTGATCGTCGAGGCGTCGGAGTACAGCGCCTCCGCCAGCGCTCCGGACCGCATGGGCCCGTCGCAGAGCAGGCGGAAGATGATGCCGAACGCGGCGATCTCGATCTCGCCGCCGGAGTGGGCGGCGATGTGGGCCTGGGTGCGTTCGCGGATCCGGGCCAGGCGGACCAGCTGCTGAGCGATCCGATCGACCGCCGAGTCGCCGTCCATGTGCTGTCGTCTCCTTGCATCTGTCAACTGCTTGTGCGAAGCAATTGCTTGTACCTGCCAACTAGTTGTACTAGGCAAGTATGCGGCCGCGAGCGACCGCGGGCAAGGAGTTTTTCTGTGATCCGGATCAGCCCTGCGTGACCGGGGCGGTCACCGCGGCGGTGAGGCGGACGAGATCGGCGGGGGCCAGCTCGATCTCGAGCCCGCGGCGGCCCGCGCTGCACAGGACGCGGTCCCAGGTCAGCGCGGATTCGTCGATGACGGTCGGCAGCGCGCGCTTCTGGCCCAGCGGGGAGATGCCGCCCAGCACGTAGCCGGTGGTCCGCTCGGCGCGGACCTTGTCGGCCATCGCGGCCTTGGGCGCGCCGAGCGCGGCCGCGGCGGCCTTGAGCGACAAGGTGTTCGGCACCGGCAGCACGGCGACCGCGAGGCCGCCGGTGGACAACTCCACGACCAGGGTCTTGAAGATCTGCGCGGCGCGCACACCCAGCTGTTCGGCGAGCGCGGCCACGGCCTCCGCGCCGAACGAGTCCGCGCGCGGATCGTTCGGATAGGAGTGCACGCGGTGAGCCACCTTCGCCTGGGTGAGCACCCGGACCGCCGGGGTCGACGCACCTGCCATGCGGGCCAGATTAGGCGCCGCGGCGGCCGGGGCGCGAACGCGCGGGAACACACCGCGCGCACGCCATGTTGCATGCGATACGAAATCCATCCACCCCCCAGCGACCTTCGAAGGAGTTTGCCGGTGACCGTTCTGGTCGATGAACGCCCGGTGCGCGTCGTCACCGGATTCCTGCTGCCCAGTCCCGTCGCGGTAGATTCGGAAACTACGGCGATCGAAGGGATGGGCGTGACGAGCGACGACGAAGTGACGGCCGGCATCGGAGAGCCCGATGATCCCGCCGACGACGAGTTCGCGGACGACGGATCCGGGGCCCGCAGCGATTCGAGCGAAGCCGAACTGGCCCAGCGGTTCGAGCGCGACGCGCTGCCGTTGCTGGATCAGCTCTACGGGGCGGCCCTGCGCATGACCCGCAACCCGGCCGACGCCGAGGATCTGGTCCAGGAGACGTTCGCCAAGGCGTTCCAGGGTTTCCGGTCCTTCCGCGAGGGCACCAATCTGCGGGCCTGGCTGTACCGGATCCTGACCAACACCTACATCAACTCCTACCGCAAGAAGCAGCGGCAACCGGCGCAGTACCCGACCGACGAGATCACCGACTGGCAGCTGGCCTCCACGGCCGAGCACACCTCCACGGGCCTGCGCTCGGCGGAGATGGAGGCGCTCGAGGCGCTGCCCGACGACGACATCAAGGCCGCGCTGCAATCGCTTCCGGAGGAGTTCCGGATGGCGGTGTACTACGCCGATGTCGAGGGCTTCCCCTACAAGGAGATCGCCGACATCATGGGGACTCCGATCGGTACGGTCATGTCCCGCCTGCACCGCGGCCGCAAGCAGCTCAAGGGTCTGCTCGCCGACGTGGCGCACGAACGGGGGTTCGATCGCAACCGCACGGGTGAGGGCACGCGTCAGGAGGTAACCCAGTGAGCACCGGCGACGACGAGACGGAACTGGACTGCACGGCGGTTCTCGCCGACGTCTGGCTGATCCTCGACGGCGAATGTGACGAGGCGACCCGGGAACGGCTGCGCCACCACATGGACCACTGTTCGCCGTGCATCGAGGCCTACGGCCTGGAGGAGAAGCTGAAGCGGCTGCTGCACACCAAGTGCGGCGGCGACCGCGCCCCCGAGGCGCTGCGCGAGCGGCTCACCCTCGAGATCCGCAGATCGGTGACGATCACCGAGACGAGCGTCGAACAGCCCTGACGCGACAGAGCGGCACGCCATCGAAATGGCGTGCCGCTCAGTGCTTTCCGGGGCGCCCGTCGTCAGCTGTTGGGGCGCTTGCCGTGGTTGGCCGCGTTCTTGCGACGGCTGCGCTTCTTGCGTCCACGCTTTCCCATGGTTTCCTCCTTCTGATCGACGCCATTGTTCCATGTGTGGTTGGCTGTACCGTCAGCGGCCGCTGGCCGGAACGCGTCGGTTCGAACGAGAGGGTGGCATGGCCGAGGAAGTGCACGCCGAGATGGTGTCGACCGTCTTCCAGATCGTCGCCGAGGAGGGCGCGCCGATCGCCGAGGGCGACACGCTGGTGCTGCTGGAGTCGATGAAGATGGAGATTCCGGTCCTCGCCGAGGTCAGCGGCACGGTCGCCTCGATCAACGTCAAGCCCGGCGACGTGCTGCAGAAGGGCGACCTGATCGCCGTCATCGCGTGAACCCGGGCGGGATCACGCGGAACGACACCCTTCACCTGGTGTAAGGGGAGGATGTTCACATCGGGTGAAGGAGCGTGGGTGATGTCGACACTGAGCGATCTGCTGGCCGAGCACACGGATCTGCCGGGCGCGGCCGTGGATCATCTGCAGCGGATGGTCGGCGACTGGCAGCTGTTGTCGGATCTGTCGTTCGCGGATCTGCTGCTGTGGGTGGGCGCGGGCCCGGTCGCCGAGGGCGCCGACGTCGTCTGCGTCGCGCAGAGCCGCCCGACCACCGCCGCGACCGTGCACCCGAAGGATCTGGTCGGCTCGCTGGCCTCGCGCGACGACCAGTCCCAGATCTTCGAGGCGCTGCTGACCGGTGAGATCGTGCGGCTGGACTCGGACGTGGAGACCAGCGGCGTCTATCACCCCACCCCCGTGCATGCCATCCGCGAGGCGATCCCGGTGCGGGTCGGCGACGACGTGATCGCGGTGCTCGGGCGCGACACCGACGTGCGGCGCACGAAGGTGCGCGGCAGCCTGGAACAGGCCTATATGGCCTGCGCGGACGATCTGTGCCGGATGATCGCCGACGGCACCTTCCCCACCCTCGAGGACCGCACGGGTTCGCATTCCAGCCCGCGCGCGGGCGACGGCTTCATCCGCCTCGACACCCAGGGCCAGGTCGTCTACGCCAGCCCGAACGCGCTGTCGGCCTATCACCGCATGGGCTTGCAGAGCGATCTGGCCGGACAGGATCTCGCGCAGACCACGCGCTCGCTGATCACCGATCCGTTCGACGCCCAGGAGGTGGTCAGCGACATCCAGGCCGCGCTCGCGGGCAAGTCCGGGCGGCGGATGGAGGTCGAGGCGCGCGGGGCGACCGTGCTGCTGCGGACCATCGTGCTGCGCCCGAACGGCGAATTGGTCGGGGCCGCGGTGCTCGTCCGCGATGTCACCGAGGTCAAGCGCCGCGACCGCGCGCTGCTGTCCAAGGACGCGACCATCCGCGAGATCCATCACCGGGTGAAGAACAACCTCCAGACCGTCGCGGCCCTGCTGCGCCTCCAGGCCCGCCGCACCGAGAACGAGGAGGCCCGTCTGGCGCTGACCGAATCGGTCCGCCGGGTCACCTCGATCGCCTCGGTGCACGAGATGCTGTCGATGTCGGTGGACGAGGAGGTCGATCTCGACGAGGTCGTCGACCGGCTGCTGCCGATCATGGCCGACGTGGCCACCGTGCACACCGCCCGCATCAAGGTGCGGCGCGCGGGTTCGCTCGGCGTGTTCTCCGCCGAGCGGGCCACCCCGCTGGTGATGGTGCTCACCGAATTGGTGCAGAACGCCATCGAGCACGCCTTCGACGCGGGCGAAAACGGCACGGTCACAATTCGTTCCGAGCGGTCGGCCCGCTGGCTCGACGTCATCATCAGCGACGACGGCCGCGGTTTGCCCGACGGTTTCAGTTTGGAGGGTTCCGACCGGCTCGGGCTCCAGATCGTGCGCACTCTCGTCACGGCCGAATTGGGCGGTTCGATCGGTTTGCATCCGGGCGCGGATGTCGGAACCGACGCGGTGTTGCGGGTTCCATTGGGCCGCCGGGCTTCTCGCTGACCGATTTTCCTGCCCGGAAACAATGAAGCCCGGCACCGCGTGGGTGCCGGGCCGGAAATGCGTTGCGGCCGGGCCGAGCGCTATCGCGTGGCCGTAACGCGCGGTGCCGTACTAGACGGCACTGCGAGTGCGGGTGCGCGCGTTGCGACGCTTCAGCGCCCGACGCTCGTCTTCGCTCATACCACCCCAAACGCCGGCGTCCTGGCCTGACTTCAGGGCCCAGGACAGGCACTCGGCGGTTACGGGGCAGCGGGCGCAGACCAGCTTGGCATCGGCAATCTGCGCGAGCGCGGGACCGCTGTTACCCACCGGGAAGAACAGCTCGGGGTCCTCGTCGCGACAGATGGCCTTGTGGCGCCAGTCCATTTCCTCTGCTCCTTTGCTGGGCGCGCTCGGGCGCCTCTGGTTTGTGGTCCGTTCACTTGTGCGACTCGAATGTTTCCGCACGGTTGCTTGTGAATGCTTTCACGAACACCGTAGATGTCAATAGCTTTGTGGTGCACCGTGGGGAAGCTCACGCTGTAAGACCCCTACCTGGGGGGCCTGCGGAGTCCTTTGTACTCGCTCGCGCCGGTTTTCGCAGCACAACTGCGATGTTTCTCAGTTGTGTCGGCCCGAATCAGGTCGCGGGGCGACCACCTCGAGCACCTCCGGCACGGCCGTGAATTCCACCACGGTACGTCGGCCGATGAAGTCGCCGTCAATTTGCAGCCCGATCGGCTCGGCGGCGGTGATCCGTACCGACGGAACGTCATCGGTGCGAAACAAATTGCGCGCCTTGGGATTTCCCTCCGCGGACAGCAGTTGACGGGCGACCCACAGTGTTGGCAGTACCCCCATGGTCCGCATGGCAAACACCCCGAGACCGGTCTCGAATCGGGTGCCCGGATTGGTGCGAACGGGACGAGAGTCCAGAAACGTCCACGGACTGGTATTCGTCACGAACGCGTAGTGCACGCCCGCGACCGGTTCGTGTCCGGGGACCTCGACGGTGAGCGCGGGCTCGCGGCGGCGGGCCCGGAAGAACTGCCGCACGGTGGTCCGCAGATAGCGGGCCGGGGTGGCCGGATGTCCGTTCGCGCGGCTGTGGTCGATGGCCTCGCACACGTCGGCGTCGAGCCCGACCCCGGCGCTGAAGGTGAACCAGCGATCGTCGGCGATGGCCAGCCCGATGCGCCGATCCCCGCCCGATCCCGGCGACAGCTGATGGATCAGCTGATTGGTGGCCGCCACCGGATCGGGCTCGAGCCCGAGCGAGCGGGCGAACACATTGGCCGAACCGCCCGGAATCACGCCCAGCCGCGGAATCCACGCCTGCCCGTCGTCGACCTGCGGCAGCGGCAGGAACCCGTTGATCGTCTCGTTGACCGTCCCGTCCCCCCCGTGCACGACGATCAGATCCATCTCGTTGGTAGCGGCCCACTGCGCCAACTCGGCCGCATGCCCCCGATGCTGCGTATGCGCGACGATCAACTGCGTGCGGCTCTCCAACGCGTGAGCGAGCAGATCGCGGGTGGCCGGCGTCGTCGAAGTGGCATTGGGATTCACGATCAGCAGCGTCCGCACCCGAAGCAGCGTACTGTGCCCGATCCCAACCCCCACCCACCCGCGAGCCCCGCCTCTCCCCGGCCCGTGCCGTCCCGCTGACGCGCGGGCTCCGGCCCCTGCTGTGCGTTGACGCGTGGGCTCTGGCTCTCCCCGGCCCGTGCTATGGACCTCGGCTCTCCCCGGCCCCTGCCGTCCGCTGACGGGCGGGCCTTAGGCTGGGCGGGTGGCGAAGCAGGAGAACGGGGTCGGGCGGGTGGGGACGCCCGGGACGGTGCGGGGGGCCGGGGCGCTGGCCGCGGTCGAGGGGCTGGTGGGGGTGATCATCGCGGTCGTGCTGGTGGTGCAGGGCGCGCGGGGGAGTGGGAACCCGAAATCGGCGTACGGGACCGCGGCCTACTTCGCGATTCTGGCGGGGGCGGTGCTCGCGGCGGGGCTGGCGCTGTACTTCGGGCGGCGGTGGGGGCGGGCCATCGTGGTGCTCGCCCAGATCCTGTTGCTGCCGGTGGCCTGGTACATGTTCAGCTCGCATCGGCCCGAGCTGGCCGTGCCGGTGGGACTCGCCGCCCTGGTGACCCTCGGGTTGATCTTCGCCCCGCCCTCGACCCGCTGGATGGCCGAGCTCTACGACTCGGAGTGACCGCCCGCGAGGCGGTGCAACGCCTCCCCGGAGAGCCGGTAGCCGATCCACTCGCTCTGCGGTTCGGCGCCGAGGGACTTGTAGAAGTCGATCGAGGGCGTGTTCCAGTCCAGCACCGACCACGCCACCCGGTGGTACCCGTTGGCCACGGCCTCGCGCGCGAGTTCGACGAGCAGCCGCTTGCCCAGCCCGAGCCCGCGCGCCCGCGGCCGGACGTAGAGGTCCTCCAGGTAGATGCCGTGGGTGCCGGTCCAGGTGGAGAAGTTCAGGAACCAGATCGCGCACCCGACGATCTCCGAATCCCGTTGCGCCACATGGGCGTACAACGCGGGCGCGGGCCCGAACAGCGCGCCGTGCAACTGCTCGACGGTGAGGTGGCACTGCTCGCTCGCCCGCTCGTACTCGGCGAGTTCGTGCACGAGCGCCACCATGGCGGGCACGTCGGCGGGCGTGGCGCGGCGGATCATCGGGCGCCCCCGTCCAGATCGGGAACCAGGTTGTGCGCGAGCACGGTGTGCGCGCCGTGGTCGTGGCCGAGCACGCTGAGCGCGCCGGTCGACAGGTAGAACCGGCGACCCTCGCGCACGTCGAACTCGGCCCAGCGCGCGATCAGCACCCGCGAGAAATGCCCGTGCCCGACCAGGACCACATCGCGTTCGCGCAGCGCGGGCGCGACCGCCGCGAGCACCCGATCGGCGCGCGCGCCCACCGCCTCGGCGGTCTCACCGCCCGGCGTGGGATGGGTGAACACCGTCCAGCCCGGCACGCGCTCGCGAATCTGCGGGGTGGTCAGGCCCTCGTAGTCGCCGTAATCCCATTCGACCAGATCGTCGTCGATCCGAGGATCGGGCAGACCCGCCAGTTCGGCGGTGCGCCGCGCGCGCTGCCGGGGACTGGTGAGCACGAGGGGATCGGTGAGCTTCAGCCGGGCGAGCACGCCCGCCGCCGCCCGCGCCTGCTCCTCGCCGAGCGGGGTCAGCGGGACGTCCGTGCGCCCGGTGTGCCTGCGTCCCCTGGACCACTCGGTCTCACCGTGCCGGAGCACCACCAGCCGGAATTCCGTTTCGCCCATCCCTCGATCATGCCCGACGCGGGCGCGCGCTCACCGGCCGAGCCCGTGCAGCCGCCCGCCGCGCGACTCCAGCACGATCGATCCGGCGAGAGTCAGCGAACTGGGTTCGCGGTGATAATCCTTGCGCTCCACCGGAATTCGGGACAGCTGCGCGCCGGTGCCCGGATCCAGCACCGCCAGCCCCTCGGCGATCGGCGCGAGCAGCTGCCCGGCCAGCATGACCGGGGTGCCGAGCACATCGGGCGCGGTCCACACCGGATCCAGCGTGGTCGCGTTCAGGGCGATGAGACTCGTGCCGGTGGTGACGAAGAAGGTCGCGCCGAGCCGGACCGTCGCGGTGGTGTCGGCGATCGGACCCGAAAGCCGGTGTGCCCCGACGAAATTCGCGGCCTGATCGTAGACGGCCAATTCCGGTGCGGCGGTGGATGTTCCGGGCAGGTAGAGCGCGATCCTGTTGTCGGTCACCGCGATCACGCGCACCCCGTCGGAGACCGCGCCCGGCTCGGTCAGCACGTGCGAGCCGTACTCCTCGGGCACGGTGTTGTCCTTGGGGGCCGGATTGAGCACGGTCAGCCGGACGGCGGCGTCGTCGGGGCAGCGCTCGACCACCGCCACCCGCGAGGTGTTGGAGCTCGCCGAGAACAGCGCGCAGTCGTGCCGCGGTTGGGTGCGCACGTTCATCGGCGCGTCCACGTACCCGTACTCGAGCGTGCGGACCAGGTCCGGCCGCCAGAGCTCCATCCGGTCGCGGCCCAGCGCGACCACATAGGTGCCGTCGCTGGACAGCCGCACCGCGTCGTCCATATAGCTGCTGCGGGCCGCGCGGCGGGCGCCGGTGTCGGCGGTCAGCAGGGTGGTCTGACTGCACCCGCGCCGATCGCGGTAGGTCGCCACGACCGTGCCCTGCTGCACCTCGAGGCCGCACAAAGGCATGTCCCGCTGGTACTTCCAGACCTGCGCGCCGGTCGCCGGATCGCGTCCGGTGACGGTGCCGCCGTCGCCGGTGATCGCCACCCCGCCGCCGAACAGCGCGCGCCCCGCCGCGCCGTCGGGCGCGTCCCACAGCTCGCGCAGGGCGGTGGGCGGGCTGTCGGCGGGAGTGACCGGGCCGAGCGGATGCGCGGCGGGTTGCGAGACGGTCCCGCGCGCGTCGCTGATCGCCCAGACCGCGACGAGCACGATCACCACCACGACGGCGATCGCGGCCGCGGCGTACAGGTCGGCGCGCGTTCGCCGTTCGGGTGCGAGCACGTCAGCGAGACTAATGCTTAGGCGGAGGCGGCGGCCACCTGCGTGTCGGCATCGTCGTTCGTGTCGGACCCGTTCGACCGGCGGCGGCGACGGCGACGGCGGGCCGGTTTGTCGGCGTGCGCGTCGTCGTTGTCGGCGTCGGACTCTGCGGCCGCGTCGTCTTCGCTTGCGGCGCCGGGGTTCTCGGCGGCGGCGTCCGAACCGGCACCGCCGCGGAGGCGACGGCGGCGGCGCGCGGGCCGCTCGGCGGTCGAATCACCCTCGGGCGCAGTGCCTTCGGCGGTCGCGTCGGTGGAATCCGATGCGTCCGAATCGGTTTCGGCTCCGTCCGCGCGGTCCGCCACGACCTGCCCGCGCACGGTGCGGCGGCGGTTGCGCTTGCGCGGGGTGCGCTTCTCGCGCTCCACCACGACCGCGTCCTCGTCCCGTTCCGGCGCGCGGCGCAGCGTGCCGGTGACGTTCTCGGGGATGCCGAGATCCGAATACAGATGCGGCGAGCGCGAATACGTCTCCACCGGCTCCGGGATGCCCAGGCTCAGCGCGGCGTCGATGGCCTGCCAGCGGTTGATCTCGTCCCAGTCGACCAGGGTGACGGCGACGCCGGTGCGCCCGGCGCGGCCGGTGCGGCCGATGCGGTGGACGTAGGTCTTCTCGTCCTCGGGGCACTGGTAGTTCACGACGTGGGTGACATCGTCGATATCGATGCCGCGCGCGGCGACGTCGGTGGCCACCAGCACGTCGATCTTGCCCTTGCGGAACTTCTCCAGCGCCTTCTCGCGGGCGATCTGGCCCAGGTCGCCGTGCACGGCCCCGACCGCGAAACCGCGCTCGGCCAGCTCGTCGGCGACCTTCTGCGCGGTGCGCTTGGTGCGCGTGAAAACCATGGTGGCGCCGCGGCTCTCGGCCTGCAGGACGCGCGCGATCAGCTCGCTCTTGTCCAGCGCGTGCGCGCGGTAGACGAACTGCGCGGTGCGGTCGTGCACGGCAGAGTCGTGCGGTTCCTCCGCGCGAATGTGGGTCGGCTTGTGCAGGAACGTGCGGGCCAGGGTGATGATCGGGCCGGGCATGGTGGCCGAGAACAGCATGGTCTGACGCTGATCGGGGACCATGGTCAGGATCCGCTCGATATCGGGCAGGAAGCCCAGATCGAGCATCTCGTCGGCCTCGTCCAGCACCAGCACGCCGACCTTGCCGAGGATCAGATGCTGCTGCTCGGCCAGATCGAGCAGGCGGCCGGGCGTGCCGACGACCACGTCGACCCCGGAGCGCAGCGCGGCGATCTGGGCCTCGTAGGGACGGCCGCCGTAGATCGAGGCCACGCGCAGCTTGCCCTGGTGGTTGGTCAGGTGCTTGCCGATGTTCTCCAGGTCCTGGGTGACCTGCACGCACAGCTCGCGGGTCGGCACGATGACCAGCGCCCGCGGCGTGCCGTCCAGGGCCGTGGTGCCGGATTCGGCGGTGACGATGCGGTGCAGCAGCGGGACGCCGAATCCGAAGGTCTTGCCCATCCCCGTGCGGGCCTGACCGATGAGGTCCTCACCGGCCAGTGCCAGCGGGAGCGTCAGTTCCTGGATGGCGAAAGTGCGTTCGATTCCGATCTCACCCAGCGCGCGCACGATATCCGGGTGCACACCCAATTCCGCGAAAGTCGGGGCGGTGTGGTCGGAGTCGAGTTCGGCGGTCAGCAGGGTGTCGGTGAGCCCTGGTTCCTGTTCGACGGTGATCTTGCTCAGGTTCGTACCTTTCCTCGTGGATCGCATCTCGCGCGCACGAGGTGTGGAACTCCCCACACAGCTCCGGCGGTCTTTCCACCGCGGCCGCCGCGGGATGCCGGTCGGCATCAACCAGGCGCGGCGCGGTGTCGCGGACGGTGCGCGCACATTATCGGTGGGCTCGAAAAATCTCGTTGCCCACCGCGATTGTAGCGTGATAGCTTCTTCTGCCCGATTTGCGCCACCCGATTTTCCGATTCCGCTCCGGCCCGGTTGTCGTTCGGCAAGGGCCGCAGGGCAATTCACCGGCGGCCCCGGCGCGACGGTGGCCCAGCCCACATGTGTGAGACGTGGTGTCACGGGATAAATTCGTAAGCGTGACTTTGGCAGACACGGTGAGCCTCGCCGCGCGCAACGCCTGGGCCCTGACCTTCGGTGACGGCATCGAACCTCCGACCCGCACGCCCTCGACCGTGCTGTGCGACGAACCGCACCGCGAGCTGCGGCGCTTCGAACGCGCCGACGGTTCGGCCGGGGGCCCCGACGAGGCCGCGGTGCTGCTGGTGCCGCCGCTGGCCGCGCCGGCGAGCTGCTTCGATCTGCGGCCCGGCCAGAGCCTGGCGAGTTTCCTGCTCGACTGCGGCCGCCACCCGTACGTGCTCGACTACGGCGAGATCACCTTCGCCGATCGCCGCATGGGCTTCGAGGACTGGATCGACGACATCCTGCCCACCGCGATCGGGCGGGTGTCCACCGATCGCGGCGGCGCGCCGGTCGATCTGGTCGGCTGGTCGCTGGGCGGGGTGCTGGCGTTGCTGACCGCGGCCGCCGACCCCGCGCTGCCGATCCGGTCCATCACCGCGGTCGGCTCGCCGCTGGACTACGACAGGATCACCGGCGTGCCGCAGCTGCGCGCGGTCGCCCGGTTCACCCGCGGCCTGGCCACCTCGACCCTGGTCCGGGCGGCCGGGGGCGTGCCCGCGCGGCTGACCCGGCTGGGCTATCGCGCGACGTCCTGGGAGCGCGAGCTGCGGCGCCCGATGTTCATCGCCGCCAATCTGACCGATACCGCGGCCCTGGCCCGGATGGAGACCGTCGACCGCTTCCAGGCCCAGCTGCCCGGCTACCCCGGCCGGTTGTACAACCAGCTGTGGAGCCGGTTCATGCTGGCCAACGACATCGCCAAGGGTGTGGTCCGGCTGGGTCGGCGGGAGATCGCGCTGGCGGAGGTGACCGCGCCCGTGCTGCTGGTCGGCGGTCCCGACGACGTGATCACGCCCGCGCCCGCGGTCGAGCACGGCCGCACGACGCTGGTCAACGCGCACGAGGTGCGGTACGAGACCGCGCCCGGCAGCCACCTCGGCATCCTCACCGGGCCGACCGCCAGGGAAACGACGTGGACCTATCTGGAGAAGTTTCTCGGGGATCGGTCGTGACCGCGCGCGGGAGCGTCCGGACCCCGGTTAGGGTGGACGCCATGGGAGTTGACCCGTCTGCCGCACTGGGTGTTTCGACCGAACCCGACCCCCGCATCCCCGCCGACCATCCCGGCGTCACCGATCTGTTCGCGGTGCTCGCCTACGGCGAGATCTCGGCGTTCTATCGCCTGGCCGAGGAGGCCAAGCTCTCGCCGTCGCTGCGCGGCAAGGTGGCCGTGGCCGAGATGGCCGCCGCGGAGATGGCGCATTTCCAGACGCTCGAGCGGGCGCTGTCCGGCCGCGGTGTCGACGCCTTCGACGCGATGGCCCCCTTCGTGCGGGCCCTGGACGACTATCACGACTCCACCGACCCCTCGACCTGGCTCGAGTCGATGGTCAAGTTCTACGTCGGCGACGGCATCGCGGCGGACTTCTACACCGTCCTCGCCGACGCGCTCGCCCCCGAGGTCAGCACGGTCGTCCACGACGTGCTCGCCGAGACCAGCCACTCCGAGTTCGTCATCGAGGAGGTCCGCCGCGCGGTCGCCGAGAACCGCTCCGAACGCGACCGCCTCATGCTCTGGGGCCGCCGCCTCCTCGGCGAGGCCATCACCCAGGCCCAATACGTCATGGCCCAACGCGACGAACTCACCGAGCTGGTCCTCATCGCCACCGGCGACCTCTCCGGCATCGCCGCCCTCTTCGACCGCATGCAAACCAGCCACGCCCAACGCATGGCCGTCCTCGGCCTGGCCTGACCACCCCCGGTACGGCAGCACAGCCGCACCACTTATTCGGATCCGCACCCGTTTCATGGCCCTGCAAGGGGTGCGTATCCAAACAAAGGGTGCGGCTGGGGAGGGTGTTCACTTGCCGCGTAACCGTGGGGGAGCGGTCTGGACTAGCCTGAGCAGGACATCATTTGGACTCGAGGAGGATGGCCGTGGAGGTCAAGATCGGTATTTCGGACAGCCCGCGTGAGCTCGTGATCACCAGCTCGCAGACCCCGGAAGAGGTCCAGGCGCTGGTGTCCGGGGCGCTGGAGGGCAAGGGCGGCGTGCTCGCGCTGACCGACGAGAAGGGGCGCAAATACCTGATCCAGGCCGCGAAGGTCGCCTACGTGGAGATCGGCACCTCGACCAGCGGCCGCGTCGGCTTCGCCGCCGTCTAGTCCGGCACACGAAAAACGCGGCGGGGCAACAGCTCCGCCGCGTTTCGCGTTCTCGACCGGCTCAGCCCTGCGGATGCAGCGGCACCCGGGACAGCCCGCCCCAGCACAACTGGACCGTCGTGTCGACGGCCTCCTCCTTATCGATCGGCCGATCGGCCTCGAGCCAGTACCGCGCGGTGATCTGGCTGGCGCCCACCAGCCCCACGGCCAGGATGCGGGCCCGGTACGGGTCCAGTCCGGAATCGTGCGCGACCAGATCGAAGACCGCGTCCACACACGCCTCGGTGGCCTGCTCGACCCGGCGCTGCACCTGCGGCTCGCTGGTCAGGTCGGACTCGAAGACCAGGCGGAAGCCCTGGGTCTCGTGGTCGACGAAGTCGAAGTACGCCTGCACCGCCGCCCGCACGCGCTGGCGGTTGTCGGTGGTGGAGCGCAGCGCCTGGCGCACGCTCGACACCAAGGCGTCGATGTAGTTCTGCAATACCGCCAGGTACAACTCGAGTTTGCTCGAAAAGTGCTGGTAGAGCACGGGTTTGGAGACGCCCGCACACTGCGAGATCTCGTCCATCCCGGCCGCGTGGTATCCGCGTAGCACGAAGACCTCGCTCGCCGCGGCGAGCAATTGCGCGCGGCGTGCGTCACGGGGCAGGCGCGTACCGCGCTTGCTCGGCATGGCCTCGGAGGACGTGCGGGACGTCATCCGGTCCACGAGGTCTGTCATTTCGGCTCTCCCAATCGAATCCCGGCTGGAAATGGGTGTGCACGGGTATCTCTCGAACGATACTCGCATGCGGGCCAACGCGCTGATCCCGGTTCGCACACAATTCACAATTGCCCGCGAGGCGGACATAACCTTTCACACTATTGGCAACCTGTCAGTAACCGGCCGCCGTGAGAAATCTCGCACAGTCACGTTTATCCTCGCAACCCCCCTGGTGACGGTGCGACTCCTGCGATGCGGCCGCACGGGTTGTGAGAGTCTGAAGGGTGTGACCGACCAACGGGGCAGTTCGACCGGCGGGCGCGATTCGACCCAACCCGTGGACACCGACGCGCCGCAGCCGCCGGAAATCTACGATCCGCTGGGCCTGTACGCCGCCGATCCGGAGCGCTCCCGGCAACCCCTGCGGGCCCTGTGGGATCCGACCGCCGAGCCCGAGGCCGCGCCGAGCGCACCCCGCAAGCGCGGCGTGCTGCGCCGCTTCGTCACCACCTACGGCTGGCGCGCCTACGCGCTGCCCGTGCTCGTGGTGCTCACCGTGCTGGTCGGGGTCGACGCCGTCAAGGGGGGCGGCAATGCCGAGGGCGGCGCGCCGGGCCTGGGCCGGTTGAGTCAGCGCAGCGCCAACGCGGGCATCATCGGCGCGCCGCCGAAGGGCGATGTGAAGTTCTCCGGCGACCTGCCCAGCGGCATCCTGCCCGACGGCGGCCCGTTCGCCGAAACCGGAACGGGCGCTTGGCATCTCGTGCCGGGCACCGGCGCGCAGGTGGGTGCGGGCCAGGCGCACGTGTTCACCTACACCGTCGAGGTCGAGGACGGCGTCGACACCACCGCCCTCGGCGGCGACGCCGCGGTCGCCAAGATGGTCGAGGCCACCCTCGCCAATCCCAAGAGCTGGACCCATGATCCGCGCTTCGGCTTCCGTCGCGTCGACTCCGGCAAGCCCGATTTCCGGGTCTCGCTCACCTCGCGCCAAACCACCAAGAGCGCCTGCGGTTTCGAGATCCCCATCGACTCCTCCTGCTACAACTCCGATCTCGATCGGGTGGTGCTGTCGGAGGTGCGCTGGGTGCGCGGCGCGGTGGCGTTCGAGGGCGATATCGGCTCCTACCGCCAGTACCAGATCAACCACGAGGTCGGCCACGCCATCGGCTACCACGAACATCAGCCGTGCGAGACCGACGGCGGCCTCGCGCCGGTGATGATGCAGCAGACCTTCGGCACCCGCAACAACGACATCGCCGCGCTCGATCCGCAGGGCGTGGTCCCCTCCGACGGCAAGAAGTGCCGCTTCAACCCCTGGCCGTATCCCACCGGATAGCACTTGGCACGATGGTGGGGAAGAACCGCTCGACGCGCCGTGTTGCATGAATGAGCGTGATCGGCGAACTATTCGAGGAGTCTGAGGACGTGTCATCCCTGAAGTCCCTGCCACCACTGGTCGAACCGGCCGCGGAGCTGACCAGGGACGAGGTCGCTCGCTACAGCCGCCATCTGATCATCCCCGACCTCGGGGTGGACGGTCAGAAGCGGCTCAAGAACGCCAAGGTGCTCGTGATCGGAGCGGGCGGGCTCGGTTCCCCCGCGCTGCTGTATCTGGCCGCGGCCGGCGTCGGCACCCTCGGCATCGTGGAGTTCGACGAGGTCGATGCCTCGAATCTGCAACGCCAGATCATCCACGGCGAATCCGATATCGGGCGTCCCAAGGCCGACAGCGCGCGCGACTCCATCCTGGAGATCAACTCCGGAATCGATGTGCGGCTGCACAAGTTCCGCCTCGACAACGACAACGCGGTGGAGCTGTTCTCCCAGTACGACCTGATCGTCGACGGCACCGACAACTTCGCCACCCGCTACCTGGTCAACGACGCCGCGGTGCTCGCCGGTAAGCCCTACGTGTGGGGTTCGATCTACCGGTTCGAGGGTCAGGTGTCGGTGTTCTGGGAGGACGCCCCCGACGGCCGCGGCATCAACTACCGCGACCTCTACCCCGAGGCCCCGCCGCCGGGCATGGTCCCCTCCTGCGCCGAGGGCGGCGTGCTGGGCGTGCTGTGCGCGTCCATCGGTTCGATCATGGTCACCGAGGCGATCAAGCTGCTCACCGGCATCGGCGAACCGCTGCTCGGCCGCCTGATGGTCTACGACGCGCTGGACATGACCTACCGGACCATCAAGTTGCGCCGCGACCCGCAGCGCCAGCCCATCACCGAACTCATCGACTACGACGCGTTCTGCGGCGTGGTCTCCGAGGAGGGCCAGGCCGCCGCCGCGGGCTCGACCGTCACCGCTCGCGAGCTCAAGGAGATGCTCGACGCGGGTAAGGACGTCGCCATCGTCGACGTGCGCGAGCCGGTCGAATGGGACATCGTCCGCATCGACGGCGCGACCCTGATCCCCAAGGACCGCATCCTCTCCGGCGAGGCCCTCTCCGAACTCCCGCAGAACCGCCCGATCGTCCTGCACTGCAAGACCGGCATCCGGTCCGCCGAGGCCCTCGCCGCCCTCAAGCGCGCGGGCTTCTCCGACGCCACCCACCTCCAGGGCGGAATCATCGCCTGGGCCAAGCAGATCGACCCCTCCCTGCCGGTGTACTGATCCCTCCCGGCGTCCCGGCGTCTCCCACCGGGACACCGGGGCGGTCTACCTTTCGCTCGCGGGTCGGAGACACCCTCGTGTCCCGGTGTGGTGACGACCGGCGCGGCGGCGGGACTGGACAAAGACCCGGGAGTACGGTACCGCCGTGACTTCTGTGGAACCGCCCGAGCATGTGCGCGCCACGTTCGGGCTTCGCGAAGAAACCCCGGTCGCCCTTGGTGATTGGGACGGCGGCTGGCGCTGCGGCGACGTGGTGCTGAGCCCGGTGGCCGATCACGCGCGCGCCGCGTGGTCGGCCAAGGTGCGCGAGACGATGAAGGTGGACGGCCTGCGGCTCGCGCGCCCGGTGCGCGCCACCGACGGGCGGTACGTGGTCTCGGGCTGGCGGGCCGACACCTACGTCGAGGGCACCCCCGAACCGCGCCACGACGAGGTGGTCTCGGTCTCGCTGCGCCTGCACAAGACGACCGCGGCCCTGGACCGCCCGCGTTTTCTGGCCCAGCAGCCGATCGCCCCCTGGGTCGACGTGGACGTCTTCGTCGCCGCGGATCGCGCGGCGTGGGAGCCGGTTCCGTTGCGCAGCTTGAAGATCGGCGGCATGCTCCCGGTCACCTCGCCCGACGGACAACGCAGCCTGGAGATGCTCGCCCAGCTCGCCACCCTGCGCAGACCGGTGCAGACCCCGCCGCAGCTGGTGCACGGCGACCTGTTCGGCACGGTGCTGTTCGCCGGGGCGCAGACGCCGGGCCTGACCGACATCACCCCCTACTGGCGGCCCGCGCCCTGGGCCGCCGGGGTCATCGTGGTCGACGCCCTGTCCTGGGGCGGCGCCGACGACGGCCTGCTGCAACGCTGGAGCGAACTGCCCGAATGGCCTCAGATGGTGTTGCGCGCGGTCATGTTCCGCCTCGCGGTCCACGCCCTGCACCCGCGCTCCACCCCCGAGGCGTTCCCGGGCCTGGCCCGCACGGCCGATATGATCCGCTTCCTGCTCTGAGTCGTTCCGAAAGCGTTGTCCCGCAACGGGAGTCGCACCGCGCCGCGCCGGGCCCCCCGAAGCGGTTGCCCGGCACGGCCTTCCACGCCCTACACGTTCGCGTACGCCAGCGACGGCGCCCGGTTCACCGCGAACGAGGACCGCAGGTAGAACCACCAGGTCACGCTCGCCATCACCAGGAACGCCACCGCGTACGCCCAGAACGCCGGATTCATCGACCCGAAGTGGTTGTTGGACAACCGAAGCGCCTGCTGCAACACCCAGCCGCCCGCGGCCCCGACCGCGCCCACCACGCCGATCGCCGCCCCGGCCTGCCGCTTGGCCGTCACCAGCGCCGCGGCCGCGTCCTGCCCGCTCTCGGCGGCCCGGCGCTTGACCGCCGCCGCGAAGATCGACGGGATCATCCGGTAGGTCGACCCGTTGCCGATGCCGGTCAGCACGAACAACAGCAGGAACGAGATCAGGTACAGCGGGAAGTTGTCCGCCGCCAGCGACGCCATGATCAGCGCGGTCGCCACCGCCATGCCCACGAACACGTACAGCGTGATCCGCGCCCCGGTGAACCGGTCGGAGATCCACCCGCCGAACGGACGGCTCAGCGATCCCACGAACGCCCCCAGGAACGCGAGATTGCCGATCGTGCTCATCCATCCGATCTTCGCCAACTCCGGGAAATTGGCCTTGAGCAGCGTCGGGAACGCGAAGGAGAACCCGATGAACGAGCCGAACGTGCCGATGTAGAGCAGCGCCATCACCCACGTATGCGGATTGGTCAGCGCCAGTTTGTAGGACGACCCGTCGGCCTTGGCGTGCCGGATCGAGTCCATGTACCGCAACGCCCCGAACATGGCGATCAGGATGAACGGAATCCACATCAGCGTCGCCAGCGTGATGCCGAAGCGGTACCCGCCCGGATCCTTGGCCATGATGTGCGTGCCGAGCGTGATGATCAACGGTACGAACAACTGCGTCTGCGCCACACCGAGATTGCCGCCCGCCGCGTTGATCCCCAGCGCCGCGCCCTTCTTCCCCTCCGGATAGAAGAAGTTGATATTGGCCATCGAGGACGAGAAGTTGCCGCCGCCCACACCGGCCAGCGCGGCCAGGATCATGAACACCCAGAACGGGGTGTCAGGCTTGTTGACGAAATACGCCAGCCCCAGCGTCGGGATGAGCAGCATGCCCGCGCTGAACACGGTGAACGCCCGCCCGCCGAACTTCGGGATGGCGAAGGTGTAGGGCACCCGCAACGCCGCGCCCACCAGCGTGGGCGTGGAGGTCAGCAGCAGCGAATTGCCCACGGCCACAGCGTTTCCCTTGCCGAGGCCGTCGAGGAAGTGGAAGCCCGCGGGGCCCATGGCGGTCACGACGCTGGCCCACAGCACCCAGATGCTGAAGCCCAGGTTCTCGGCGAACACCGAGAACATCAGATTCTTGCGGGCGGTGCGCTTTCCGCCACTCTCCCAGAAGGTTTCGTCGTCCGGTTCCCAGCGGTCGAGCCAGCGGCCGCGGGCTCGATGGGTGAAGGTGTCGGTACGGTCTACGGCGTCGGTGGACATCGGCGCTTCCTCTCGAGCGGGAATACGACCGCCCTCATCGTGGTCCGGCGATCGGCATTACCGTACGAACGGGCCGTTACACCGATTTCACCCGCGATGACGATCGGGCCAATTCTGGCTCACAGTTCCACGCGACGCGCTGTGAAGTCGTTCAGCGGTCCGGATATTCGGCCATCAGCGTGCCGAAGAAGCAGTTCGCCACCCGCGCGGCCCGTTCCGGATCGCCCTCGACGACCGCGGTCACCAGCTCCTCGTGCTCGGCGTGATAGTCCTCGTCCGACCGCGCCGAACTCGACCGGATCGCCTCGGCGATCACCGGCAGCAGCGAATCGTAGAACTCCAGATACACCGCGTTGTGGCTGGCGACCACGATCGCCCGATGCAGTTGCACGTCGGTGTCGATGGATTCCTGTGACTGCGGGCCGTGCTCGGCCCAGGTGCGCATGCGCGCCTCCAGCAGCCGGGTCAGATTCGCGATGTCGTTCTCGTCGCGGCGCTCGGCGGCCAGGCGCGCGGCGGTGGTGTCGAGGGCCTGGCGCAGTTCGAGGATGTCGCGGGTGACGGCGTCGGCGAAGTACTTGGTGAGCGTGTTGCCCAGATCCGAGGTCGCGATCACGTAGGTGCCCGAGCCCTGGCGGCGTTCGAGCATGCCCGCGTGCACGAGCGCCTGCACGGCCTCGCGGACGGTGTTGCGCCCGGTGCCGGTCAATTCGGTGAGTTCCGGCTCGGTCGGGATCCGGGTGCCCACCGGCCAACGGCCGGAACGGATTTCGGCACGCAGCTGCTCGGTCACCTGAGCGATGAGGCTGGTGCGGCGCACGGGTTGCACGTGTGAAGGGTACCCCGCATCACATTTCTTGCCGCATTACATCCAATCATCCTATGATTTTTCGGTGACCGTAACCGCCGAGCAGACCCTCGAACGCCCACCGCTACGTCGCCGTTCCCTCGTCGAGGGGCGGCTGCTCGTCCTCGCGGCGATCGTCGTCTCGGCGGCCACCCTGCGCATCGCGGTCACCGCGTTCAGCCCGCTGGCCGAGCGGATCGGCCAGGACATCGGCTATTCGACCGCGGTGGTCGGCGTGTTCGGCATGATCCCCACCGCCATGTTCGCCTTCGCGGGCATCCTCACCCCGATCCTCGAACGCCGCTTCGGCCTCGAACGCACCGCCCTGATCGCCATGCTGGCCGTCGGCGCGGGTCAGGCCGTGCGCGCGATCGTGCCCGACACCTGGGAGCTGCTGGCGTTCTCCGCGTTCGCGCTGGCCGGGATGGGCGTCGGCAATGTGGTGATCCCGCCGCTGGTCAAGCGGTACTTCGCCGATCGGGTCGGGGTGCTCAGCTCGCTCTACATCGTGATGGTCCAGCTGGGCACGGTCGTGCCCGCCCTGATCACCGTGCCGGTCGCCGACGCCTACGGCTGGCGGCTGTCGCTGGGCATGTGGGCGGTGCTCGGCTTCGTCGCGGTGCTGCCGTGGCTGGGCGTGCTGCGCGCGCGGCGCGGCCGGGACGGCGAGGACATCAGCGCGGTGCCGCAGCCGGGCGAGGCCGCGGGCCGGGTCTGGCGGTCCCCGCTGGCGTGGGGGATGGCGGGCATGTTCGGCATGACCTCGCTGACCACCTACGCCGTATTCGCCTGGCTGCCCAAGATTTTCGCGGAGGCCGGGGCCAGCGAGGCGTTCGGCGGCACCATGGTCGGCATCTTCGCGCTCATCGGCCTGGTCGCGGCGCTGAGCGCGCCCGCGGTCACCGCGCGGGTGCGCAATCCGTTCCCGATCGTGGTGGCGTGCGCGCTGCTGTTCTTCGTGTCCTTCGCGGGGCTGCTGTTCGCGCCGATGAGCGCGCCGCTGCTGTGGGTGATCCTGCTGGGCCTGGGCCCGAGCACCTTCCCGATGGCGTTGACGCTGATCAATCTGCGCACCCGCACCCAGGCCGGGTCGGCGGCGCTGTCCGGCTTCACCCAGGGCGTCGGTTACGCGGTCGCGTGCGTGGGCCCGCTGATGTTCGGTCTGCTGCACGATGTGAGCCACGGGTGGGCCGCGCCGTTCGCGCTGCTGTGTGTCGCGGTGGTCGTGTTGTTGGTCGGCGCGTGGCAGGCGTGCAAACCCTGTGTGCTCGAGGATACTTGGAACTGACCGGTCTCACACGGCCGCACCGCCCGTGACGGGCGGTTGGTCATGCGCGGAAACCGTTGTGTCACATGGCTGAAACATAATCCGCTTCTCACGGGCCCGGCCGCGCGGTCGTGAGCAACCGTTGACTCGACGGTCATTTCGCGCAGCATCGGCGCAATACCGGTTTCCTACCTTGGGGTCTCGACGACAAGTTGGGAGGCCGGTTTTGAGCACGCTGACGCGTAACCGCGACATCGAGCACTGGGACGCCGAGGACGTCGCCGCCTGGGAGGCGGGCGGCAAGAACATCGCGCGCCGGAATCTGATCTGGTCGGTGTTCGCCGAGCACGTCGGATTCTCGGTGTGGTCGATCTGGTCGGTGATGGTGCTGTTCATGCCGACCGACGTGTTCCACATCGACGCGGCGGGCAAATTCTTCCTGGGCGCGGTCCCGACCCTGGTCGGCGGCGTGCTGCGGATCCCCTACACCGTGGCCACGGCCAAGTTCGGCGGGCGCAACTGGACGATCTTCAGCGCGCTGGCGCTGCTGGTGCCGACCGCGCTGACGCTGTACTTCATCAACCAGCCGGGCACCTCGTTCACGACGTTCCTGATCGTGGGCGCGTTCGCGGGCCTCGGCGGCGGCAACTTCGCCTCCTCGATGGCCAATATCAACGTCTTCTACCCGCAGCGGCTCAAGGGCTGGGCGCTGGGCCTGAACGCGGGCGGCGGCAACATTGGCGTGCCGGTGATCCAGCTGATCGGACTGGCCGTCATCGCCGCGCTGGGCAACGCCTACGGCAACGCCTCGGTGGTGTGCCTGGTGTACCTGGTGTTCATCGTGATCGCCGCGACCGGCGCCGCGCTGTTCATGGACAACGTGCGCAACCAGAAGGCCGATTACTCCTACATGTGGACCGCGCTGAAGGTTCCGCAGTCGTGGGCCATCGCCTTCCTCTACATCGGCACCTTCGGCTCGTTCATCGGCTACGGCTTCGCCTTCGGTCAGGTGTTGCAGGTGAGCTTCCTCGCCGGGGGCGACAAGCCCGCGCAGGCCGCGCTGCACGCCGCGCAGATCGCGTTCATCGGACCGCTGCTCGGTTCGCTGGCCCGCCCCTACGGCGGCAAATGGGCCGACCGCTTCGGCGGCGCGCGGGTGACCCTGGCCGGTTTCTCGGTCATGATGGTCGCGGCCATCGTGGTCGCCGGGGCGAGCACGGCCGCCGACCGCAACGGCCACGTGCCCACCGGGGCGGTGATGACCGCGCTGGTCGCCGGATTCATCGCGCTGTTCGTGGTCTCGGGCATCGGCAACGGCGCCGTCACCAAGATCATCCCGTCCGTCTTCGCCGCGAAAGCCCAAGGGCTGGAACTGAATTCGGCCGAGAAGGCGGCGTGGTCGCAGAACACCTCGGGCGCGCTGATCGGATTCGTCGGCGCGATCGGCGCCCTGGGGGGCGTCGCGATCAACCTGGTGCTGCGCTCGTCCTACGCCTCCACCAAATCCGCCACCACCGCGTTCTGGGTGTTCACCGCCTTCTATGTGCTGTGCGCGGCGGTCTGCTGGGCGGTGTTCCTGCGCCGCCCGCGCGGCGAATCGAGCGTGGTCACCGAGGCCGAGGAGCTGGTGATCGCCGCCGAGAGCGGAAAGCCCGTGTCGCACACCGATTCCGCCGACGCCCCCGTCCGGGCCTGACCGAGATCCCCAGGGAGGACGCAATGAAGGACACCCAGCGCAAGACCGTGGTGGTCGTCGGTCACGGCATGGTCGGCCACCGCTTCGTCGAGGCCCTGCGCTCGCGCGACACCGAGGGGCAGTGGCAGGTGGTCGTGCTGAGCGAGGAGCCGCGCGCGGCGTACGACCGGGTCGGCCTGTCGTCGTACGTCGGCGCGTGGGACGCGACCGCGCTCGCGCTGCCCGGCAACGAGTACGCCGGTGACGACCTGGTGGAACTGCGCCTGGGCGAGCGGGCCGAGAACATCGACCGCGACGGCCGCAAGATCACCACCTCCGGCGGCGACGTGATCGGTTACGACGCAGTGGTTCTGGCGACCGGCTCGTACGCCTTCGTGCCGCCGGTGCCCGGCCACGACCGCCCGGAATGCTTCGTCTACCGCACCATCGAGGATCTCGACGGCATCCGCGCCGCGGCCCAGGCCGCCGGACCGGGCGCGGTCGGCGTGGTCGTCGGCGGCGGCCTGCTCGGCCTGGAGGCCGCGAACGCGTTGCGGCTCATGGGCATGACCCCGCACGTCGTCGAGTTCGCGCCGCGGCTGATGCCCGCGCAGGTCGACGAGGGCGGCGGCGCGATCCTCGAACGCCTGGTCTCCGATCTGGGCCTGCACGTGCACACCGGCGTCGGCACCGCCGCGATCGAACCCGCTGAAGACGGTGCGGGCCTGCGGGTCTCGCTGTCCGACGAATCGGTCATCGACGCCTCGCTGGTGGTCTTCTCCGCCGGTATCCGCCCGCGCGACGAGATCGCCCGCACCGCGGGCCTCGAGGTCGGCGCGCGCGGCGGCGTGGTGACGGATCTGGGCCTGCGGACCTCGGATCCGAACATCTACGCGGTCGGCGAGGTCGCCGCCGTCGAGGGCGTCTGCTACGGCCTGGTCGCCCCCGGCTACACCACCGCCGAGATCGTGGCGGACCGATTGCTCGGCGGCACCGGCGAATTCCCGGGCGCGGACCTGTCGACCAAACTGAAGCTGCTCGGCGTGGACGTGGCCTCGTTCGGCGACGCGCACGCGACCACCGAGGGCGCGCTGTCGGTCGTGCTGCACGACGCGGCCAAGGGCACCTACGCCAAACTCGTGGTCTCCGACGACGCCAAGACGCTGCTGGGCGGCATCCTGGTCGGCGACGCCTCGGCCTACGCGGCGCTGCGCCCGCTGGTCGGCAGCGAACTGCCCGCCGAACCGGCCGCGCTGATCTCGCCCGCCGGGGCCGAACTCGGCGCTGACGCGCTGCCCGACGACGCGCAGATCTGCTCCTGCAACAACGTCTCCAAGGGCGCGATCTGCGGGGCCATCGCCGAGGGCGCCTGCGATATCGCGGGCATCAAGAGCTGTACGTCGGCGGGGACGTCCTGCGGCGGCTGCGTGCCGATGCTGAAGAAGCTGCTCGAGCAGTCCGGCGTCGAGATGTCGAGCGCGCTGTGCGAGCACTTCAGCCAGTCGCGTCAGGAGCTGTTCCACATCGTGGCCAGCACCGGCATCCGCAAGTTCTCCGAACTGATCGCCCGCTACGGCACCGGAATGGGTTGCGACATCTGCAAACCCGCGGTCGCGTCGATCCTGGCCTCCACCTCGAACGAGCACATCCTCGACGGCGAGCAGGCCGCCCTGCAGGACACCAACGACCACTTCCTGGCCAACCTCCAGAAGAACGGCACCTACTCGGTCGTGCCGCGGATGCCCGGCGGCGAGGTCACCGCCGACCAGCTGATCACGATCGGTCAGATCGCCAAGGACTTCGGCCTGTATCTGAAGGTCACCGGCGGGCAGCGCATCGACCTGTTCGGGGCGCGCGTGGAGCAGCTGCCGGTGATCTGGCAGCGGCTGGTCGACGCGGGCATGGAATCCGGTCACGCGTATGGCAAGTCGCTGCGCACGGTCAAGAGCTGCGTGGGTTCGACCTGGTGCCGGTACGGTCAGCAGGATTCGGTCGGCATGGCCGTGCTGCTGGAGAAGCGCTACCGCGGCCTGCGCTCGCCGCACAAGCTGAAGCTGGGCGTGTCCGGATGCGCCCGCGAATGCGCCGAGGCGCGCGGCAAGGACGTCGGCGTCATCGCCACCGAGAACGGCTGGAACCTCTACGTCGGCGGTAACGGCGGCCTCACACCCAGGCACGCGGTGCTGCTCGCCGGTGACCTCGACGACGAGACGCTGATCCGCTACATCGACCGGTACCTGATGTTCTACATCCGCACCGCCGACCGGTTGCAGCGCACCGCCGCGTGGCAGGAGTCGCTCGACGGCGGCATCGACTACGTGCGGCAGGTGGTGTGCGAGGACTCCCTGGGCATCGCCACCGAACTCGAGGAGACCATGGCCCGCCACGTCGCCGGCTACCGCGACGAGTGGGCCGCGGTGCTCGACGATCCCGCCAAGCTCGCGCGGTTCGTATCCTTCGTCAACGCCCCCGAGCAGGCCGATCCCACGATCGCCTTCGACGACAGCGGTGAACGCAAGGTCCCCGTGCTGCTGGGCATGCCCGAGATCCCCGTCACAGCCGCCGCCACGGATGGGAAATAGGCGCGTAATCGCGTGGAAACAGGCCGCCGGTACCAATGGTTAAGGCGTTCGGAGGAGAATTACCGATGACCGTGCTCGACACACCAGGCATCGCCCAGGTCACCAGCACCGACTGGACCGCGGCGTGCCGCCTCGACTTCCTGATCCCCGGCCGCGGCGTCGCGGTGTTGCTGAAAGGTGGCCGGCAGGCCGCCCTGTTCCTGCTGCCCGACGGAACCCTCTCGGCCGTCGGCAATATCGACCCGTTCGGGCGCGCGGCGGTCATGTCGCGCGGCATCGTGGGCGATCGCGGCGGGGTGCCGATCGTGGCCTCGCCGCTGCTCAAGCAGGCGTTCTCGCTGCTCGACGGGCGGTGCCTGGACGATCCGGGGACGGCGCTACCGGTCTACGCGGTCCGGGTCGAGGACGGTCTGGTCCTGATCTCGGACGAACCCGTGGACTGTTACGGCGGTGACACCGCATGACCGCCACTCCCGCCGCGCCCGGCTGTCTCGAGGGCTTCACCATCGGCGTGACCGCCGCGCGCCGCGCCGAGGAGCTGGCCACGCTGCTGACCCGGCGCGGCGCGACGGTCGTGTCCGCCCCGGCGATCCGCATCATCCCGCTGGCCGACGACACCGAATTGGAGCGCGTCACAAGGGAATTGGTGGCCGACCCGCCCAAGATCACGGTCGCCACCACCGGTATCGGCTTCCGCGGCTGGATGGAGGCGGCCGAGGGCTGGGGTCTGGCCGAGGACCTGCGCGCCACGCTCGGCTCGACCCGGATGCTGGCCCGCGGCCCGAAGGCCAAGGGCGCCATCCGCGCCGCCGAACTGCGCGAGGAGTGGTCGCCCGCCTCGGAGTCCTCCGCCGAGGTGCTCGACCATCTGCTCGCCGAGGGCATCGAGGGCACCCGGATCGCGGTGCAGCTGCACGGCGCGACCACCGAGTGGGAGCCGGTTCCGGACTTCTGCGAGGTATTGCGTTGCGCCGGAGCCGATGTGGTGCCGGTGCCGGTGTATCGCTGGACCCCGCCGGAGGATCTGGTCCCGATGGACCGGATGATCGAATCGATCGTCACCTGCGCGCTGGACTGCGTCACCTTCACCAGCGCCCCGGCCGTGGCCTCGATCCTCATGCGCGCCAAGGGCACCGGGCTGCTCGACGCGGTGCTGCACGCGTTCCGCACCCGGGTGCTGCCCGCCTGCGTCGGCTCGATCACCGCCGCCCCGCTGGAACAGCTCGGCGTCACCACCTCCCAGCCCGGCCGCGCCCGCCTCGGCGCGCTGGCCCGGCACGTCGCCGAGGAACTTCCCCGGCGCGCCAACCGGATTCACGCCGCCGGGCATGTGCTGAGCGTGCGCGGCGGCTGCGTCGTCGTCGACGGCGAGGTGCGTCAGCTCGCCCCCGCCCCCATGGCCCTCATGCGCGCCCTGGCCCGTCAGCCCGGCCGCGTGGTGTCCCGGGAGGATCTGCTCGCCGCCCTGCCCGGCGGCGGCGACGACACACACGCCGTCGAAACCGGAATCGCCCGTCTCCGAGCGGGTCTCGGCACCCCCAAGGCCGTCCAGACCGTCGTCAAACGTGGCTACCGCCTGGCCCTGGACCCGGCCGAATGCGTCGACAACAACCCCCGCCCCCCGGTCAGCGGCTACAACCCGTCGCTCCGCCCGCCCCGCCCGGCCCCCCTCGCGGGCGTCTGACCCGGGCCCCCTCGGCCCCCACCGAAACCCGCAGGAGATCGCCATGACCGACCCGGCCCTCGTCCTGGTCGCCCACGGCACCAGAAGCACCCGCGGCGTCGAAATGGTCGCCGAACTCGCCGCCGCCGTCGCCCGCGAACTCACCACCCCCGTCCGCACCGCCTTCGTCGACGTCCTCGGGCCGTCTCCGGCCGAGGTACTGCGGGATCTGGCCGTCCACCCCGTGTGCCCCGCCACAGCCCCAACCTACGGCCCGGGCACGTCCCAACCCTTTGGCCCGGGCGCGGCCGAAACCTTTGGCCCGGGCGCGGCCCAAATCTTCGGCCGCGGCGCGGGCGAAACCTGTGGCCCCGGCACGGCCGAAACCTGTGGCCCCGGCACGCTTTTCGCCGGGGCAATCGTGGTCCCGGCCTTCCTGGCCTCGGGCTATCACGTCTATCAGGACGTACCCCGCGAGGTGGCGGAGAGTGGGCATCCGGCCGTCGCCGTCACTCCGGCGCTGGGACCGGATCCGGCCCTGGCGCGGATCATGCGGATTCGATTGCTGGCGGCGGGCTGGCGGCCGGGGGACGCGGTGGTGTTCGCGGCCGCCGGATCCTCCGATCCGCGGGCGCGGGCGGATGTGCGGCGGGCGGCCGATCTGCTGGCGGATCGGCTGGACACCCCGGTGCATCGGGCCTATATCGCCACCGGCGCTCCGCGTGTGGCGGATGTGGTTGCGCGGCTGCGGGATTCGGGGGAGCGGCGGGTGTTCATCGCGTCGTATCTGCTGGCGCACGGGCTGTTCCAGCAGCGGCTGCACGAGGCGGGCGCGGACGGGGTGGCCGAACCGATCGGGGTCCATCCCGCCGTGGTCCGGCTGCTCGCCGCCCGCTATCACACCGCCGCCCGGGAACTCGCCCCCGTGCGCTGACCCTCAGCGGGCCTCGACCGTCAGATCGCCGAAGGTGACGCTGCGGGTCATCGCGCGGTTCAGGAACTCGTGCGGGAAGCCGAGCTCCACCGCGCTGGCCCGTTCCAGCCGATCCACCTGCGCCGCATCGAATTCCACCTCGAGCGCGCCGAGATTGTCCTCCAGCTGCGCCGGGGTGCGCGCGCCGACGATGGGCGCGGTGACGGCCGGATTGCGCAGCGTCCAGGCCAGCGCCACCTGCGAGGGCGTCCGATTCAGTTCGGCGGCAACCTCTTTCACCACCTCCGCGATGTCCAGCCCGCGCTCGGTGAGCGACCCGTTGGCCAGCGCCACATTCTTGCGCGTGCCCTCCGGCGAGCCCACGGCCTCGCCGAGGTCGGCGCGGGTGTACTTTCCCGACAGCACCCCGCTGGCCAGCGGCGACCACGGCACCACGCCGAGCCCCATCTCCCGGGCCATCGGGATCAGATCGCGTTCCACGGTCCGCTCGATGAGGCTGTACTCGATCTGCAACGCCACCAGCGGCGACCAGCCGCGCAGATCCGCGATGGCCTGCATCCGCGAGACCTGCCAGGCGGGGGCGTCGGAGATCCCGACGTAGAGCACCTTGCCCTGGCGCACCAGATCGTCGAGCCCGCGCAGGATCTCCTCCACCGGGGTCCGGAAGTCCCAGGCGTGCAGGTAGAGAAGATCGATGTAATCCGTATTCAGTTGGCGCAGACTGTTTTCCACCGAGGCGAACATGCTCTTTCGGTGATTGCCGCCGGAGTTGGGATCGCCCGGCCGCCGCAGCATCGTGTATTTCGTTGCCAGCACCAGGCTTTCGCGATTGTCGCGGGTGAACTCGCCGAGCAGGCGCTCCGAGCTGCCCGCGGTGTACATGTTGGCGGTGTCGATGAAGTTCCCGCCCCGGTCGACGTAGAGGTCGAACAGTTTGCGGGCCTCGTCGGTGTCCGCGCCCCAGCCCCAGTCCGCGCCGAAGGTCATCGCGCCGAGCGCGAGCGGGGAGACCCGCAGTCCGGAACGTCCCAGCAGCCGGTAGGTGTCGAGGGTGAGCGACATCAGGTCCTCCTGTGTGGTTCTCGCTGTCGAATTCGAGTGTCGGACCGCGTCGCTCGCGGGGTAAGGGAGGATCTTTCCTGGGAGTGCCGGTCCCACCCTCGTAGGATCGGAGAATGACCAGTGGCACCGTGGACGCGACCCAGGAATTGGCCGCCTTCCTGCGCACCCGGCGCGAACGGCTGGACCCCCGCGACTTCGGCCTGCCGCAGCGCCGCCAGTCCCGCCGCACGCCCGGCCTGCGCCGCGAGGAGGTCGCCGAATTGGCCGGGGTGAGTACCGATTACATCGTCCGGCTCGAACAGGGCCGCGGGCTGCGCCCCTCCCCGGAGGTGCTCGAGGCGCTGGCGCGGGCGCTGCGGCTGGCCCCCGACGAACGCGCCTACCTGTTCGACCTCGCCCAGCAGCGCCCGCCCCAGATCGACAAGGCGGCCACCACCGCCGACCCGGCGCTGGCCCAGTTGGTGCTGGATCTGTCCCCGCGCCCGGCCATGCTGGTCAACCACCGCTACGACATCCTGGCCTGGAATCCGGAGATCTCGGCGCTGCTGCTCGACCTCGACACGCTGCCCCCGGCGCAGCGCAACACCATGTGGCTGTGCCTGATGCATCCGCGGATGCGCGGCTTCTACCTCCACCGCGACCAGATCGTGCGCGAGGGCATCGCGGACCTGCGCGCCGCCTGGGCCGCCCACCCCGAGGATCAGGCGCTCGCCGACCTGATCACCCAATTCCGCGGCGAGGACGCCGAATTCGCGCGCATGTGGGCCATGCGCGACGTCCGTGTCAACGGCCGCGGCGTGAAGGTCATGTGCCACCCCGAGGTCGGCCGGGTCGCGGTCCGCTTCGAGGTCCTGATGCCGATCCAGGATCCCGACCAACGCCTGGTCATCTACCGCGCCGCCGACGCCGACAGCCAGGCCGCCCTGGACCGCCTGACCGCGCGCTGAAAAATCTTGCGAAATTTCTTCGCGAGATACGTCGAAGACCTGTCGACGGCTTCGACCAAGGGGTGCAAGCACATCGACTCGACCCCGAGGAGCACGTCATGACCACCGTCACCACCTTCGTCTGGTTCGACCACGAGGCCGAGCAGGCCGCCGAGTTCTACGTCGGCCTCCTGCCCGGCTCCCGCGTCACCGGCATCACCCGCACCCCCGACGGCGCCCCCTTCGTCATCTCCACCGAACTGGCGGGCCACCCGGTCACCCTGATGAACGGCGGCCCCGGCCATCCCTTCACCGACGCCATCTCCCTCCAGGTCACCGTCGAAGGCCAAGCCGAGGTCGACCGCCTCTGGTCCGCCCTCACCGCCGAGGGCACGCCCGGCCCCTGCGGCTGGCTCACCGACCGCTACGGCCTCTCCTGGCAGATCGTCCCGACCGAACTCCCCACCCTCCTCACCGGCCCCCAGGCCCCCGCCGTCTCCGCCGCCCTCCGCACCATGACCAAGATCGACCTCGAGACCCTGCGCGCCGCCCGTACGCCCGGCTGAGGCCGGACGCGGCGCGACGACGCGCGGGCGGTCGAGATCGCCGCGCCGCGTATGCATTCCGACGGGGAACACGCCCGCTGGAATAGCCGCCCGCCGCGTGGCGCGGGGTGCGATACTCGCGGCTATGCACCGGCTGCCGCGTTGTCTGGTCGTTCTGCTCGCCGTCGTCGCCGCGTTCGCCGGAGTCCCGTCCATGGCCGCCGCGGATCCCGGGCCGAGCCCCGGGATTCTCGACGTGCGGCCGCTGGGTGGTCGGCAGTACTCGGTGGTGGTCTACTCCGCCGCCATGAACAAGCCCGTCACCGTGTGGATCTCGCATCCGGACCACCCCGCGCCGGCGCTGTATCTGCTCAACGCCGTCGACGGCGGCGAGGACGGCGGTCCGTGGACCACCCGCACCGACGCGGCGCAGTTCTTCGCGGACAAGCCGGTCAATGTGATCGTCCCGATGGGCGGCCGGGCGAGCTACTACACCGACTGGGTCAACGACGATCCGGTGCTGGGCCGCAACAAGTGGTCCACGTTCCTGACTCGCGAACTGCCCGAGCTGCTGCGGGACCGCTTCGAGCTGACCGGGCGCAACGCGGTCGCGGGCACCTCGATGTCGGCGACCTCGGCGCTGGATCTGGCCATCGACGCGCCGGGCCTGTACCAGGCCGTCGGCTCCTACAGCGGCTGCCCGCGTATCAGCGATCCGGCCGGGCGCGCCTACGTCGCCTCGCAGCTCGGCCTGTTCGGCGCGAACGCCGCCAATATGTGGGGCGCCCCCGACGACCCCGCCTGGTCCGCCCACGACCCGATCCTCAACGCCGATCGCCTCCGCGGCACCGCGCTCTACCTGTCCGCGGGCAACGGCGCCCCCGGCCCCCACGAGGCCCTGACCGACCCCAGCATCGCCGGCAACCCGGCCGCCCTCGCCGACCGCATGGCGGTCGGCGGCGTCATGGAGTCCGTCGTCGACTCCTGCACACGCGCCCTCACCGATCGCCTTGCGGCCCTGGGCATCCCGGCCACCGTCGCACTGCACCCGGGCACCCACGCCTGGCCCTACTGGCAGGACGACCTGCACGCCTCCTGGCCCGTGTTCGCCGCCGCACTCGGCGTGTGACCGAGGCGCGAGAATCCTTGGGCGGCAAGCCTATTGCCGCACCTGGCGGCGGTAGGTGACCTTGTCGAACTCGCGCCCGTACTCGTCCACCGCGACCACGTCCATCTCACTGGCGAAGTAGCCCGGCCGCACGTCCACGCGGATGAACGAGTAGTTGCGGAAGCGGACGCGGGACCAAGGGGCGGCTTCGTCCTGTTTGTGGCCGTCGGGGGACCAGACGTAGCTGTTGGGGACGGACGGGTCGGCGACCTCGTGGCCGCGGTAGGTCTCGTCCGAGCCGGGCTGGAAGCCGTAGCGGGGGCGACCGCCGCCGCCGACGGTGTAGTAGACCGTGCCGTCGGTCTCGGGGTAGACGATCGCGTTGTCGCCCGCCGGTTTGGTGGGGTGGCCCGCGCGGATGGGGTCGGTGCGCTCGAAGACGTGGTTGTGCCCCTGCAACACCAGATCGACCTGATAGCGGTCGAACAGCTCGCACCACGCGTCGCGCACGCCGCCGTCGCTGGCGTGCGAATCGGTGGTCGAGTAGGCGCAGTGATGGAAGAAGCAGACGATGAAATCGATGTTCGGATTCGCCCGGTAGGCCGCGAGAGTCGCACCGACCCAACCGGTTTGGGCCCCGCCGGAGTATCCGGTGTTCGCCTTGATCTCGTAGGACACGTCGTTGGCGTCCAGCGACAGCACCGCGACATTGCCGTAGCTGAACGCGTACGCCGACGGGCACCCCGCCGGACCGTTGCCCGGCAGATCCAGCCGCGCGAGATGCCCGCCGTACCCGTGCTCGCCGTAGGCGGCCTCCATATCGTGGTTGCCGGTCGCGAACATCCACGGCGTCACCGACGCGCTGACCTCGATGTTCCCCAGATACACGTCCCACACGTACGGGTTGAACTTGTCGAACCCGTCCGCGAGCTTCCCGCCCGACGGCACGAACTCCGGCGTCTTCCCGGCCCCCGACGGATCGGCGTAGGCGATGTCCCCGGCCAGCACGTGGAAGTCCGGCCGGGCGGCGGCGATCTGGTTCAGCACGTTCGCCGCGTGCGCGACGGTCGGCTCGTTGTCGGGCTTGTAGTAGTTGTCGTCGTAGTCACCGGCCGCCAAACCCGTTGGCAGCCGCGGCGTGTCGTCGGTGCCCTGATCGCCCATCATAGTGAACCGGAACGGCAGCACCGCACTGCGCGCCGACGGCATGGCCGGGGCCGCGCTGCGCACATCGCTCACGAACCCGTCGGAGGTCCGCCACCGGTAGAAGTGCGGCACCCGCCCGGCGAGCCCGTCGACCGGCGCGTGCGCGTAGAACTGCTCGGCCGCGAGCACCCCGCCGTCGCTGTCCGGGATCTGGGTGACCAGGTTGCGCACCTCGGCCTCGATCGACGCGCCCAGCGCCGGAGTCGGCCCGTGCTCCAGAAACACCTTGACGCCGTTGGGGTTTCGCGACAACTGCGCCCCGAACCGCAACTGACTCGCCGCGTCGGCCCCGTACCCCACATGCCGTCCGCCGACCGCCAACTGCGCGTCCTCGGCGTACGCCCGCCCCGCGAACGGCGAGACCCCGACCGCCGCGACGGCCGCGGCCGCGGCGGAACCGCGCAGGAAGTTGCGGCGCGACACCGCCCGCCGCCGCAGAAACGAGCGATGCCACTCGTACTGCTCGGCCATGGTCATGGTGGCGGCGAGCCGTTCGGGAATCCCGGTATCCGGAACATCACCGACAGGGTTCAAGCGAGGCGACGGCATGAGACGGATGTTCGTCCGCGCCCCACCGCGCGGCAACTCGAAACCGCCGCACCCGTCGGGAAATCTTGGTGAACAATTCGAACCATGGCCTACGACGAACACCTCGCCGACCGGATCCGCGACCTGCTGGGCCCCGCCCTGCCCGAGGTGGTGGAGAAGAAGATGTTCGGCGGCCTGGCCTTCCTGATCGGCGGCAATATGGCCGTCGCCGCCAGCGGAAAGGGCGGTCTCATGGTCCGTGTCGACCCCGCCGACGCCGATCGGCTCGTCGACGGCGACACGGTCACCCCGATGATCATGGGCGGGCGCGAGATGCGGAACTGGTTGCGTATCAGTACCGAAGCCGTAGCCGACGACGACGCCCTGAGCGCGTGGATCGAGCGCGGCATCGCCTACGCCCGCGGCCTGCCGCCGAAGTAGTCAGGGCGCGCGCAGCGCCGGGAACCAGATATCGGTCAGCACCTCCGCTGCCCGCTCGGCGGACACGTCGATCGTCCCCTGCATGGCCCACCGCGTGAAGAACCGTTCCAGCTGCGCCACCAGCAGTTCGATCCGCAACCGCGCCTCGTCGCGCCGATCCGCGGGCCAGCGCGACAGATACGACGTCATCCGGTCCGACAGCGCCGAGATGCCCGCCCGCGCCGCCGCCCGGAACTCCGGTTCCACAGCGGTCGCCTCGTCCCAGGCGGGCAGCAGCTCCTTGTGCTCGAAGAACCACCCGATCGCCCGGGTCATCCACGCCGCGAACTCCGCGCGAGATCCGTTGTCCAGCACCCGATCCAGATCGTCGTAGAACCGCATGACGCTGGGCAGCGTGCTCTGTTCGGCGATCGCCCGCAGCACCTCGGTCTTACCGGTGAAGTGGAGATAGAACGTGGCCCGGCTACAGCCGACTGCCGCGGCGATGTCGTCGACCCGCACCCCGGAATAGCCCTGGGCCGCGAACAATTGGCGCGCCGCGTCGATGATCCGCGCCCGGGTCAGCCGCTTCTGTTCGTCGCGCAGCGAGGGCATGGCGTCGATAGTAGACGAGCCGTCATTCACTGGACGCACTGTCAAGCGAAGTGTTAGCGTGTGGGCCACCTCACATACGGGAGACGATCGTGGCCACACAGGTGATGCGCGCGTTGCAGTTGACCGCGCCGGGCGTGCTCGAGATGCGCGAGGTCCCCGTGCCCGAGATCGGTCCGGACGACCTGCTGATCCGCGTCGGCGCGGCCGGGCTGTGCCATTCCGATTCGTTCGTGGTCGGCCTGCCGTTCCCGCTGCGCGAGGATCCGATGACCCTCGGCCACGAGATCGCCGGAACCGTCGAGGCCGTCGGCGGCGAGGTCACCGGCCGCGCGGTCGGCGAGCGCGGCATCGTCTACCTGTGCTGGTCCTGCGGTACGTGCCGAGAATGCCGGAGCGGCAACGAGAATGTGTGCCTGGCCGCCGGTCGCACCGCGATGCCGCCGTGTCCCGGGCTGGGCCCCGACGGCGGTATGGCCGACTACGTCCGCGTCCCGGCGAATTCCTTCGTCCCGGTCGGCGACCTCGACTTCGAGCAGGCCGCGCCGCTGGCCGACGCCGCGCTCACCTCCTATCACGCCATTCGCGGCGCCCGCGAGCAGTTGCGTCCGGGCGCGACCGCGGTCGCCATCGGCATCGGCGGACTCGGGCATGTCGCGGTGCAGATCCTGAAGGCGGTGGCCGAGGACGTGCGGGTGGTCGCCGTCGACGTCACCCCCGACAAGCTCGACCTGGCCGCCGAGTGCGGCGCGGATCTCGGCCTGCTCGCCGACGGTGAGACCGCCGCCCGCATCCTGGAACTCACCGACGGCCGGGGCGCCGAGGCGGTCTTCGATTTCGTCGGCACCGATCCGACCGCCCGCCTCGCGGTCGAATCGGTCGCGCCCAACGGCGCGTACCGCATGGTGGGCCTGGGCGGCGGCAATCCGGGCATCGACGCTGGCCCCGCCGGCGGTCCGGGCCTGCCGTGGGGTGCGACGGTGCGAAAGTCCTACGGCGGCACCAAGAGTGACCTGCTCGCCTCGGTCGAACTGGCCCGCCAGGGCAGGTTGCGCATGGCCGTGGAACGCTTCGACCTCGCCGACGGCCCCACCGCCCTGGACCGCCTCGACCACGGCCGCATCCGCGGTCGCGCCGTCCTGATCCCCTGAGCCCCACCGAGGACGAGATGACCGACGCCGTCGCCGCCCTGACCGCCCCCGGCGGACCCTTCGAGATGACCGTGGAAACCGTTCTGGGAGCGCCGATTCCGGTGCTGCGCCAGCGCCGCCGGTCGCTGCTGGAACTGCTCGACGCCGCCCGCGCCTGGGGCGATCGGGACTTCCTGGTGACCGCGGACCGGCGGCTGTCGTTCGCCGCGCACCACGCCGCCGTCGAGGCGCTCGCGCACGCCCTCGCCGAGCGGTTCGGCGTCGAAAAGGGCGACCGGGTGGGCATTTTCGCCGCCAACACCCCCGAATGGGTGGTCACGTTCTGGGCGGCGGTGCGGCTGGGAGCCATCCCGGTCGGCTACAACGCGTGGTGGGCGGCGCCCGAGATCGCCCACGGCCTGGGCCACACCACCCCGAAGGTGGTGGTCGCCGACGCGAAACGCGCTGCGCTGCTTCCGGATTCGGTGCCGACGCTCACCATGGAACGCGATCTGCCCGACCTGATCGCCGCGTACTCCGCCCGCGCCGACCTCGCCCGCCCGTCCCTCGCGGAGGACGATCCCGCCGTCATCCTCTATACGAGCGGCACGTCCGGCCGCCCCAAGGGTGTGGTGCACTCGCATCGAAATTTGGTGGCCATCAGCGACTATCACCGTTACACCGATGCCGTGGTCGCCGCCCTGCGCGGGCAGCCCGCCCCGGGCGGGCCGAGCCCGAAACGCTTCCTGCTGACCTCGCCGCTGTTCCACATCGCGAGCCTGCACAATCTGGTGATCCCGCGCCTGGCCACGGGCGCGACGGTGGTGATCCATCAGGGATCGTTCGACCCCGACCGCGTGCTGGAGCTGATCGAGCGGGAACGGGTCACCAATTGGGGCGCGGTGCCGACCATGGTCGCGCGGCTGCTCGACCGCGACCTCTCCGGGTACGACCTGTCGGCGCTGACCGCCCTGTCGCTCAATGCCGCCCCGTCCTCGCCCGCGTTCCATCAGCGCATGCGGGAGCGGCTGCCGGTGGCCCGGACCGCGCTGGCCACCAGCTACGGACTCACCGAAAGCGGTACGGCCGCAACGGTCGCCGCGCCCGCGGAACTGGTCGAGCATCCGGAGACGGTGGGGCGCCCGATCATCGGCGTCGCCGTCGAGATCCGCGACGCGGACGGCGCACCCGTGCCGGACGGCGTCGACGGGGAGATCTGCGTGCGCAGTCCCTACGTCATGCTCGGCTACTGGAACGACGAGGCCGCCACGGCCGCCGCCATCGATGCCGAAAGATGGTTGCGCACCGGCGATTTCGGCATGCTCGCGGAAGGGCGGCTGTATCTGTCCGGTCGCCGCACCGATCTCATCCTGCGCGGCGGCGAGAACGTCTACCCCGTCGAGATCGAGAATGTGCTCGACGAACATCCGGCCGTGCTCGAGGCCGCGGTTCTCGGTGTGCCGCACGAGGATCTGGGGCAGGAGGTCGCCGCGGTGGTGGTCGTCGCGGACCCCGACGCGGTGCGCGCGGACGACCTGCGCGAGTTCACCGCGGCCCGGCTCGCCTACTTCAAGGTGCCGACGCGCTGGCTGATCACCTCGAATCCGTTGCCGCGCAACGCGACCGGCAAGGTGGTGCGGCGCGAGATCACCTTCGATCGGTCGTGAGGAATTCCCGGGCGGCGGCGAGTATGCGTTCGGACAGCTCGTCCCCGGTGCTCGCCCGCGCCAGCATGAGCGCCCCCGCGAGCACCGCGACCTCCACCAGCGCCGCCGAATCCGCCTCCGACCGCTCCCCGAGCCGGTCCAGATTCGCGATCATCTCCCGCAGCCCGTCGAGATAGGAGGCGCGCAAAGGGCTTTCGGCGTCGGCGCGGGCCACATCCCCGGCGAGCGCGGCGATCCCGCACCCCTGCCCGGGATGTTCGCGATGCGCCTCGGACAGATAGCGCTCTATGAAGGTCCGGCGCGCGGTCGAGGCGTCGGGACTCGTCGCGAGCGCGCGGTCGATCTCCCGCGCCTTCTCCGCGCACGCGGCCGCGCACGCCTGCGCGACCAGATCCTCCTTGGACCGGAAGTGGCGATAGAAGCCGCCGTGGGTCAGGCCCGCCGCGGCCATCAGCCCCGGAACGCTCATCCCGTGCGCGCCCCGTACCCGCACCTGCGCGGCGGCCGCGGCCAGCACCTCCCGGCGGTGCGACTCGGCCTCGGCCTTGGTGGTCCGCGGCATGTGAACTCCTCTCGACCGGTCTTGCGCTCTCGCTTAGATGATGATCATAATCTAAAAATGACAGAAATCGAAGGGGCCGTCGCCCTGGTGACCGGTGGGCAGCGCGGCCTGGGCCGCTCGTTCGTCGAGGAACTGCTGCGCCGCGGCGCGCGCAAGGTCTACGCCACCGCCCGCAAGCCGGTGGCGAGCGCGGATCCACGGGTGGAACCGCTCGAACTCGAGGTGACCGATCCGGATTCCATTGCGGCCGTGGCGGATCGGGCGGGCGAGGTGAGCATCGTCGTCAACAATGCCGGTGTGCTGTATCCGGCCCCGTTGTTGCAGACCGAGATGGCGCATGTGGTGGCGACCTTCGAGACGAACGTCTTCGGGCCGTTGCGGATCGCCCGCGCGTTCGCGCCGATCCTGGCGGCCAATGGCGGTGGCGCGCTCGTCGACATCCACTCGGTGCTGTCGTGGAGCGCGGGCGTCGGCTCCTACGGGGCGTCCAAGGCGGCACTCTGGTCGATCACGAATTCGCTGCGTATCGAGTTGGCGCCGCAGGGCACGCAGGTCGTCGGGGTGCATCTCGGATTCGCCGACACCGATATGGTGCGCGCATTCCCGGGGGAGAAGCTCGACCCCGCCGACGTCGCCCGCGCGGTCTTCGACGCCGTGGCCGCCGGGGAGAGCGAGGTCCTGGTGGACGAGTTCAGTCGCCGCGTCAAGGCCGCGCTGTCCGGTCCGGTCGAGGGCCTGTCCATTCGCACCGCAAACTGAACGAGGAAACGTCATGCCGCTCTGGCAGATTCACCATCCCGTCGGCGCCTACTCCGAACAGGACAAGCGCGCCTTCGCCACCGACATCACCGCGATCTACACCGCGGTGGGCCTGCCCGCCTTCTACGTCGTGGTCCTGTTCCACGAGGTGCCCGCCGCCGACTACTACGTGGGCGGCGAGCCCTCCGACGCCACGGTCCGCATCGTCGTCAAGCATCTGGCGCGCCACCTCGACGATCCGGACCGCCGCCGCGTGATGACCGAACGCCTCGACGCCACGCTGCACCCCTACACCCGGGATCGCAAGCTGCACTGGGAGTTTCACGTCGAGGAGTCCCCCCGCGACCTGTGGATGATCGCGGGCCTGTGGCCGCCCGACCCCGGCACCGACGCCGAACGCGCCTGGGCCGAGGCCAACCGCCCCCTCCCGTACTGACCTCACCGCGCCGCCCGCAGCGCCATCGCCAACACCCCGATCGCCCCCGTATTGGCCAGCGCCCGAGCGATATTCAGCCCCACCCACGGCATCTCGAACCCCTGCCGCAACGCCGCGAAATCCCCACCGCTCACATCCGCCAGCTGATTGTTGAGCGGAATGTTCCCCCCGATGGAGATGAACAGGCTGACCACATTGAGCGCCAGCGCGACCAGCACCCACCACAACACCTGCCGCTGATCCCCCCGCAGGTGCAGCGCCGCCGCGACCCCCGTGAGCACCACCGACCCCAGAAAACTGAACATGAACAGCGGATTCACGATCACCACATTGATCCGATTCATCACCTCCACGAACGTCCGATCATCCACCTGCCGCAGCGCCAACATCACCGAGGTCCCGTACGCGTAGTACACCCCCGCCAACAACCCGGTCGAAATCGTCGCCAGCACAAGCGAAGTGGTGCCGAGCGCGGAGGAGGTGGACGCGGTGACAGTCGTTGTATTCGTCATGCTTCGAGTACACCGGCTGGGCCTCGTTCCCGACATCGCCCCGACGCTCAGCCACATGCGTCAGCGTCTCGCCTTCGCCTTTTCCATAGGGCCTCCCGGCCGCTCCCGGCCAAGCCGCCTCTCCGGGTCTAGGTTCTCGGCCCAGCCTCGGAGTCTCTTCCTTGGTTTCGGTACTCGGCCCCAAACTGGGTCCTTGTTCCTCGGCATTCGGCCCCCAGGCCGAATGCCGAGGACCGCCCGCACGCTCAGCTGGGCAGCGGGAGGAATTCCACCAGCGCCCCATCCTCGGCATCCGGCGGAACCACGACGAGCCCGTCCCGATCGATCAACCCGGCCAAATGAGCCGTGCGAACGCTCGGATCGCCGATCCACCCGCCTCCGGGCTGGGCTCGGGCGGGAACGATGCGGGCGACGGGCCCGCTGATCTCCGAGGCATTGACGAGCGGCCCGACCACCGGCCGGGCGGGGGAGCGGTCCGTGCGGCCCTCGATAATGGCCGGAGTGAGGGCCAGCAGGGTGGCTATCGCGGCGAAGGGGTTGCCGGGAAGGCCGAGAATGGTTGTGGCGGCGGTGGTTTCGGCGACCACGGTCGAGCCGCCCGGACGGAGGCGCAGGCGGGGGACGAGGGTCCGGGCGGTGGTCCGATCGAGAGCATCGCGGAGCTGGTCGGCCGCCCCGCCCCCGGTGGCGCCCACGATGACGAGGAGATCGCAATCGGCGGCAACGGCGAGGACCTCATCGAAGCCGGTGGCGGTGTCGCGCAGGTGAACTCGATCGAGAACTTGAATACCCCACCGCGCCAACAGATCCGGCAATACCGGCCCGATCGAGTCCCGCGTCTGCCCGGTACGCAGCGGTCCCTCGCTGCGAATCTCGTCCCCCGTCATAACGATTCGCGCCTTGATAGGCCCCCGCACCTCGAGCGACGACACCTCGGCCGCGACGGCCGTCGAGACCAGAGCCGTCGTCACCGGAGTCCCGGTCTCGGCAATGAGATCGCCCGGCTCCCAATCCTCCCCGCGCCCGCGCACGTCGTCCCGCACCGGCGTATCCGGCAGCCGAGTCAACACTCCCGACTCGTCGATCCGCGAGAACTCGTCGCGCACAACGCTTGTCGTCCCCTCCGGCACATGCGCCCCGGTGGCGATCCGCACCGCCTCCCCGTCCGCCAGCCCGACCGGCCGCTGCCCACCCGCGAACCCGATGTCGTGCCGCAGCCGCCACGGCCCCGCGCCCGCCACGGCGTACCCGTCCATCGCCGACACATCGAATCGCGGCAACGCCTCGGCGGCGAGCAGCGGCGCGGCCAGGGTCGCGCCCCGTGCTGTCCTGACGGCCGATGTGTGGATCGGCAGACGAGAGAGATTGCGCCGCAGACTGTTTCGCGCCTCCTCGAGCGACAGTGGCGCGACCCGGGCGCGCGCCTTACGCACATCGTCGGCGGTATCGCAGTCCGCGACCCCCGGCAGCGTCACCATGATCGTGTCCACCGGCACCAGCGCCTTCATCGGCTGATTCACCACCGAATCCAGTCCGGCGAGACCGTCCAGCAGCGCCGCCCGCCGCCACACCCCGACCAGATACTGCGGCCGCCCGGACTCGTCGGCCGCGAACACCGCCGCCGCCCCGGACTCCTCCGCGCCGCGCACCAACTCGTCGACGGCCTCGGCGCTCAGGAACGGCATATCCGCCGCGAGCACCACGACCAGTTCCGTAGGAAAGTCGCACTCCTCCAGTACCCCGAGCCCCGCCGCGATCGCCGCCACCGGTCCCGCCCCGGCGGGCACCTCCTGCACCTGCCGGATCGCCGGGGGCAATTCGGGTCGCTGCGGACCGACCACCACCGTGCGCGCCGCTCCCGCCACCGCGTCGAGCGCCGCCTCGAGCATCGACCGCCCGCCGACCACGATCGCGGGTTTGTCGACCCCGCCCATCCGGGTCGCCCGCCCGCCCGCGAGCACGATCGCGTCGACGGTGCTCACGAGCCGTCACCCCGCAGGTTGATCATGGCCCGATCGTAGGCGATGCGGTCAGTCCGATCGCGCACGCAACAGCCCGAATTCGTAGGCGTCCGGATCGGCCAGCGCCATGGCGGCATCGCCGAAAGCGCTGTGCCCCAACGGTTTCGCGCCCGCCGCGCACAGCCGATCCACATCCTCCGCCCCCGAGCACAGCACATCCAGCCGCACCCGTCCCCGCTCCCCACCCGCCGACCGCAGGAATTCCACCCACGGCCCCTGCCCGGTCGCCGACCGAATCCCGCTGAACTCCCCCGAATCGTGCATCACCGGCCACCCCGACACCGCCGACCAGAACCGCGCCGACCGCCCCGGATCCCGCGCATCGACCACGATCGCCGCCACCGCCCCCGTATCGACATACTGCTCCCGCGGCTCCAGCACACAGAACTCGTTCCCCTCCGGATCCGCCATCACCTCCCACGGCACCTCCCCCTGCCCGATATCGACCCGCCGCGCCCCCAACCCCAACGCCCGATCCACCAGCCCCCGTTGATGTTCCACCGACCGACTGGCCAAATCCAAATGAATCCGATTCTTCCCCACCTTCACCCCCACCCCCTCCCCGAACCACAACCCCACCTCGAACCCCTCCGCATCCGGCGCCACCACCTCCACCACCCCACCCCGCTCCACCACAACCACCCACCCCAACAACTCCGCCCAAAACCCCGCCACCCCCCGAGCCCACCCCACCTCGAACCCCACCCGCCCCAACCGAGTGCCCATACCCCACCGTAACCCCCCCACCCACCCCGACATACGCCAACCAACCCAAGGCACGCCACCCCAGCCGCACCCCTTATTCGAATCCGCACCCTCTCCAGGGCTCTACAACGGGTGCGGCTCCCAACAAAGGGTGCGGCGAGAGCTGCCCCACCCCGGAGAGGTACGGCAACCCGAGTCGCACCCTTTATTTGGATCCGCACCCTTTTCAGCGCTCTACAACGGGTGCGGATTTGAATAAGGGGTGCGGATTGGGTTGCCGTACGGGAGGAATCGGGCGGGTCAGACGGAGGGACCGGAGATCGGGAAGTGGTGGCGGGCGAGGGTGAGGTCTACTCGGTCGCCGCGGAGGGGGCAGCCTTCCTCGGCCAGGCGTTGGAGTTGGCGCGTGTGGAGATGCCGGGCGGGGGTGCCGTCGGCACGGAGGACGCGGTGCCAGGGGAGGTCGGCGGAGTCGGTGCGCATGATCCAGCCGACGGTGCGGGGGGTGGAGAGGCCCGCGGCGGCGGCGATGTCGCCATAGGTGGCGACGCGGCCGGGTGGGATGGCGGCGACCAGTTCGCGGACGCGTTCGATCTCGGCGTCGGTGGTCGCCATTCAGAGCACCGAGCGGATGACGGCCGCGGTCTCGGCGGGACGGGCCTGGGCCACCATGTGATCGCAGTCGAATTCGTGCACGACGAGGTGGTCGCCGAGATGCTCGGTGAGGGTGGCGCGCAGCCGCGGGGTGACGATGGTCGACTTCAGCGCGTGCACCAGAACGGTCGGCAGATCCTTGGGCGGCAACACGATCTCGCGCCCGAGCTGACCCCAATACGCGACGATGGCGGGCAGGCTCATCCGCCACGCCACCCGGCCCTCGCTCGTGGCCACCAGATGCTCGGCGAGTTCCGCGTCCAACAGCCTGGGTTCCACATCCGCCCAAGCGCTTTCGAGTTTGTCGAGCCGGGCGGTCTCGACATCGGGATAGTCCGGCCGCGCGAGGGTGCTCTCCGCGACCTCGAGCAGGAAGTCCCGATCCAACCCGACCGCCGGATCGAGCAGCACCAGCGCCTTCACCAATTCGGGATGACGCCGCGCGAGATGGATCCCGGCCGCCCCGCCGAACGAATGTCCGACCACCACCGCCGGTTCCTCGTCGAGCAATGCGGCCGCATCGTCGGCGACGGCCTCGAGCGTCCACGGCGGCACGGCCGTCGAACCGCCGTGCCCGCGCAGATCGGGAGCGAGAACCCGCACGTCGGGCAGATGCTCGGTGGCCAGCGACGCCCAGCGCCGACCGTGTCCGGTCAGGCCGTGCAGGGCGAGGACGAGCGGCCCGTCGGCCGGGCCGAAGCGGTGGACGGTGAGGTCGGTCATGCGCCCATTGTGCCCAGGTCGCGGCCCGCCGCGCACGGTCAGCGGATGCTGGTGCGGCGATACCCGTCGGTGATGGCGCGCAACTCGTCCCGGCCCAGGACGTCCTCGATCCGCCGGAACCCCGTCGGCGCGCGCTCGGCCACCAGGCGCAGCACATGATCCATGGGCATGTCGCGATTCGCCAGCACCAGCGTGTTCACCAACCCCCGGCGCAGCGCGTCGTAGGCCGCCGCGCCGCGCTCGGGGTCGCGGGCCAGCTCGCGCGCGAGGACCCGCGAATCGATGACGGCCTGCGAACCGCCGTTCGACCCGATCGGATACATCGGATGAGCCGCGTCCCCGACCAGGGTGATCCGCCCGAAGGTCCAGCGCGGCAACGGATCCCGATCGACCATCGGATACTCGAGGATCCGCTCGCTGCCCGCCATCAACTCCTCGACATCGAACCCGGCCACCCGCCACCCGCGATAGTGCGGCGCCACATCCGCGAGGCACCCGACCCGATTCCAATCGGCCGCACTGCGTCCCGGATCGTCGGTCCGCACCTCGGCCACCCAGTTGACCAGCGACCGCCCGATCCGCCGCGCCGCCGCCGAAATCGGATAGAGCACGAGCTTCGCGGCGTGATTACTGCCCGCGATAACCATGGATTCGCCAGCCAGTAGGGGGCGAGTGAGCGTCGTCCCTCGCCACATGCGTATTCCGTTCCACAGCGGCGCTCCCTCGTCGGGATACAGTCCCGCCCGCACCGCCGAGTGCAGACCGTCCGCGCCGACCACCAGATCCGCGCGTAAGTCGGTCTCCGCGTCGGCTTCTCGATCGCGCAGCCGCACCCGCACCCCGGTGCCGTCGGATTCCGCCGCGACGAACCGCAGCCCGGTCCGCACGGCACCCGAGCCCAGGCGGGAACGCACCGCGCCGAGCAGGATCGCCTGCAACTCACCACGGTGGATCGAGTACTGCGGGCACCGGTGCCCGGCGCGCAAACCCCTTGGCTCCCGCCAGATCTCGTTTCCGAATCGGTCGAGGTGGATGACCTCGGCGGTGGCGATACCGCTCTCGGCGAGCCGGTCGCCGAGCCCGAGATCGGACAGCGCGGCGGTCGCGTGCGGCAGCAGATTGATGCCGACGCCGAGCGGCCGCAGCGCGGTGACGCCGTCGACCACGGTCGCCTCGATCCCGACGGCGTGCAGGCTCAGAGCCGTTGTGAGACCGGCGATTCCCGCGCCGACGATCAGCACCCGCATCGGTTCTCCCCCCTCTGCACGTCGGAGCGGTCGCGGCGCTCGAGCGGACGGACGGCCGTGGCGGTGCCGTCGAGGAGCGCGCTCTCCCGGTACGCACACATCGTCTCGCCTCGTCGCCGCGCGGTCGAGCCCGTGGTGATCGCGCGTCGACGCACGAGCCGTTCGGCAACCGCCGGGCGATGCTCGATCGCTGGCCGCCGCGTGGTCGACAGCGCCGTCAGCTTCGAGTCAGCAACGACCGCAACGTGATTCGCGCGGGTCGTGCGGCCGTCGGCTCGCGACCGCATTCGGATCGTGGGACGCGTCGATTCCCTTGGGGTCGCCTGTATCACGCGCAGAGCTTACGAAGCGGCGTGTCGCCCTCACTCCGCGCGTCGTCGGTCGGCGTGTCGGGAGCGGAGAGAGCCCGACGAGCCACACCTCCCCCCGTATATCGAAAGTATGTTCGAATTCGGGAATAGCTTTCCGGCGCCATTCGCTCGATGTGGGCTCCCTATCACAGAACGGCCACTTTCGAGGGGAGCGACACGCGGGGAGGGGTCGGTATACATTTTTGTCGGGGGTGTCTGTTGAAATAGCCGCCGTGATGCGATCGGATAGCGCGGTGCGACTGGTGCGCCGCGGTGAGACGGGGCCCCGCCTGCGGGAGTGGGGCGCCGATGTCCGGACGCTGTTCGCCTGCGGGGGGCCCGATCCCGGGTGGCGGCCGTGGCAGGTGCTGGGCGGGCCGGGTACGGGAAAGACCGCACTGTTGACCGATGTCGCGGCCGATCGGATCGCCGAGGGCGCCGACCCGGAATCGGTGCTGGTCCTGACCCATTCGAAGGGTGCGGCGCTGCGGGTGCGCAATGCCGTGGGTCGTCAGCTCGGTGGCGTGCCGGGCGCGACCCGGGAACCGTTGGTGCGCACCGTGCACTCCTACGCCTTCGCGATCCTGCGCGCGCACGCCGCCGCGCACGGCAACCCGCCGCCCCGGTTGTTGACCGGCGCGGAACAGGATGTGGTGCTGCGCGAGATGCTGCGCGGCGAGCTGATCGATATCGCCGCCGGAGCGGATGATTTGTGGCCGCAGCGGTTACAGCCCGCGTTGGGCACACTCGGATTCGCCGAGCAATTGCGCGATCTCATGCTGCGCGCCACCGAACGCGGCCTGGGCCCGGAGGATCTGGTCGAATGGGGCCGCCTGCACGAACGCCCGGAATGGGAGGCGGCCGGGCGTTTCCTGGAGCGGTACGAGCAGGCCATGCTGTTGCGCTGGTCGGTGGGGATCGAGGCGCCCGAGGCGACCGCGCCCGCCTTGGACGCGGCGGAGTTGGTCGGCGCGGCCCTCGACGCGCTGGCGCTGGATCCGGATCTGCTCGACGGGGAGCGCGCCCGGATCCGCTATCTGCTCGTCGACGACGCCCAGCATCTGGATCCGCTTGCGGCGCAACTGATTCGGGCCGTGGGCGCGGGCGGGGCCGTGACCGTGGTGGCGGGCGATCCGGACCAGGCGGTGTTCACCTTCCGCGGCGCGGAGCCGCGCTTCCTCGCCGACCTCGACGCGCCCGCCGATCGCCGCATCGTCCTGCGCGACAACCGCCGTTCCGCCGTCGCGGTCCACGACGCTGTCGCCCGCATCGCCGCCCGCATGCCCGGCAGCGCCCCGCACCGCTTCGATCCGCGCGACCCCGCGACCACGACCGATCTCCCCGGCGATGTTCGCGTCCGCGTCCTCACCACCCCCGCCAAGGAGGCGGCCCTCATCGCCGACCACCTCCGCCGCGCGCACCTCTCCGACGGCACCCCCTGGTCCCGCATGGCCGTCATCGTCCGCTCGGTCCCCCTCTCCCTGGCCCCCCTCCGCCGCGCCCTCCTCGCCGCCGGAGTCCCCGTCCTGCAACCGAAACCCGATGTCCCCCTGGCCCGCCGCCGCGGCGCCACCTGGCTCCTCCTCTCCCTCCGCGCCCTCCTCGCCGCCGACCGCACCCCCACCCTCTTCACCCCCGACGACGCCCTCGACCTCCTCACCGGCCCCCTCGGCGGCGCCGACCAGATCACCCTCCGCCGCCTCCGCCGCGGCATCCGCCGCACCCTCCTCACGCGTGCGAGGTACGGGACGGACCCTCGCGCCTTCGGCGGCGAGGGACAGGGGGAGGTGTCGTCCGAGGGGCAGGGTGAGACGCCGTCCGAGGGTGAGGGGACGCCGTCCGAGGGTGAGGGGACGCTATCCGAGGGTGAGGTGGAGACGCCGTCCAAGGGGCAGGGGGAGATGTCGCCCGAAGGGCAGGGGACGATGCCGCCCGAAGGACGTGGGCAGAGGCCGCCCGAGGGCACTGCGGAGCTGCCGCCCGTGGGTACCGCGATGACGCATGACGACTACGGGCAGGTGTCGCCCGTGGGCCGAGGCGAGATGTTGTTGGAGGGGCCGGGGGAGTCGGCCGGGGGGCAAGGCGGGAGTTCGTCTGGGGGCCAAGGGGAGACCGCGGTCGAAGGACACGAGGGGACGGCAGCGCGAGGGGGCGCAACGGCCGAGGCGCGGGGGGAAATCGCGGCCGAGGTTGGAAGGGCGTCGGACGAGGGGCGCGGGGAATTCGAGGGCGGGGGGGCGGAGCCGCTGGGGCTGGAGGATGGTGGGCCGGTTGGTGAAGGGGATGAGCTGCCGTACCGGGGTCAGGACGCGGGCGGTGACGGGCGGCGGCGGAGTGTGGTGGATGAGGAGTTGGGGTGGGATGTGGGGGATGTGGATCGGTCTTCGGCGGAGGTTTTGCGGGATTTGATTGTGGGGGTGGGGGATTCGACGGTGTTGGAGGGGTTGAGTGAGGTGGAGGGGGCGCCGTTGCGGCGGGTGTTGAAGGCCGTGGGGCGGGGGCGGCGGGCGATGCGGCGGGGGGCGGGGGTGGAGGATGTGTTGTGGGCGGTGTGGACGGGGTCGAATCTCGAGAAGCGGTGGGTGGGGCAGTCCGAGCGCGGGGGAGCGGTGGGGATGCAGGCGGATCGGGATCTGGACGCGGCGGTGGGATTGTTCGACGCGGCGGCGGCGTATGTGGATCGGCTGCCGGGCGCGACCATCGAGAGCTTCGTGGAATATCTGGAACAGCAAGAGATTCCGCAGGATTCGGCGCCGCTGACCGATCCGGGGGAGGCGGTCGCGATCGTGAGCGCGCACGCGGCCGCCGGACGGGAATGGGACGTCGTCGCGGTAGCCGGTGTGCAAGAGGGCATCTGGCCCAACCTGCGCCCGCGCGGCACCCTGCTCGGCGTCGAGGATCTGGTGGATCTCGTTGCGGGCGTGTCGGATTCGGGCGAGCGGGTCAGCCGCGCGGCCCCGATCCTCGCCGAGGAACGCCGCCTGCTGCTGTTGGCCTGCGGCCGCGCCCGGAACTCGCTGCTGGTGACCGCCGTCGAATCCGTCAGCGGCGACCGGGATCTCGTCCCCTCCCGCTTCCTCGCCGAACTCGATCCCGAGGCCACCCCGGGTGAGGCGGGACGCATCCCGGCGCCGGTCGACCCGGGCCGGGCGCTGGTGTTGCAGGCCCTCATCGCCGAATTGCGCGGCGTGGTCTGCGATCCCGAGGATTCCCCCGAACGCCGCGAACGCGCCGCCCGCCAACTCGCCCGCCTGGCCGACGCCGGTGTCCGCGGCGCCCACCCCGACGACTGGTACGGCACCGCCGACCTCAGCTCCCAACTGCCCCTGTGGGGCGACGACCAGGGCCCGATCGCCCTGTCCCCCTCCACCGTCGAACTGCTCAGCACCTGCCCCCTGCGCTGGGCCCTCGAACGTCACGGCGGCGACAATGGCGACAACCCGCACGCCGTCAAGGGCAATCTCGTGCACACCCTGGTCCAGGCGCTCGCCGGTCAGGTGACCGAGGCCCAGGTGAAGGCCGCCCTGGTCCGCGCGTGGAAGGCCATCGACCCCACCGCCACCGACGAGGGCCCGCGCAGCTGGCACTCCCGTCAGGACCTGCGCCGTACCGAAACCATGCTCGACACGTTCCTGGCCTGGCTGCGCAACACCCGCGCCGAACTCACCCAGCTGGGCGTGGAGGTCCCGGTCGACTGCCTGCTGCCCGGCCGCGGCCCCGGCGAACCCCCGGTGCGCATCCGCGGCCGCGTCGACCGGGTGGAGCGAGACGCGTTCGGCCGCTTCGTGATCGTCGACGTGAAGACCGCCAAGACCCCCATCTCCAAACAGGCCGCCCAGGACCACGCCCAGCTCGCCACCTACCAGGTCGCCGCCGCCGCGGGCGCCCTGGACGACGGCTCGGCCGACGCCGAACCCGGCGGCGCCCGGCTGGTCTACGTCGCCAAACCCAATGCCAAGGAGGGCGCCACCCAGCGCGTGCAGTCGGCCCTCGACGACGAGGGAATCGAACAGTGGCGCAACACGATTCACGACGCGGCCGCCGCGACCCGCGGCCCGAGCTATCTGGCCATGCGCAACGACGGCTGCCGGCACTGTGCCGTATCCGGTAGTTGTCCCGTACAGGATTCGGGCCGCCAGGTGACCGACACGTGAGTGCGGCATGAGGGTCACCCCGTGGCAGCTGGCGGAGGCGTTGGGCCTACCGCCGCCGACCGACGAGCAGGCGGCCGTCATCGCGGCCCCGCCCGGACCGACGCTGGTGGTCGCGGGCGCGGGCGCGGGCAAGACCGAGACCATGGCCGCGCGCGTGGTCTGGATGGTCGCCAACGGCCTGGTCACCCCCGATCAGGTGCTCGGCCTGACCTTCACGCGAAAAGCCGCGCAGCAGTTGACGACTCGCATCCGCACCCGCCTCGCGCGGCTGGCGGGCGCGCCGCTGGTCCGCGAACTCGATCCGAGCGGGCGGCTGCGCGGCCTGCTCGCCGGGTCCGAACCGGAGATCGGCACCTACCACTCCTACGCCGGTCGCCTGCTGTCCGAACACGGCCTGCTGCTGCCGGTGGAGCCGAACGCGACGCTGCTCACCGAGACCCAGCTGTGGCAGCTGGCCCATCGCGTGGTCACCGGCTGGGACGGCGACCTCGACACCGACCGCGGCCCGGTCTCGGTCACCGAGGCCGTCCTGGCGTTGTCCGGCCAGCTCGCCGAACATCTGGTGGAACCCGAACAACTCGCCGAGGCCCACATCGAACTGGAGAAACTGGTCTTCACCCTGCCCGCGGGCCCCCGCCAACGCGGCGGCCCCAACCAGGACCTCCAGAACATCGTCAACGCCCAACGCGAACGCGTCGCCCTGCTCCCCCTGGTCCGCCGCCTCGCCGAGGAACTGCGCCGCCGCGGCGCCCTCGACTTCGGCTCCCAGATGTCGCTCGCCGCCCGCCTCGCCGCCGAACACCCCGAGGTCGGCCGCGCCGAACGCCTCCGCTTCCGCCTGGTCCTACTCGACGAATACCAGGACACCGGCCACGCCCAACGCATCCTGCTCGCCGCGTTGTTCGGCGATCTCGATGGGGCGCAACAAGACCCGAGCTCGCAGGATGCCGAGCCCGTCGATGGCGGCCAGGGGGCCGAATCATCGGAGCGGCAGGGGTTTTCGGACGACGAGGTCACATCGTCGCAACGTCTGGCCGTCACCGCCGTCGGTGACCCCATGCAGTCCATCTACGGCTGGCGTGGCGCCTCGGCGGCCAATCTGCCCCGCTTCGCCACCGACTTCCCCAGTGCCCCAGGGGTTCCCGCGCCCATTCTTCCGCTGCTGACCAGTTGGCGGAATCCGCCCGAGGCGCTGGATCTGGCGAATCTGGTGGCCGAACCCCTGCGGGACACCGGGGTGAGCGTCGATCCGTTGCGGCCGCGCCCGGACGCCGGGGCCGGAACGGTCGCGCTGGCGTTGGCCGAAGATGTTGCGCGCGAACGAGTTTGGGTCGCCGAGCGGATCGCGGCCGAGTGGGAGGCGCACGCGGACGCGGGGCTGCCGCCGCCGACCTCCGCGGTTCTGGTGCGGCGCAACGCCGATGCCGCGCCGCTGGCGGAGGCGCTGCGCGAACGCGGGCTGCCGGTGGAGATCGTCGGCCTGGGCGGGTTGCTGGCCACGCCCGAGGTGGCCGATGTGGTGGCGACGCTGCGGTTGATCGCCGATCCGTCGGCGGGCAGCGCGGCGATCCGCGTCCTCACCGGCGCCCGCTGGCGCATCGGCGTCGCCGATCTCGCCGCGCTGTCCCGCCGCGCCCGCGAACTGTCGATCGTGCGGCCACCCGACCGCACGGACGCCATCACCGACGGCGCGGCCCTCACCGAGGCGCTGCGCGCGGTCGCCCCCGAACCGGCCGAGCAGGCGGGCCTGGTCGACGCGATCGCCGATCCCGGTGCGCCGGACGGCTATTCGCACGTCGGCTATCAGCGGATCGTCGAACTGGGCCGCGAGCTGACCGCCCTGCGTGAACGCAGCGGCCAATCGCTGCCCGAACTCGTCGCCGACGTCGAACGCACGCTCGGTGTCGGCGTGGAGACGCAGACCCGGCGCGCCGCGGCGGGCGGCGGCGCGGGACGCGAACATCTGGACGCCTTCGCCGAGGTCGTCGCCGGATACGCGGCCGACCACCGGGCCGACCTGCCCGGCCTGCTGGCCTTCCTCGCGGCCGCCGAGGAGGTCGAGAACGGCCTCGAACCCGGCGAGGTCGAGGTGGCGCGCGACCGCGTGCAGATCCTGACCGTGCACGCCGCCAAGGGCCTGGAGTGGGAGGTCGTCGCCGTGCCGCACGTCGTGCGCGGCGTCTTCCCGTCCGGCACCGCCGCGGGCACCTGGCTCGGCGCGCTCGCCGAACTGCCCACGAGCCTGCGCGGCGACCGGCAGCGCGAGGACGCCGCCGAGGGCGTGCCCGTTCTGGATCTGACCGAACTCTACGACCGCACCGACCTCGAACAGGCCATCAAACAGCACAAGGACGCGCTCGCCCGTCGCCGCGTCGACGAGGAACGCCGCCTGTTCTACGTCGCCCTCACCCGCACCGAACGCGCCCTGTTCGTCTCCGGCCACCACTGGGCCGAGACCGGCTCCACCCCCAAGGGTCCGTCCGACTTCCTCCTCGAACTGAAACGCGCGGTGGCGGAATCGAATTCGACCACCGGGGTCCGCGTCGACCACTGGGCCGACCCGCCCGCCGCCGACGCGGTCAACCCCTTCACCGACAACCCCGCCTCCGCCGAGTGGCCCCGCGACCCGCTGGGCAAACGCCGCCCGGCGGTGGAGCAGGGCGCGAACCTGGTCCGCGAAGCCCTGGCCGAACAGCGCGAAAAACCGGACGCCGCAACGGAATCCGCGACCCAGCTCGCCTTGTTCGACGACCCGGAGTCCGAACCCGACGACGACGATCCCGAGGGCTGGGCCACCGACGTCGACGCCCTGCTCGCCGAGCACTTCGCCGCGACCGACACCGTGCGCGAAGTTCAACTCCCCGAACAACTTCCGGCCACCGCCCTGGTCGACCTGCGCGCCGATCCGGCGAAGCTCGCGGCCCGCCTGCGCCGCCCGCTGCCGTTCCCGCCGAGCCCGTTCACCCGCCGCGGCACCGCGTTCCACGCCTGGCTGCAACGCTGGTTCGGCGCGACCCGGCTCCTGGACTTCGACGAACTCCCCGGCGCGGGCGACACCACCGGCGCCGACGCCGAACTGGTCCGGCTCCAGGAGGCGTTCCTGTCCTCCCCATGGGCCAACCGCAACCCGATCGAGGTCGAGGTCGCCTTCGAAACGACGTTGGCGGGCATCCTGATTCGCGGCCGCATGGACGCCGTCTTCCCCGAACCCAACGGCCGCTGGATCGTGGTCGACTGGAAGACCGGCGCGGAACCCACCCGCGCCGAGGAGAACGCGGTAGCCATGCAGCTGGCCGTCTACCGCCTGGCCTGGGCCCGCCTCGTCGCCGCCCGCACCGGCGAGCCCGAGTCCGACGCCCTCTCCCGAACCGCCGCCGCCTTCCACTACGTCCGCACCGGCCGCACCATCGCCCCACCCAACCTCCCCGGCCCCGACGAATTGGCCGACCTCATAGACACTTCCGCCCCCGGCTGGCAACCGCCGGAGGAGGAGTCGGCGTGACCTCCCCACCCGGGTGGCAGCCTTCGCCTGAAGAGGAGTCGGCGTCACCCCGGGCCGGGGTTGGCCTTCGCTGGAGGAGGGGTCACGTCTCCTTCGGGCCGGGTTGACCTCCGTCGGAAGGGGAATCGGCGTAACCCCTTGCGCTGGTTGGCAGCCCGGCTGGAGGAGGAGTCGGCGTAACGCTCTGCGCCCGACTGGCAGCCCCTGGGGGAGGAGTCGGCGTAGTTATCGGGCCCGCGCGAGCCGCAGCGCCTGCACGATCAGCGGGATCTGCAACGGCAGCCGCAGTACCGTGCCGATCTTCAGTGGCAGGGGCTTTTTCGGATCGTTCACCCAGTCCGCGGCCATCTGTACGTTCGCCGGGAACACCGCGATGAACAGCAGTGCCGCCAGCCAGCCGCCGAGGCGACGGGTGCGCGGCAGGGCGATGGCCGTGCCCACTCCGAGTTCGGCCACGCCCGAGGCGTAGGTGTAGGTGCGCGGGCGGCCCGGCAGCCCGCGCGGGATCACCGAATCGAAGGGCGCGGGAATCACGAAGTGCAGCACGCCCATTCCCAGCAGCAGGGCGGCCAGCGGCCGGGCGCGGCCGGGGCGGCGTTCGGTGACGGCGGTCATGCCCCCACCCTGTCATTCGCGCGCCGCCGCGTCGAGTCCGGGCTCGACCGGTACGCTGCGGGACGTGTTCGATGATCGGCTCCACGGGCTGCGGCGGTTGACCGATCGCCCCGACTACGCCCTCGTCGGAATTCTGCGCATTCCGGAAATCCAGACCAGCCCGTGGGTTTCGCTGACGCGCCGCGTCGCCTTCGCGCTCGCGCTGCTGGTCGCCGCCACCGCGGTGGTGTATCTGGGTCGCGACGGCTACCACGACAATCGCGGCACCGAACTCACGCTGCTCGACGCCGCGTACTACTCGACGGTGTCGCTGTCGACCACCGGCTACGGCGACATCACCCCGGTCACCGAGCAGGCTCGGCTGATCAACACGATCGTCATCACGCCGCTGCGCGTTCTCTTCCTGATCGTCCTGGTCGGCACCACCCTGCAGGTGCTCACCGAACGCTCGCGGCAGGCATTCAAGATTCAGCGATGGAGGCACAGGGTGCGCAATCACACCGTGGTCGTCGGCTACGGCACCAAGGGCCGCACCGCCATTGACGCGATGCTCGGCGACGGCGTGCAGGCCGGTGACATCGTCGTGGTCGACACCGATCCGGTCGTGCTCGAGACGGCCGCCAACGCGGGCCTGGTCACCGTGCACGGCTCGGCCACCCAGTCCGATGTGCTGCGGCTGGCCGGGGTCCAGCACGCGGCGTCGGTGGTCATCGCCGCCAACCGCGACGACACCGCCGTGCTGGTGACGCTCACCGCGCGCGAGATCAACCCCAAGGCCAAGATCGTCGCCTCGATCCGCGAGGCGGAGAACATCCACCTGCTGCGGCAGTCCGGCGCCGATTCGGTGGTCGTGTCCTCGGAGACCGCGGGCCGCCTGCTCGGCATCGCGACCACCACCCCCAGCGTGGTCGACATGATCGAGGATCTGCTCACGCCCGAGGCCGGATTCGCGATCGCCGAACGCGAGGTCGAGTCCGACGAGGTGGGCGGCTCACCGCGGCATCTGCGCGACATCGTCTTGGGCGTGGTGCGATCCGGCACGCTGATCCGCGTGGACGAACCCGAGGTGGACGCCTTGGAAAACGGAGACAAACTGCTCTACGTCCGCCGCGTGCACAAGTGAGACCGCCCGATACGCTCGACGGGTGCCCGGATTCCAGCTGAAGAACATTCCCCTGCTCTCCCGTTCCGCCTTCGATCGCGCCGAGGAGTTGCGCAAGGACGAGCGGGCGTTGAAGGACGGATGGCCCGAGGCCAAGGTGCTGCGGATGAATCGGCGCGGCCAGGTGCGCACCGAGGGCGGGGCCATCGTGTTCGAACCTGCCCTCGAACTGGCCCCCGAACCCGATCCGGCGGCCGTGTTCCTCGGCGTGGACGCGGGCGTGCACCTGTGGGCGGTGCGCGACAACACCATCGAGGGCACCCTGCTGGATCTGCGCGCGGTCGGCACCGCGCTGGATCTCGACGATGTGGCGCTGGGTGTCCTCACCACCGCGCTGGCCCTGCTGAACTGGCACGACAAGGCCAACTTCAGCGCCACCGACGGCACCCCGACACACCCCGCCAGCGCGGGATGGACCCGGGTGTCCGAAGCCGGGCACGAGGAGTTCCCGCGCATCGATCCGGCGGTGATCTGCCTGATCCACGACGGCGGCGATCGGGTGCTGCTGGCCCGGCAGCAGGCGTGGCCGTCCGGAATGTTCTCGCTGCTGGCCGGATTCGTCGAGGCGGGCGAATCCCTCGAGCGCTGCGTCGAACGTGAGATCCGCGAGGAGGTCGGCGTCGACGTGCGCGATATCACCTACCTCGGCAGCCAGCCCTGGCCGTTGCCGCGCTCGCTCATGCTCGGCTTCGCCGCGGTCGCCGATCCGGCGCAACCGCTCACGTTCACCGACGGCGAGATCGCCGAGGGTGACTGGTTCACCCGCGACGAGGTGCGCGCGGCCCTGGCCCTGGGCGGATGGGGAAGCGCGGGCGCGGAGGGGGCGCGGCTGATGCTGCCCGGTTCCATCTCCATCGCCCGCACCATCATCGAATCCTGGGCGGATCCGGACTGATTCGCGCCGATCAGGCGATCGCGGCGAGGGCCTGCTTCACCTGGACCAGGCTCGGATTGGTGGCCGTCGACCCGTCGCGATACTTCACGGTGGGCACCACGTGGTTGCCGCCGTTCACGCTGCCGACGAATTCGGCCGCGGCGGGGTCCTGCTCGATGTCGACCTCGTCGTAGCTGATCCCGGCCTCGTCGAGCTGCTTCTTCAGGCGTCGGCAGTAGCCGCACCAGGTGGTGGAGTACATGGTCAGGTCGGTAGCTGTCACGGTCTGTGAAACAGCGTCGCGTCGAGTTCTGTTCCGGGCCTTGCGCTGGATTTAGTAAGCGCGCATACTAAATCCATGACCAAGTACTGGCTCGCGGTGGTATCGCGAGAACACGTCCAACGCGGTGTCGAACTCGGCATCGCCCAGGCCAACCACGGCAAGCGCACCGCCGTCGAGCGGATGCGCCCCGGCGACGGGCTGGTGTACTACTCGCCGCGCACCGGCATGCGCGCGGGCGCGCCGGTCAAATCGTTCACCGCGATCGGCACGATCGACGACGTGCCCGTCTGGCAGGCCGAGGACCAGGGCGGTTGCTTCCGGCCGTGGCGGCGATCGGTGTCGTATCGGGCTGGGGCGCAAGAGGTTCCGATCGACGCGCTGCGCGCCGACCTCGACCTGACCAGCGTGCCGAACTGGGGGATCGTGTTGCGGCGCGGCGTGGTCGAACTGAGCGAGCACGACTACGGGATGATCTCCCGCGCTATGGTCGGCGTGTGATCCCGGACCGAAAGGCCGGGCTGCGTACGGGATTCGCCCATCCGGACCACAGCCCCGGCCTGCTGCTGTGGCAGGTGACCCATCGGTGGCAGGCCGCCCAGCGCGCGGCCCTGGCCCCGTTCGACCTCACGCACGTGCAGTTCGTCCTGCTGGCCGCGCTGACCTGGCTCGCCGAACACTCCGGCGGCGAGCCCGTCACGCAACGGGAGTTGGCCGCCCAGGCCGCGACCGATCCGATGATGACCTCCCAGGTGCTGCGCGCCCTGGAACAGAAGGACCTGGTCGAACGCCGCGAGCACCCGCACGATCGCCGCGCCCGCGCGCTGGCGCCCACGAAAGCCGGTGTGGCCCTGGCCAATCGCGCCATTGTCGCGGTGGAGACCTGCGATCGCGAATTCTTCGCCCCGCTCGGCGGAAACACCGGCGAATTCGCCACCGCGCTGCGCCGCCTACGCGATCGATGACGGGTCAGCTCCGGGTCCGCCGATACTCCCACCCCAGCGCCCACCCGATCGTCAGCACGATCCCGTAGACCAGCCACAGCGGATCCAGACGCGGACCGAACGCGCCGAGCACGACGGCCACCAGCGCGCCCGGCAGCGGCCAGGTCAGCGTCCACCGCCACCCGTCCCGGCTGCGTGCCCCGCCGAGGGCGGTCAACAGGAAGTAGGCCGCCGCCCCGCCGCACAACGCCCACCCCACGCCCGCCCCGAGATGACCGTCCGGATGGGACAGCACCAGGCTCAGCCCGGCCGCGATGGTGGCGATGGCTCCGGTGAGCAGGCAGTGCGCGGCGAGCAGATGCTGCCGGGGCACCGCGTCGGGAGCGGTGTCCCCGCTCATCAGCCGGGGGATGAAACCGTAGGTCAGCGTGAGCGCCCACAGTCCGGTCAGGATCACGAACGCCCCGAAACCCAGACTCAGCACGCGCGCGTTCCAGGCCACCCCGCCGATCGCGGCGATGATTCCGATGACCCCCTCGCCCAGCACGATGATCACGTACAGCCCGAGCCGCTCGCCCAGATGCTCCGGATCCACGTGCAGCGCTTGCAGTTTCGGGATCTCGACGCCCTCGAAGCGGTGCGAGCGGCGCAACCGGCGGTCGAACGCCTCCTGCGCCCCGGCCATCATGCGCTCGCCGGACACCGCGAACATGCCCCACAGATCGATGGCCAGGCCCAGCGCCCACAGCCAGAACTTCCAGGGCTCGGGCACCCACAGCGACACGATCCAGGGCAACACGCCACCGGTCAGCTGCGCGTTCGGCCAGTCGACCACGATCCGCCCGCGGCCCCACACCTGCGACAACCCGATGCGCACGACGACGTACACCGCGGCGAAGGCGGTCGCGTGCCGATCCGGCATCCCCGGCACGGCGGCGGCCATCACGCCCAGCCCGAGCATGGCCGCCAACATGAGCGGCAGGCGGATGTGGTCGTAGGCGATGTCGCCGTAGAGCGTCACGCTCGCCCAGCCGATCCAGAACGCGAGGTAGAGCAGGGCGTACAGGGCGAATTCGCCGATCGTCGGACCGTGGTGCAGCACATGGGTGAGCTGCCCGATGCCCGCGACCGCCACCAGATCGAAGAACAACTCCATCCAGGTCGCGCGCCGCTCGTGCCGCAGGGTGTCGTTGTCCGGCGTGTCGGAGGCCATGCGCGCACAGTAACGGGCGCGGCCGCGAGTTGTCGGACCCCGCTGTCATTATGGAGCACGTGCCCGCCCCGACCTCCTCCCCCCAGGTCCGGCTCGATGGACTCGATCCCGAGCAGGCCGCCGCCGTGCGGGCGCCGCGCGGGCCGGTCTGCGTGCTGGCGGGCGCGGGAACGGGCAAGACCCGCACCATCACCCACCGCATCGCGCATCTGGTCACCACCGGGCACGTCCGCGCCGACCAGGTGCTGGCCGTCACCTTCACCGCCCGCGCGGCGGGGGAGTTGCGCACCCGGCTGCGCGCGCTGGGCCTGGGCGGCGAGGCAAATACCGTGCAGGCCCGCACCTTTCACGCGGCCGCGCTGCGCCAGCTGCGCTACTTCTGGCCGCAGGTCGTCGGGGACGTGCCGTGGCGGCTGGTCGACAGCAAGTTCCCCATCGTCGCGCAGGCGGCCAACCGGACGGGCCTGTCCACCGCCACCGAGAGCGTGCGCGACCTGGCCAGCGAGATCGAATGGGCCAAGGCGTCGCTGGTGGCCCCGGAGGACTACGCCGCCGCCGTGGCCCGGCTGCGCCGCGAAACCCCTTACGACGCAACCAAAGTCGCCGACGTCTACGCCGGATACGAGGAGCTCAAGACCTCCGCCGACGGCCTGCTGCTGGATTTCGACGATCTGCTGCTGCACACCGCCGCCGCGCTCGAGGACTATCCGGCCGTCGCCGAGGAGTTCCGCGGCCGCTACCGCTGTTTCGTGGTCGACGAGTACCAGGACGTCACCCCGTTGCAGCAGCGGGTGCTCGACGCCTGGCTCGGCGGCCGCGACGATCTGACCGTCGTCGGCGACGCGAATCAGACCATCTACTCCTTCACCGGCGCGAGTCCCGGCTTCCTGCTGGACTTCTCGCGGCGCTTCCCGGACGCGGTGGTGGTCCGCCTCGAACGCGACTATCGCTCGACGCCGCAGGTGGTCTCGCTGGCCAACCGGGTGATCGGGGCCGCGCGCGGCCGTATCGCGGGCACCCGGTTGCAGCTGATCGGGCAGCGCCCCGACGGACCCGAACCGTCGTTCGCCGAATACGACGACGAGCCCGCCGAGGCGGCGGCCGTGGCCAAGGCCGTCGCCCGGCTGATCCGCAAGGGTGTGCCCGCGGCGGAGATCGCGGTGCTCTATCGCATCAACGCCCAGTCCGAGGCGTACGAGCAGGCGCTCACCGAGGCCGAGATCCCGTACCAGGTGCGCGGCGGCGAGGGCTTCTTCCAGCGCGCCGAGGTCCGCCAGGCCGTGCAGGCGTTGCGCCAGACCGCCTCCCGCGAGGATCTGCCCGACGCCCGCGGCCCCGAACTGGTCACCCTCGTGCGCGCCGCGCTGGCCCGCCTCGGCCTCACCGCCACCGAACCCAGCGGCGTCCAGGCCCGCGAGCGCTGGGCCTCGCTGGTGGCGTTGGTCCAGCTCACCGAGGAATTGACCACGCACGACGGCGAACTCGACCTGTCCGGCCTGCTGCGCGAACTCGCGGGCCGCGCCGAATCCCGGCATCCGCCGACCGTGCAGGGCGTCACGCTGGCCTCGCTGCACGCGGCCAAGGGCCTGGAATGGGACGCGGTGTTCCTGGTCGGGCTGGCCGACGGCACGCTGCCGATCGCGCACGTCCTCGGCGACAACGGCACGGTGAGCAACGAGGCCGCGCTGGAGGAGGAGCGGCGGTTGCTCTACGTCGGCGTGACCCGCGCGCGCGAGCATCTGCATCTGTCGTGGGCCCTCTCGCGGGCCGCGGGCGGCCGAAAGTCGCGGCGGCGCAGTCGTTTTCTGAACGGGCTCATTCCGGAGGACTCCCCGGCCTCGCGGATCGCGCACGCCGCCGGCGATCGGCGCGGGCCCGCGCGCGCCCATCCGACGTGCCGGATCTGCGGCCGGCCGCTGCTCGGCACCAAGTCGACCATGCTGGGCCGCTGCTCGCGCTGCCCGGCCGACCTCGACCCGGTCCTGCTCGACGCGCTGCGCGAATGGCGGCGGGAGAAGGCAGACGAGTTGTCGGTGCCGCATTTCGTCGTGTTCAGCGACACCACGCTCACCGCCATCGCCGAACAACTGCCCGCCGACGACCGCGCCCTGGTCGCCATTCCCGGCATCGGCGCCAAGAAGCTCGGGCAGTTCGGTGCCGACGTGCTGGCGATAGTGCGGTCGCACAGCAGCGCGCAAGACCACAAAACCCCTGGTGAAAAATAGGTTGTGCGGTTGTGATCGCCCCCCGTAGGGTGGGGTTCACGCACCGGGTCACTCCGGCGCGCACACCGAGAAAACGGATACGAGTAAGGAGGGAGGCAGACCGATGAACGGGATCATCAATATCGCGTCGTTCGGCGTTGCGGCGTCGGCGAATTCGTGTGTGCCTGCCTCCCGGGGGGTCCTCGCTATGCAGGGGACCGGTCTGTCCGCCGTACGCATCTTCGGAACCGAACAGCACGGGCCGAAGTATGTCGTCATGACGGACAAGCCCATGCGGAGCTGGCACCCGATCCATGCCGACGCATTCATCGGCGCCGATGAGGCGGTCGTCCACCCGACGGCAGCCCGCTTCCGCAACGCACGCCCAGCGACCGTGATCAGGAGTCGTCACCGACTCAGGTAGGGGATAACCTCCCCCAGCCTCCTGGCCACGGATCGCAAGAAGCGAAACCGTGGCCAGAGATTCAAGGCACTTCAGCCACCGGCACCGGTTTCGTGGACCAACCAACGACCGCTGCACGAGCTGAAGGAGCAAGACGTGTCGACCGCGACCATCTCTCGCGTGACATGCCGTCCGACCGTGGCCTCGACCCCCCGCACCCGTGGAGTCGCGCTCACCCTGCCCTGCCGAGTCGGCGACCCCGACCTCTGGTTCGCCGAAAGCCCCGCCCAGCTGGAGGAGGCGAAGGCGCTCTGCGCCAGCTGCCCGATCCGCAAGGGCTGTCTCGCCGCCGCGCTGGATCGCGGTGAGCCCTGGGGCGTCTGGGGTGGGGAGATCTTCGACCAGGGTGTCGTCATCGCCCGCAAGCGGCCCCGCGGCCGCCCGCGCAAGGTGGCCGTGGCGTAATGGTCACCCCGCACGCACGCGAACACGACCGAGCCCCGCATCTTTGTACAGATGCGGGGCTCGGCCTTTTTGCTGATTCGGCTCCTGGATGGGCGAAAACTCAACTGGCGCTGCGGTATTCCGCATAGCCCGGCACCCAGTCCTGCATCAGGCGCATGAAGGGAACCTCGGCGTCGAGTTGGGCGCAGATGCCGATCGACCCCATCAGGACGCGGAAGACCATGGCGTGTTCGGGCGGGAGTTGCAGCGACCAGGACGTCTTCATCTCCGGGCTGCCGATGTCGGTGGCCTTGCCCGCGACGCGCTGCATCCAGCGGCGGGTGAAGTGGAAGGTCTCGGTGCGGATCGGGTCGGCGAACGGGCGCAGGAAGTCGGCGATCTCCTGGTGGCTGACCGTCTTGCCGGGCAGGACGAAGCCGTTCTCGTACATGAGGGTGGTCAGTTCCTCGTAGCGGTCCTCGACCGCGAGGGCGACCATCCGGCCCAGGATCGGCGGGAAACCGTCGGGCAGCGGGGCGCAGGAACCGTAGTCGATGACGGCGAGGCGCTTGTCCGGGAGCAGCATGAAGTTGCCCGGATGCGGATCACCGTGCAGCAGGCCGACCTTCGAGGGGGAGGAGAAGTGGAATTCGGCCATCCGCAGCGCGACATGGTTACGCAGGTCGCGGGTGCCCTCGGGGTCGGCGTTGCCGCGCGCGATGATCGCCGAGACCGGGGTGGCGTCGAGCCATTCGGTCACGATCACCTTCGGCGCGCTGGCCACCACCTTCGGGACCACGAAACGAGGATCGCCGTCGTAGCCCTTGGCGAAGGCGCGCTGATTGCTCGCCTCGATGCGGTAGTCGAGCTCCTCCTCCATGCGCTCGGTGAGCTCGGCGAGGACCGGCTTGACGTCCCCGGTCTGCAAAATAGAGGCCAGCATCCCGGACACCCGGTTCAACGTCTTCAGATCGGCCCGCAGCGCGTCGTCCGCGCCCGGATACTGCACCTTCACCGCGACCTCGCGCCCATCCGACCACACCGCCTTGTGCACCTGCCCGATACTGGCCGAGGCGGCCGGTGTGTCGTCGAACTCCCGGAACCGCTGCCGCCACCCCGTACCCAACTGCTGATCGAGCACCCGATGCACGGTCGCACTCGGCATCGGCGGCGCGGCGGCCTGCAACTTGGTCAGCGCCTCCCGGTAGTGCTCCCCGAACTGCTCGGGCACCGCCGCCTCCATCACCGACAACGCCTGCCCGAATTTCATTGCCCCACCCTTGAGTTCACCCAACACGGTGAACAACTGCTCAGCCGCCTTCTGATTCAGCTGCGCATTGATCTCCCGCTTGTCCCCTCCCGCAAGCCTCCGCCCGAACCCCACAGCAGCCCGCCCAGCGATACCCAGCGGAATCTTGGCCAGCTTGGCATTACGAGACGAACTACGGCGCACGATGTCGGACACAGTCCCATGATGGCGGACGTAGCAGGCGGTGTGCCATGAGAATAGGGTGAACGGGCCGGTCTGGGGGGTACGTGTTGTCTGTCACACCATGTTTTCCACGCCCGCCCCACCCGGCAGCCCGGCCGCGTGCGCGCTTGCTGATTCTCTTCTCCTCCTGCCCGTTCCGTACCGTCCGCCGCGATACTCGTCGCCTCCTGCCCGAAGCATCGGAAGGCCCCATACGTAGCCACCGCTGCTACCCCAGGGCCCCTGGCTCCCTCTTTGCTCATCCCGGTCCCGGCTGAGGCCCTCGCTTCGCTGCCCGCCGATACGCCCCTGTAAAGCTTCGCTGAGGTGCCACCCTCGAGAACGCCTCGGCTTGTCCAGACCTCCATGGCCGAACGGACTCCCCCCTGTCGCGCCGGTCTTCCGGGCACAACCGTAAGCAAGACGGACCCGCGTCGTCGGGGGCGTCTGCCGTCGAACCGCCAGTCGTGAATGAGTCTGCGGCAGAGGCACACTGACCGTGACCAGGGCTGAGGACACGAATCCACGGGTACGAGGCGACGCTGTGATGGTTACGTATCCCCGCGTGTGCGGGGAGCACTCGGAACTCGCTGCGCACCTGGAGGATTCGCTGGGCTGATACCCGCGCGGGCGGAGAGCGCCACGGCCACTCGTCCCCGGCCCGCTCCGCCCACGGCTCATCCCCGCGCGTGCGGGGAGCATTCGACCGCGATGACGCGCGCTTCGAGGCAGATCGGCTCATCCCCGCGCGTGCGGGGAGCACAGGGAACGCCACTGCTCCACACCCGCGGACGGGGGCTCATCCCCTCGCGTGCGGGGAGCTCCCGGAGATGGACGCCAGAAGCGAGACCTGCACGGGCTCATCCCCGCGCGTGCGGGGAGCGCCTGCTCCGCACCCTCACCGACCCCGCCGGACCGGGCTCATCCCCGCGCGTGCGGGGAGCGCGACCTCGAGGCCCGTGGCGAGAGGGATTTGCGGGGCTCATCCCCGCGCGTGCGGGGAGCGCGTAGCGCCACAGCTTCGTGGTGATGCTGCGGAGGGCTCATCCCCGCGCGTGCGGGGAGCGCCGCTGCGACTCGACGCTCGTGCCGATCCACACGGGCTCATCCCCGCGCGTGCGGGGAGCGCTTCCTTGAGAAGTCGATCGATACGTTCGGCAAGGGCTCATCCCCGCGCGTGCGGGGAGCGCCGGTGCGAGGCGGGAGCGAGGGCGCGGTCGATGGGCTCATCCTCGCGCGTGCGGGGAGCGCTCATCGGGTTTCCTTCAGGTCGGTCTCGGTCAGGGCTCATCCCCGCGCGTGCGGGGAGCGCGCCGACCACCAGGGCGGCGGCTTCGGCGAATTTGGGCTCATCCCCGCGCGTGCGGGGAGCGCTACATGACCGACCCGGCCGCCAACAGCGAGGAGGGCTCATCCCCGCGCGTGCGGGGAGCGCACTTGATGACCTGTAGTGATGCAGCGCCATCAGAAGAATCTCATTCACTTTCGTTCGAGCGGCCGGATAATCGGTGTGTCGAGAACCTCGGCGTGTCGAGACGCGACCCTACGTCGAATGTCCGACAGAAATTCGCTGTCTCCACAAGTGCGGTGATCGAGCCCGGGGTCAACTGGGTATCGGGATCGGCGACCAAGTCCTCGGGGCTCTGTAGGTGGCCAGAACCAGGCCAACAGTCTTCTCATCCGCGCTGAGCATGACGGCGAACCGATCACCGCTCCGCACCGCATCTGCCGACATGGTGAATCCCGCGAGCCCGAAAGATCTTGCGCGCCTTGCCTAATCTGAACATCTGGCCCGTAGGTGACAAACGCATCCGTTCGGGCGTTGTGCGCGGCCGGGCGGCGTTTCTGGACAACGGAGTCGCCGCCGGGACAGCTATACCGTCAGGAGGTCGAACTCCCCGGCGCGAACTCCTTCGATGAACGCCGTCCATTCATCCGGCGTGAAGACCAGCTCGACGGATGCGTCGTCGTTTGTGACAGAGACATGGCCATCCGCATGGCGCACGATACGAGGCAAGCCGGTCGCATCGCTCTCCGACGTCGGATTCATGGAGTGCGTGCAGAAGCTCGGCCAGAGGGTGGCGGACATCGAGAGCACCGGCTGGGTAGCGGGATCGTTGGCCGAGTCCCGCAGGTACTTGCTGTCTCGTACAAGGACCTGGTTGCCGACGAAGTTGACCTCGACGCACGAGGCACCACCGTTGTTGCTGAAGGTGCTCTTCCGCCAGCCTCGGCGGATGTCGGTGCTCATTGCTACTCCATGTCCTTGTACTGCGAGATGCGGCGCTCGATCGCTGCGGTCGTATCCTCGACCGAGCTCGCCTTCTGGCGGATCTGCTCGGCGGCAAGCGAGTACAAGTCTACTTGCGGGCGATCCTGGAGATACAGCGCGCCCGTGTGGTACTCGACGTACGCGATCCCTCGCGCCTCCGCGAAATCGAGGACGATGAACGAGCCCGGCAGACCGTCGTGCACCGCGACTCGGGTGGGCATGACCTGCAACTCGACGTTGTCCCTCTCCATCAGCCTGAGGACGTGTTCGAGCTGCTCACGCATAACCCGAGGACCTCCGACCGGCCTATCGAGGGCCGCCTCCTCGACGACCGCGCTGAGCTGTAGCGGATTGTCGGTTTCGGCAACCCGCTGACGGGCCATCCGCGCCCGAACCGACTGCGCCAGGTCCATTTTCGGGATGTGCAGGCTGTCACCGAGGAGCGCGGTCGCGTAGTCCGCCGTCTGCACTTGACCCGGCAATACCTTGTCCGCGTACTCGAACTGCCTCGACGCCAAGCCCTCCAACCCGACGAACGTCTTGAACCAGTCCGGCAGAACCTCACCGAACGGTGCCCACCAGGTACCGTGGTCGGCTCGTCCTGCCAGCGTGACGGTCCGCTCGACGTCCTCGACCTTGACCCCATAGAAGCGGAGCAGCGCTGCGACCTCGTCGGGAGCCTGCTGCGTCTTGCCGCTCTCCATGTAACTCAGCTTCGCTGGCGTGCAACCGATGTGCCTGGCCGCGTCGGCCTGCTTGATATGCGCCTGTTCGCGAGCCGCCCGCAGATCGTGGCCGACGAGGAAGCGCAGCGCCGAGGGATCGGAACGATCGTCGCGCACTGGTTCCCCTCCCTCGCTGTCAGCCTCCTGCGGACAAACTACCTCATCAAAATCAGCAGTATTCATGACATCATCCTTCGCGTTACACTTAAATGTAAGCATCACAACAAGCATAGGCGCTCCCTCCGGGGACACCGAGCACAGACGCAGGGGTGGCTATGACACGGCTCGTTCTCGACTCCTCGCCGATACCGCACAAGCAGGCGGCAGGCCAGACCAGGCGAGCGGCGACGCGGCGATCGCCAGCGGCACGACGGGGGCGGAAGAACATGCCCAAACCCCACGGCATTACGTCTCCGCTGGTGAGCGGGAGGACCGGGCAGCTGGCCCGCAGCGTCGGTCAGGGTAGATGGGTGGTGAGCTTCCTCCCCGGTCGCACATTGTCGCGGGAGCAAGCCCAGGCCGCGCTGCGGGTCGCGGACGAACTGGACACGTTTCGCCGGGACGCGGCGGCGCTGGGGCTGACCGTGCTCGAGCTGGTCGGGCTGGCCACCATGGGCAACTCGGCGGCCCGCTTGTGGTCACTCGGTGAAAACGGCCTGCCCGCAGCCGATTCGGGACAGACCGCCGTACGGCGGGAGGTGCGGTGATGGTCGTGACCTACCCGCACCCGATAGCGGACTGGGTCTTCGTGGTCTCCACGACCCGGGGCCGGGCGTTCGCCCGGAGCGCGCTGGATGCGCTCGCGGCGCGCGGAGTGCGTGTACTCGATGCCGGACAGCGGATCTGGTTGCCGGTGAGCGATCACGCGACCGGCTGGCTGTGGGCGTCACCACCGACCAAGGGCATGTCGCCGCCCTCGCGCTCCGCTGTGCTCGCACTCGTCCGTGAGCAACTCCGTCCACTCCCCGCTCGATGCGAGAGCAGGTGAACCATGAACTTCATCCCGTACGATTCGCGGCCGCACGTGCTGCCCTCCGCGGAGGAGCTGTGTACGGCGATCCGCGGGCACCACATCGGTAGGCATCCGGTCCTCGAACTCGCTGCCGACTTCGGCACCCTGTACCAGACGATGCCGACGTGTGAGACCCAGTGTTGTTGTCCCCGAGTAGAATTGGTTCTCGCTGTCGATACGTGGGCGGCCGACCACCTGCCGGTGCCGCGCGGCGGCGCGCGGATGCATACCGAATCCCTCGGCGCGGTGATCGACCGCCTGGCCCGATTGCAGGTCCACGCCTACCACCTTTTGATGACGGCGGACCTCTCCCAGGACCCGCAGGTGCACGCGGCCTGGTATCGGCTGGCGGAACTGGTCGATGGCTACACCGATCTCACCACTGAACTCACCCGCCGATCATTGCGACTACCCGCGCTCGGGGACGGCGGCTGAGGGCGAACACGAGCCCGCGAACAGGGGCAATCTGTGGCACCTGCCAGGTCGCGTGATTTTCGGATATCGCGGCGCTGTTTTTGTGCCGCAACGGCTTCGGTTGCCGCTGTCCGGCCCAGCGGCACCTCCGATGAACGAACCACGGTTGGCCGAAGGTGTTGTAGCAATGCCTGGTTCGGATCATGACCGCGATCTGTATGTACGCGATGCGGGTGTCCACAGTCTTCGCCTACGAGCCGTTGAGTGGATGCAGTCGCTTGCTCTGTCCTGGTGACACCCCCAGGGATCTGAACAAGGCTCCAGGTCGCGAGCCCCGGAGCGCCAGCATGATTGGGGTTCGCTGCGATAGGCGGCACCTCAAAGTCGTTCGGGCCGAAAGCATTTCGCGACCAATGTGGACGGCGCGCCCAAACCCTACCGAGAGGAGGTGAACATCCATGCGCGGACCCGACGACGACACCGAGGAGCAGTAACCCAGCGTGCCCTTCCGGAGGGGATAAGGGCGCGTAAGGAATTCGGCACCGGTGGTGCTCGCGCTAGCCCCTTCACGCTGCACGGGGCGTCCGCGCGAACGCCACCGTACCACCGGGAGAACTACACCATGACCTTGTGTCACATCATTGCCGACGCCTGCGAGCACGCCGCCCGGTATCGGCGCGAGCACGGCTTCGACGCCCGCGTCGACGCCCACAACCTGATCACAACCCCCGCGGGCCGAGTGGACGCGATCCAGATGTCGGAACACCTCGCCGAACAGGTCCATGTTGAACTCATCCGACGGCAGCTCAACACGCCCGAGATTCGCAACATCCACACCGGCGCAGTGACTTTCGTGACCGCTCCGGCGGTCGTGGGTGATGTGCGGTCGGTCGCGATCCTCGACGCGCACCCCCGCGTCTCCGCGATCCGCACGGTGCCCGGAGCGCCCATCGCGCTGCCGGGCCCAGCCGATGACGCCCACATCTGGCAGACAGAACCGACCGCCGCCGAACGGTTGAGCTTCGACGCTCTGCTCTGCCTCACCGTGACCACGGGCATCCGCCTCGGAACCCGACCACGAGCCGGTTCCACCGGCACCCGATACCGGTGAATCCGACACCGCTTTCTGACTGAGCCAACCACCCTGCAACGATCCAAGGAGACGAAATGCCTGCTGAAGGTTCGACATTCGCGCGACGCGCCCTCGGCCAGAAACTGCGCGCCTTGCGGGACCGAGCAGACGTGAGCCAGGCAGCCGCGGCCCGCGTCCTCGGGATCTCCCCCCAAACGATGGGCCGACTGGAGGAAGGGTTGTCCGTCCGCTCGGCGAGCGACCTCTACATGAACACCCTGTGCAACCTCTACCGTGTGTCCGACGAGGAGCGTCGCCTGATCCTGGCCTTGGCCTGCGAAACACGCCGCACCGCCGAGCGGGGCGGCGGCTGGTGGCAGCCACTTCTCGATCGGGAAATCCCCGATTTCGATCCCTGCATCGCGCTCGAGGAGCAAGCCGTCCGCTTGGCGGCGTGGGCGGTCATCCGCCTGCCCGTCCTGGTCCGCACTCCCGAATACAGCCGTGCGGTGGCCTGGACCGACGCCCCCAATGCCCCCACCGACCAGATCGAGGAACGCGTCCACCGTGAGCTGAAACGCCAAGTTCGCCTTGATGATCCGGACTTCACCGCCGAGATCCTCGTTTCGGAGGCCGCGCTGCGCGAGGAATGGGGCGGCCCCGCCGTGATGGCCGAACAACTCCACCACCTGACCGAGCTCGATCACCGCCCCAACGTGTCGATCCGGGTCGTCCCCTTCACCACCCGCAATCACGTCGGCGCCCTGCTCGGCTCGTTCTCGTTGCTGGAGTTCCCGATGATGCCGAAATCCCGCATGACCCAACCGCCGATCGTCCACATCGAGGAACACGTCGGAGACCTCTACCTCGAACGGCCCGCCGAGATCGCCCGCTACGAATCCGCCATCCCCGAACTCCGAAACGCGGCATCGACATAACGCCCCGGTCCGCGCGGTGGTGTCAACGACCGCCGCGCGGACCTGCCGACGACCGCCGTGCCGATCCTCGCCTGACCGACCCACAGACTCGGGCTCATCCCCGCGCGCGGGGAGCACATCTCGACGACCACGGGCCGGGTCGGCGCAGCCGGGCTCATCCCCCCGCGCGTGCGGGGAGCACGACGAGTTCCATTCCCCGGATGGATGGAACTGGGGCTCATCCCCGCGCGTGCGGGGAGCACGTTGTTACAGGCGGCGATGCTGGCCACGACCGGGGCTCATCCCCGCGCGTGCGAGGAGCACGACCGGCGGCTGTACCTGTCGCAGTCCTGGCGGGGCTCATCCCCGCGCGTGCGGGGAGCACCTCGTGTCGTTCCAAATGTCGCCACACGCCGGACGGCTCATCCCCGCGCGTGCGGGGAGCACCCGATGATCCTGGCGAACCTGCTGTGCGCGATGGGCTCATCCCCGCGCGTGCGGGGAGCACACTTGCTGACCTGCGGTGTTTCAGCCTTCAGTAGACAATTTTATTCACTTTCAGCCGACGGCCCTCATGCCCGATTGCCAGCGTAGCCACCTGTTCAGCCGGGCGAATCGCGCACAGCACGATCGCGGCCCTACTGTTCGAAGTCGAGCAAGTGATCTTGGGTCATGGCACCCGCAGATTCGACCCCTATCCGATGCAGACAGGGGTTTGCACGAATCGCCGAGAACACGTTGCCTGGACACCCCGCCGAGCATCTCGGCGAGCCGATGCCCGAGACCATCCGACGAGGTCGGACCCACGGCCTGCCCGTCCCCGCTGCAGGTGACCACCAGCCGCAGCTACTCCAGCGCGGCGGCCAAATCTGCAATGCCTCCTCGCCGCCGAGCCGCTGAGGAACCCGCTCCGATAGCCTGACCAGGGTCATCCGGCCTTCTCAATCCCAAGCCCCTGTTGCTTGCGGAGTTCGAGTGCGCGCTCGGCGGCACGCCCGCCTCGTTGAACCTCGGGAACTTCGTCGGGCGCACCGGGGAGTGAGACGCCCGGCGCGGGTCTGCCTTGGTTCATCAGCTCCATGATGGCCTGCAGTTCCGGCGCGTAGCCGCGCTGCCGAGCCAGCTCGCGCTGTCGGCGTTGGAACTCGGCAGCCTGCTGCCGCGCCAGCTGTGCGCGCGCTTCCCGCGCGGCCACCTTCCCGACTGCCTCGATGCCCTGAACGAGCCTTTGACGCTGGTTCTCTCGTCCCTGAGCAAGGATCTCCTCCATCGCCCGCGCATGCTCTCCGGTGACTCCGATCGCGGCGAGCATGTCCTTTGTGTTCGCCTTCTCTGCCGAACGGACTTTGTCCAGTTGCTGGGACGCGGCATGGTGGGCCTGCTGCACATCCGCGGCATCGACGACCAGCGCACTCTTCTGCGCCTGGTCGAGCTGCTGATTCTTCGTCTCGACAGCCTGGGCGAGCGCCTGTTGTGTCCGCGCCTGCTGCTTCGCCACAGCCAGCGATCGCGCGAACGCCAGAGCCTGTTGGACCCCCTTACGCTTCTCGGCGTTCCTCCCGACGTCGCGGGATTGGCGGGCCAGCTCCCCAACTCCAGGCAGTTCGAGCTGCTGCCCCTTCTCCAGAGCTCGTCCGCGGGCCCAGATTTCGCGGGCATCGGCGCGCGAGATCACCTGGTGCGCGAACTGAGTTGGAAAATCTCTGGCCAGGCCATCGATCAGTGTTCGGACCTCCTTCGACACGGCCTCGCCTTCGACGGAGCGAAGCAAATGCGAGTGGCGAGGGTCTTTGGCGAGAATTTCTCTGAGGGCTTTGAGTTGCTTTTCGTCTTTCCTACCCTCGATCCTGCCCGACTTGTCCTCGATGGTGTAGGTTCGCCCTTGTTCGATCTTGATATGGTCGAATCGAATCCGTCCCTCGCTGCTTTCGTATATGCGAGATTGCCGAACGTATCCGTTCTCGCGATCACGAAAGAAGAGAGCTACCCCTAGCTCGAATATTCTGCCACGTATATGCGGCTCGACGCCTTCACGGTCTCTGTCGTAACCATCCGCCATCGCCGGCCCCCCGATGCGAACCCATTGGATCAGAAAGTTTCCAGGTGGCGAGGTCAGGCATCACAAGCCCGCATCGTCGTGCCGTTTTTCCTCGACGTAGCCGACGTACTCGCGGAAGATCGCAGCCGCCCGCGAAAACATTCCGTCGTGATCTTCCCTGTTGTACTCGATTATGCTTCTCACCAGACCGAAGGCAGTTTCCACATCTTCGTCAAATGTGTCGAATTCCAGTGCAGGATTGATCCGTTCGTAGAACGAATTTTCACGCCCAAACCACTCGTAATTGATCCATTTGGCGTGGGCCCAGCGCCCAAAGCATTCACCGATGAAACACACGAACGCGTCAGTGAGATCCGCAGACTCAGGAGCCGTCGCTGTCTCCCAATTCGGAAACAGTTCTTCCGCAACCGGATCGAGTCTCCTCACCTCGACCGAATCCTCCGGCCATGGCTGGGCAGGAATGTCACGCAAACCTACTCGCTCGAGGAACTTCTGCACCTGTGCGGCCTGCCGAGTCGGCTCGACCCAATCGAGCCACGCGCGGCTCGTATCGTCGATCTGTACGTCAAGATCCATCGCCATCTGAGCGTCATCCATGTCTGCTCTCCCCGATCCTCGATGCGGTGCGACTTCTCGATGCCGAACAGTCCAGTATGAGCATCGACACGACAATCCGGTACACAACCGGGAGGCAATCGACTCATCCCCGCGCACGCGGGGAGCGCCTGCAAGGGGTCGAAGACCGCCCCCGGCTGACGGGCTCATCCCCGCGCGTGCGGGGAGCACTTGGGCCGAGGTCCAGGAGAACTTCAACCAGAAGGGCTCATCCCCGCGCGTGCGGGGAGCACGCTTTTCTGACGGGGCTTCTTCCGCGCACGGAGGGCTCATCCCCGCGCGTGCGGGGAGCACACTTCTTGACCTGCAATGTTGTAGCGCTAGATGTTGTGGGTCGTGACGTTGATGACGGTGGGTGGTTGAGAAGAGGGCGGGTCTTCGGCGGCAGGATGTGAAGCGCCAACTCACACATTCGCTCGA